>DATJXG010000035.1:0-11253 GCA_035500455.1 Terriglobales bacterium | reverse complement strand
GTGATTCGCAATACGCAAACCGGGACGGAACGCGTGCTGCAGGCAAACTCCGCCGGCGAATATGTGGCGCCGAATCTCAACCCCGGGTTATATGACGTGATCGCCTCCGCCCCCACGTTTAAGACCGTCCAGCACAGCGGCATCCGCCTGGAAGTGGCGGCCAACGTGGCGGTGGATTTTCAACTGGTGCCGGGCTCGGTTTCGGAGGTTGTCCAGGTAAGCGGAGAGCAGCCCGACATCGACATTATCAGCGACACCCTGGGCGGGTCGCTGAACAACAAGCTGATTACAGAACTCCCGCTGCAGGGGCGCGATTTTCAGAACCTGCTGGAGCTGCGTCCGGGGATGCAGCGCACGCCGGGCGGCGGGTTCCACAGCGTCACCACCAACGGCAACCGCTTTGAAGACAACAACTACATCGTGGATGGCACCGACGATAACGACATCTACTACGGCGAGAGCGTAATCAATGACGCCGGCGTGGAAGGCACTCCCGCCAGCCATCTGCCGCTCGACGCGATTCAGGAATTCAGCACCCAGGAGAATCAGGGCGCGGAGTACGGCTGGAAGCCGGGCGCGGTGGTGAACATCGGCCTCAAGTCTGGCACCAACGATTTTCATGGCACGGGCTACTACTTCCACCGCAACAGCGCCTTCGACGCGCGCAACTACTTCAACCCCGCACCCCAGCCGGTCTCCGATTTATTGCTGCATCAGTTCGGGGCCTCGGCGGGCGGCGCAATCATCAAGGACAAGTGGTTTTTCTTCGGCAACTATGAAGGCGTGCGCGACAAAGTAGGGAACCCGTACGACGTGGAAAGCCCGGTGACCGTGGCAATCGGCGATTCCTCGCTGAGCCTGCCCGACGCCAAGGCCGAGGCCGGATGCCCGGCGGCCTGCAGTGCGGTGAGCCTGAAGTTGGCGGACTTGTTTCTGTCCAACCCCGGTTCCACGGTTTCGTCGGGCGATCCCGCAGCCATCAATTTCAATTTCAACAATAAGAACCGCGAGGATAATTTTGTAGCCAAGACGGATTATCACCTTAACGCCAGGAATATCCTCACCGGGCGATTCTTTTACGCCAACAGCTTTCAGACCGAAGAGGACACGGCGCCCATCCGGCCGGACTGGCTCTCGGTCGCCGACACCAAGATCCAGGTGATGGGAGTGAACTGGACGTGGACACCCAATTCGTCCTGGGTGAATGAAGTGCGCTTCGGCTACAACCGCTACTGGCAAAGCGATAACGTCGCCGACGATACTACCAGCGCCGCCGACTATGGGCTGAACACGGGAGTGACGGATTCCCGGCTACTTGGCTTTCCGGAGATCGATATCGGCTCCCTGTTTGTGATGGGCGGAAATTCAAGCTGGCCGCTGTTTACCGCCCCGACGCGCACCTACCAGGCGGTGGATGACGTTTCCTTCACCCACGGGCGGCATACCATTCGCTTTGGCGGCGAGTTCCGCCATGGCGGGAGTGATGTGTTCCGTGCCCGCAGGGGCAGGGGACGCCTGGTTTTCACCGACAGCGAGGACGAGCCCGCGCTGGTGAATTTCCTGCAGGGGAACTTTGGCGACGACGGCTACGCGCAGATTCTTACCGGCGATATAAACCGCAACGTCACAATGTCGGCCTTTGGCGCATTCCTGGCCGATGACTGGCGGATTACTCCAAGACTCACCCTGAACCTGGGGCTGCGCTACGATATTTCGCTTCCCATCAAGGATGCCAACGATCAGATTGCCAACTTCCTCCCCAGCCAGGGCGGCCTGATCCAGGTGGGAAAGGGAGTTGGCTCGCCCTACGCCACCGACTGGAACAACGTGTCTCCCCGCCTTGGGGTGGCATGGGATGTTTTCGGCACGGGGAAGACGGTGCTGCGCGCCGGCGGCGCGATTATCTATGAGCAGCCTACGATTCGCGAATTCATCGATCGCGGCGGGCTGAACGAAAATCCCAGCGGCCTGCCGGGAGTAACGCCGGGCAACGGCAACATGACGTTGGTGCAGCGCGAATTGGATGATCCGGTGGCGCTGAGCACGGCATGGCAGGCGGGGACGCCGCTGTTTGCGGCGGCTGCCACCACGCCTTGCGATATCGGCGACCCCTGCGACGTCTTCGGCGTTCCTTATCACCTGGCCACTCCCTACGTCGCTACGTGGAATTTAAATTTGCAGCAGGCGTTGAGCCGGTCCACTTCGCTGCAGGTCGCTTATGTGGCCAACCGCGGCATCAAGCTGTTCAGCCACCGCGACATTAACCAGTCCGATCCCATGCTGAGCTTCAACTGCTACAACAACGGCGATGACAGTTACCACGGCTGCCGGCAAGACACGCGTCCCCTGGTTCTCAACTGCGCCTCCGGCGCCGGGCCCTGCCTGGATTGGGTCGGGTATGCCAACGAGATGGAAAACCTGGGCAGCTCCTTCTACAACGGCCTGCAAGTCACGCTCACGCAGCGGGCCTTCCGCGGTCTGAACTTCCTGGCTGGTTACACGTGGTCTCATGCTTTGGACAACGGCACCAGCAACCGCGGCGCTTACCCGCAAGACAACCGCACCTTTGCGCCGGAGTGGGGCAATGGCGACTACGATATTCGTCACCGCTTCACCTTTTCCATGAGCTACGAGCTGCCGCATCTCCATGCTCCCTTGCAGCTTGGCGAGGGATGGCAGCTCACCAGCATCGTCAACCTCCAGACCGGCGAGCCTTGGAGCATGTACGACTCCTACGACGACATCAGTTACTCGGGCGAGTTCCTGGACCGTTGGGATTTTTCCGGCAACCCCAATGACGTACACTGGACGAACGATCCCAACAAGCAAATCACTTATCTCTCCGGCAGCGACGCCACCGGCAACGCGAAGTGCGCGGCCCAGAGCCGCAACCCCGATCTCGACTACTGGGGCTGCTTCGTTTCGGGGAGCGCGGTGATCACTCCGCCCGCCTACGGAACCTTCGGCAACATGCGGCGGAATATCTTCCGTGGGCCGGCGTATGCCAACCTGGATATGTCGCTGGCCAAGCAGTGGAAGATTTCCGAGAGCGTCCGCCTGCAGTTGCGCGGCGAGTTCTTTAACATTCTGAACCATCCCAACTACGACAGCCTGTACACCATGGGCACGGATGTTTCCGACCCTGTGTTCGGCATCAATACGCTGGGGGTGGTGAAATCGACGCCCGACGTTGCGGCCTCGAACCCCGTAGTCGGCTCAGGCGGTTCGCGGCATGTCCAGTTGGGAGTGAAGCTGCTGTGGTAGCGGGGGCAAAGTCAGAGTAGATTCTCCAGATCGCGGGCCCCGTGGATCACCGCACTCGAGCGCGCGAGGACTGAATGAGGCGTTTCCTGCGCAGGGCGGTGATGGGGACTTCGATGCTTGCGCCTCTCGCGGCCTTCACCAGTTCTTGTTCGAGTTGTCCCAGGCGCCGCTCTTTGTCACGGCGGATTAGTTCCCGAACATATTCGCTGGGTGTACCCCAGTCACCAGAGGATACTTGCCCCTCGACGTATTTCTTCAAAGCCTGAGGGAGAGATATGTTTAACGAGGCCATAGCCATGCCGTCATATTATGGCAGATTATGACGGCATGCAATAACACTCCCTTCATACTTCCCGGCACCGAGTGTGTGTCTTTCTTTCCGGTCCCGCCAGTTAAAAGCTCAATCGCGCCTGAAATTCGATCACTCTCCCTGCCAGCCCGTCCGAGGCGCGCCCGAAGCTGCCGGTATTGATGATGTCCGTTGGCGCGCTGGCGGGAATCAGCGGCGACAGATTCAGAATATTGAAGACGTTGAACAGGTTGGCGCGAATGGCCAGCTTCGAGCCTTCTCCCAGAAAAGCCACGTGGGGAAGCAGGAAGTCCTTGCCCAGAGTCACATCCACGGAAGTGTAGCCGGGGCCGGTGAAGATGTTGCGGCAGCGGCAGCCGGGGCCGAGAGTGGTGGTGTCGAACTCGGCCGAGGGGTTGGGGAACACTCCGTTGATCCATTGCTGTTTGCTCGGGCTCTGGATGACGCCGCCGTTGTAGGCGAAGGGCAAGTCGGGACAGTAGCCGTCGCCGTTGCGGTCGGCGTTGGTGTTGCATGAGCCGATCAGCGCGGAAAAGGGAAAACCAGTGTGGGCGCTGACGATGCCGGTAATCGTCCAGCCGCCCAGGGCTGCGCCGGCAAAGTTGTGGCGACCCTTATAGAACGGCAACTCCCACAGCGCGTCGAGCACGAAGTTGTGGCGGATGTCGAAGTCGGAGCTGGCGCGATTGAGCAGCTCATTGCTGGGGTCGGTCTGCTGGTAGCCGATTTCGTAGGACGCGGTGTCGATGGCGTGGCTCCAGGTGTAGTTGGCGTCCACCTGGAAACCCTTGTCCCACTTGCGGCTGGCGCTCGCGACCAGGGCGTCGTAGCTGGCGTTGACATCGGGAAGCGGGAAATAGAGGTTCTCAAAGCGGCTGTTGCCGGTGGCGTGCGGGGCGGAGCAGGTGGGGTTGGTCGGGCTGCAGGGCTGGCCGTTGGAGCCATCGTTCTGAAATTTGTCCTGTGTGCCGTCAAAGGTGTCGCCGGGGTTGAAGCGGTTCAGATCGATGGTGCGCACCAGTTTGCGGCTGCGGCTTCCCTGGTATCCGATAGTGAACACCAGATTCTGCGGAAGTTGCACTTCGGTCTGGTATGAGAAGACGTAAACGTAAGGATTCGGCTCATTCGGCAATGCCCCGAACAGTGAGACCGGATTCGTGGTGGTGCAGCCGGAGTCGGCGCACAGCGCGCCATCCGGGGCCACGCCGTTGGAGAACGCGGGATTGACCGGGTAACTGTTCGCCTGGGCACTGGCTCCCAGCGAATAGAGGATATTGGATCCCGCCGGGGCGCCCACGATGGGGCCGGGATCGAAGAAGCAGCAGGCCGTGGCCAGAGCGGTAAACGGCGTGTCCTGCCGAATGTTGTCGAACACAACGTCGGCGTTGCGGTTGAAGAGGATGCCGAATCCGCCGCGGAATACGATTTTGCTGTCGAACTTCCCGGGGCTCCAGGCAAAGCCGACGCGCGGGGCAACGTTGTTATAGTCGGGCTGGTAAAGTTGGTTGCCATTGTGACATGCGGCGAGGGGCGCGATAGGGCCGCAGACTGAGCCGTTGATGAATCCCTCGGAGCCGAAGACGTAATTGCTCAGAACGTCATGCGCCTCGGTAAGGGGGGAGAAGTATTCCCAGCGGACGCCGAGGTTGAGAGTCAAAGTCGGCCGCACCTTCCAGTCATCCTGCGCGAACACGGCGTAATCGGCGGTGTGGAAGTAGCGCTGGCCGTTCACCGCGCCGCCCGTGGGATCGACCTGCACCTGCTCGTAGAAGCAGCAGGCATCATTGGCCAGGTTCAGCAAGCCGCGGAATTGATACTGCGGACGCTCGGCGCCGGGCTGATCGTTGTTGTTCTGTTGCCGGCTGGCTTCCACGCCGAATTTGAAAGCGTGCTGATGGTGGATCCAGGTGAAGGTTTCCGCCAGCGCGTAGGTATTCTGGGCGAGCGCTCCCGGCGTAGTTGAATTCTGGGCGATTCCGATCAGGTTATCGTTGGAGTTGAACCCTCCGATGTCGAAATCAAACAGGCGAATCTGCGGAATGCCGAAATTGGTCTGGCCCACGGGCTGGGTTTGATCGTAATCATAGCGGGTGAAATTGGCGCGCAGTTCATTCAGCATGGTCGGGGTGATGGTGCGCGTCCAGCCGAAGGTGCCGACATAGTTGTTGGGCGTCAGCGTGATGTCGTCGATCGGCCTTTGCCCGCCGTTGAAGTTATTGAGCCGCACGATATAGGTGCTGGCGAAAAACTGATTGTTACCCTGGGTGTAATCGATGCGGCCATCGTACTGATTGCCGCTGCTGGAGTTGGGCTCGGTGAGATCGAAGATGCCCCAATCCGGGATGCCGTCGGGGCCGTTGCCGATCGCCTGTCCGATCTGATTGCCCGCCGGGTACCACCGGCCCAGGCCGTAATTGGGGATCAAAGAGCAGCAATCCACTTCGGAGTTAGGAACAACCGTGGAGATGCGCGGCGCAATTCCGGGCGTGCTGAAAATCTGCGCGGCGATGCTGCCGGGATTCGCGCTCACCACGTACTGCTCGAATTGGGGCGTCTCCAGGGTCACCGAGCGCACCGGCACGGTGTTGTTGAGCCGGACGCCTTCGTAGGAAAAGAAAAAGAAGAGCCGGTTTTTGATAATCGGCCCGCCTAAACTGCCGGCGTAGTCGCGGTATCGCTGATCGGCACGGTCGGGACAATGGCTGGCCGTAATTGTGAACTCGCTGGACGTGCCAGTCTCGCAGGTAATTTGTGTCAGGGCTACGTTGGTCGGTCCGTAGAATTTATTGAAGGCGTTGAGCCCTTTGTCGTTGATCTTGAAGAAGAGGCTGCCATGCAGATTGTTGGTGCCGTTTTTGGAGATGACCTTCACCTGCGCGCCGGAGTTGCGGCCATCCTGCGCCGAATAGCTGTTGGCCGCGACTGATACTTCCTGCACCGATTCCTCGTTGGGCGTCAGTACCGCGGCGCCGCCCCACTCCAGGCTGTTGACGCTCACTCCATCGAGCAGAAAATTGTTGGCCGAAACCCGCTGGCCGTCGGCGATGGCCTGCACCTGGTTTTCGGTCTGGAAAATCTCGCTGTTAGAGCCGCCGGGGCCGACCTGCTGGGGAATCGCCAGAGAATTGCCGTTGCCCTGGCGGGCGGCGTCGGCAAAAACCCCGGGAGAAAGCCGCAGCAGCTCATAGGGATCGCGGCCATATTCCGGCAGGTTCACGATCTGCTGCGAACTGATGCTGCCGGCGACGCTGGCGTTCTCGGTCTGCAATCCACCCACGTTCGCGGTTACTGTGACCGACTCCTGCGCCGTGCCGGGCTGCAGGGTAACGTCGAGCCCGCGCACGGCCTCGGCTCTTACCTCCACGTCGCGGGTGGTTTCCTTCTTGAAGCTGCCGGCCTCCACATCCACCGTGTACAGACCCGGCGCCAGGCTGGAGATGCGATAGTAGCCGGCCCCGCTGGCCACCACCTGGCGGCTGACGCCCGTGGCCTGGTTGGTCGCCGTCACCTTCGCCGCTGGAACGGCCGCGCCGGTTTTATCCAGGATAGTTCCCTCGAGGCTGGCTCCATACTGCGCGAAAGCAATAACTGGAATGAGAGTGAGAAAAAGCACAACGAAAACGGGCAGGAACGAGCGGAGAAAGCGCCCAGTACGCATACTACCTCCCAAGCTTTTCAGGACCAGGGCGGCACAAAACGGTGCCCCCTGGGCCGGTTGACTTGCACTGGTCCAAGGGGCTGGTTCGATGGCCTGGGGAGGCACACGGTTGCCTGAGATTTTTGGGGCGGTTTAGCTTTCCAGCGTCAGCCCGCTGTGTCAGCTCGCCTTTTTCTGCTTTACCTCGTCCAGCGTCGGCCTCTGTCTCTCCTTGGCAAGGCGCAGGGAAGATTCCAGCACTTCTTCGCGGCGCAGGCGGAGCCTGTCTTCGAAGGTGGTCCAGTGCAGGGAGGGCCCGCTCGGGTCCACGTTCAAAGATGCTTCGGTTCGCATTGGAGTCACCGGCGAGGTGTCTTCTTCCTCGGTGCTGGGAAGGCTGCCGGAGCCTGCATCGAGCTGCTGCTTGGTGGTGGGGGTGATATTGCGGTCGGTAGCGTCGCGGTGCATGATCGGGCCGTTGGCCCAATGGGAGCGATAGCGGCGTTCATAATCCTCCCAACGATTTGCGTCAGCCACGTGAGATTCGTCGTAAGGCGGAAAACTCTCGATCTGTTTCTTGGTCAGTTCTACCTGGAACGCACGCTCATGCACCAGCGACTGGTGGATGTTCTCCTGCGGCACAACGAACTTGTGGCTCTTGAGCCAGCCGCCCGTGTCCACCACGGCGAAGGTGATGACTCCGGTGGCCTGGTCGAAGATGACGTCGTCGATTTCTCCCAGCTTCTCGTCGTTCAATCCGTAAATCTTGGAACCGCGAATGTCGTGAACTGCGTCCTCAGGATTGGGGAAGCGGTACGCTCCTAGTGTGGTGTAGATCGCCATGGTGCCTCCTGGAAGTGAACGATTGGAACCCTTTGTTGAGATGCGGTTCCTCCTTCAGCCTTTGCCCGAATGCCAGGAGAACTAGGCTTCTGCTTTTCTTTGCGTCCTTCGCGAGCTTCGCGGTTAGTTAGTCACCGCAAAGTTCGCAAAGGACGCAAACGTACATCACGAGAATTCTCGCGCCCCTTCACTTCGCGGTGAGCGTTACCTGGTCAACCCATTCCTGCATGGTGGCGCCGGTGCCGCCAATGTCCATCTGGAACTGCACTCCCAGATCGTCGCCCCAGCCCGGAGGAGTAAATTGCGAAGCGTAGGTAGTCTTGAAATTGTAGGTGTTGTTGGAAGCGACTTTGCCATTGGCCTTGTACTGGACGATGGTCAAACTGTCGTAATGCTGGGCATTGTCAGACGTGGTGCGGTGGAAGGCCAGCGTGATGTGATACCAGGTGTTGGCAGCGAATTTCTTGCAGGCAATCTTGCTGTGCGCCCACTTCAGCGTGCCGGCGTTCCACAGGTCCCAGGTCCCGGAAGCGTAATCGCACTGGGTGCCGAACATATATTCGCGGCCGCTGATGAACTGGAAGGTGTCGAATTCCATGGCCTGCGCGGCCTGGGTATTGGCGGCGACATTGAGCCAGAAATCGAAGGTGAAAGTGGTGGCGGCGTCGTTAGGGCCGACCTTGTACCACCACAGGCCGTTGCTGTAGGGGTTGCCGCTGATGAGAAAGTCGCGGCTGGAGCCGTCCTTCGAAGGCGAAGTCTGAAAGGGAGAGCTGGCGATGGTGGCAAGGATGCTGCTGCCTCCGGCGCAGATGACGCATGAGCCCCAGCCGACCACGCCGTTGTCCACCAGTGTGGAGTCTTCCAGGTGAGTATATTTGCTGCTCGCGGACCACGCGGCTGTCGAAGACAACAGCAGGGCACACACTAGGGCACACGTCCAGCGCTTGGAGTCCATTCGAAAAGCGACATCCTTAATTGTTGGGATTAAAGGCGGCCTTGCTACCTTTCGCGCGACTATAGTAAAGCGCTGCGGCGGAGTCAATCAGAACTTGCGAAGATTGTGAAATTTCCGGTGAGGAAAGTAAAGTTTCAGCAGAAGCATCCTTGAAGATAGAGAAGTTTTTCTCCTGCGCTTTTGCGCTGCTCGCGTGGGTGTGAAGCGTCCCACAAAAGCCGGCGAGCCGCAGGCGACACCAACTCGAATCGCCAATGCCTCCCCATCAGGACATCCACCAGGCTCGGCAGACCGTCTGCCGGGACTGTAGAATGGCAATCGCTCCTTTGGTTGCGTTGCCGTGACGCCTCTTCATGCGAAGCCTTCTGCCCTCACACCCCGGCTCGATGGGACCCAATCGTCCGTGACCCGGCTCGGGCATCCCGCGCGAACGAATTACGTCATCTTGATTTTCGTCGCCCTTGTTCTCGCCGCAGGCGGTGCTTTCGCCGGTTCTGCGCGGAAGCAACCGGCCGCCGCCCGGGCCTCGGTGCCCACCGACATTCGCGTCGAATCCACGCCCTGGTGGCCGACCACCGGTTCTTCAGACTTCAAGCAGTACGTGGGGAGCGCGACCTGCGCGAGATGTCATCAGGAGAAAGCCGCTACGCAATTTGCCACTTCCATGGCGCACGCCGCGGTACGTCCCGCCGATTCCAGCCAGCTGAAGAGCCATCCGGATCTCGTCGTGCAAAAGGGCCGGTATGCATACGATCTGATGACCAAAGACGGGAAAGCCCTCTTATCAGTCAGCGACGGTAAAGAAAACACCACCAAAAATCTTGAGTGGGCGCTGGGAGACGCCAGCTTCGGGCAAACCTACATCTATCGCGACGCTGGAAAGTTCTACGAAAGCCAGCTCAGCTTCTACCGGCGTCTGCAAACCCTCGACACTACCACCGGCCACATGGAACCGAAAACCCTGGAAACAGCAGTTGGGGGATTCGTGTCGCCGGGGGGAATACAGCAGTGTTTTGGCTGCCACTTCACAGCCTCCACCACGGGGAACCGCTTCGCCCCCGAGCAAGCCATCCCCGGCGTGACCTGCGAAGCCTGCCACGGCCCCGGCGCGGAACACGTCCTGGCCAGAACTCTGGATCCGCAGGACAACAAGGAAACGATTCTGAATCCCGCAAAACTTGCTCCTATGGATCTGGTGGATTTCTGCGGCGCCTGCCACCGAACACCCGCCGACGTGGTGCTGTCCGGATTGTCCAGAGCCGGCATCATCAATGTGCGCCTGCAGCCTTACCGCTTGGAAAAAAGCAAGTGCTGGGGCAAAGGCGATGCCCGCCTCACTTGCCCGGCCTGCCACGATCCCCACGTTCAAATCGTGCGCGACGACCCGCAATCATACGACCCGAAATGCCTGCAATGCCACGTACGCAAAGGCGCCCGCCCCTCCGGAGCGCACCGCGCGGTTGCCTGCAAAGTGGCCACGCAAAATTGCGTGACCTGCCACATGCCGAAGCTCGAGGTGCCAGGCACCCACACCACCTTTACCGACCACTGGATCCGCATCAGCCAGGCAGGTACTCCATACCCGGAGTAACGAGTGTGGCGCGGGCGCCCCGCCCGCGAATTCCCGCAAGCAAGTGCGCCCTCGCCCGCGAGCGGCAAAATTGCGAGAAATCTTGCTCTGTCTGGTAGAATTCGATTTCACATCATTTCAAAGGCACCGTGAGCACAAACCAGCCCAATTCCGGGGAAAACCCGAGTATCACTCTACCCGGGACGGTGGAGAAGATCATCAAGCCGCCGCATCCCAGCATGCCGGAGAAAGCCCAGATCGCGGTCGAGGGCGCGGAAGATTTCTATAAGGAGATACGCATCGAAAATAGCCTCACCGATGAAGACGGCAACGAAGTCGGCCTGAAGCAAGGCGCCCAGGTGGAAGTCACCATCGAGGCTGAGCCGAGCGACACCGCCAAAAAATAAGTCCCGCTATAAACTGCACAAAGCTCCAGAAAAGCTGTCCTCGGGGGAGGCGAAGCTCGCCCCCCCTCGAGTTGCAAATACCCTTCTGCCGCCCTCGATAATCCGCGATCCCTATTTCGATGCTGTCACTATGTCCACGGCTGAGAACAGCTGGATGCCGACCATGGTGCGCACTTTTTCGAACTGCTCGAAGGTCGTGCCAAAATCCATGTCGGGATGCACTCTCCTGAAGCGATCGACAAACTGCGGATCAGCCTTGAACAC
>DATJXG010000034.1:0-6704 GCA_035500455.1 Terriglobales bacterium | reverse complement strand
TTGCCAGCCGCCGGAGAATTCCTCGGTCTGGCGCGCCCAGTCTTCTTTACTGAATCCCAACCCCCCTAAGACCGTGCCGACTTTGGCCTCGATGCTGTATCCCTCGCGGGTGACGAACTCGTGCTGAATCTTGTGATAGCGCTCGGCTACCTGCTCATATTCGGGCGACGCGTGGTCCAGTTCTGACATGCGGCCGGTCAGCTCTTCCAGTTCTTTCTCCATGGCCTGCAGCTCGGCAAAAACGGAAAGGCACTCGGCGAAAACGCTGCGGCCGGAGAGCGACAGGCCGTCCTGCGGCAGGTAGCCGGCGCTGGTGCCTTTGGCCACGCTGTGGGTGCCGTAGTCGAGGGTTTCCAGGCCGGCCAGGACTTTCATCAGCGTGGTTTTGCCGCTGCCGTTCGCGCCCACCAGGCCGACGCGGTCCTTGGGCGTGATCAGCCAGCTGGCGCCCTCGAAGAGCAGTTTGTGGCCGTAGCGTTTTCCGGCAGAAGCGAGCTGGATCATGCGACTGATTCCATCGTCTCATGGAAAGGTAGGCGCCGGAAGTGCGCTGTCTTTGAGAAACTTCGGGCGGAGCAAACGCGCGAATCCACCGCTCACAAGGTACGCAGGTACGCCAGCAGGTCTTTCACCTGCTGCTGAGAGAGCGCCTGGGCATAGCCGGGCATCTTGGAGCGGCCGTAAAGAATAATTTCGTTCACGCGTTCGTCATTGGCGGGCAGGCCGCTGCTTGCGAGATAGGGGCGCTTGAACATGCCCTTCAGGCTGGGTCCGTTCTTGTCGCTGGAAGAGTAAGCCTCGTGGCAGCGCTGGCACTGGTCGTCGTAGACGCGGCGTCCGGCCGCCTGCTGCGGGTTGAGGCCGAGTTCGGCGTCGCTCTTGCGGCGCTCGGCGTTGCAGGCCGAGAGCGCGAGCGCCAGGAGGCAGAGCAGGAGCGATTGCCAATTGCCGATTTTCGGTTGTCGATGGATTGCAGTTCTGGATGTTGACATGTTCTTACGAGGGCGGCGCTCGGCATCATTTCTGATTCCGCCGTACAATATTAGGCTAGTTCCATGAACGTTGCAGTGAAGCGCGTATATGAAAAGCCGCTACGCGCCGACGGCGCCCGTGTGCTGGTGGACCGCCTGTGGCCGCGGGGGCTGCGGAAAGAGGCCGCTGCCCTGCATTCCTGGCTGCGCGATCTGGCGCCTTCCGACGGCCTGCGGCAGTGGTTGCACGCCCGTCCGGAAGTGTGGCCGCAATTCCGTAAGCGCTACCTCAAGGAATTAGCCCAACCGGCAGCCCTGGCCAGCCTGGAAAAACTCTACGTGTTGGCTACAAAGCGAAAACAACTCACGCTACTCTTCGCTTCCAAGGACCAGCAGCACAACAACGCCGTGGTGCTGCGCGATCTGCTGCAGGGAATGCGCAAGCCGCCTACCGGCACCGGCCCCGCGGCCATCGGAGCGCTGCGCCAGGCCAAGCGCATGCCAAGGCCGTAGCGCCGGCCTCCCCCCGGCAAACCTTCCACGAGGCGAGATTCGGCCAGCGCCCCACGCGCTCTTTCCCGGCCCCTACTTCTTTGCCGGCCCGTCGTTCACGATGGCCGCCACCACGTCGTCGATGGCGTCGGTGACCCGCTTACCGGGAAGGCTGAAATTGTTGGTCAGAATGGAAAACGCGATCTGTTCGCCGCGGTCGGTGGTGGCATAGCCGGAGAGAGTCTTCACTCCGCCCAGCGCGCCGGTCTTGGCGTGGACCCGCCCTTGCAGGTTTCCGTTTTTGAAGCGCTCGGAAAGTGAGCCATCGACCCCTGCGACGGGAAGCGTATCGCGGAAGCTATCGCCCCAGGGTTGGGCGGCGGCATAACGCAGCAGTTGCACTACGGCGTTCGGAGTGACGAGGTTCTGGCGTGAAAGGCCGGAACCATCGTAAAAAACGTACTGGTCGGGAGGAACCTCGGCCTTGTTGAGAAAGCCGCGCAGCACCTCGAGTCCGCCTTCCACCGTGCCCGCCGTGCCTTTCTCGCGGCCCAGCAGGCGCAGCAGAATTTCTGCGTGCAGGTTCTGGCTCACCTTGTTGATCACCCGCACGTCTTCGATCAGGGGTTTCGATTCGTAACTGGCCAGCACCAGTTGCTGGTTCTGCATGCTGCGGGGAGAGGCATCGCCGCCGTTGGCTGAGGCCACGACCGTGGTGGTGAAGGTGGAAAGGCTCGCCAGTTCGGTATGCCGGGTCCGCTGCCGGCCGTAAACGACAATGCCGCGCGCCTCCAGCAACTCGCGGAAGAGATGGGCGGCAAACTCCGCCGGATCTTCAATCGCCAGGGCTTCATTGGCGCCGGCATCGTCGAGCGGCACGTTGCCCCACAGCGTCAGCACGGTCGAGCCGGGCTCGCGGTTGATATAGATTTTCCGGCTGGTGCCCACGGGAGTCGTCAGGATGCGGTTGTCGATGCGGAAGTAGTCGGCGAACGGGGTGATGCTGACAAAGGCCCGCTCCCCCACGCGATCCGCGGGCAGAATGTTTACGAACACGACGTTGTCGTTGATGGTGAGCGCCGAAACCGGCGCGCCGTCGGCCCACACCAGATCGTCCTGGCTCCAGCCTTCGCCGTAGCGCTCAAAGGCGAAATAGGAATCGTCGGCGACGATGTCGCCGTCCACATATTTCACGCCCTTTTTCACCAGCTCATCGGC
This sequence comes from Terriglobales bacterium, assembly GCA_035500455.1. Classification (GTDB taxonomy): domain Bacteria; phylum Acidobacteriota; class Terriglobia; order Terriglobales; family Acidobacteriaceae; genus DATJXG01. The sequence continues at coordinate 4,023 of DATJXG010000034.1, read as the reverse complement.
CAACTCTTCCAGCACCTGGATGGGGTGGTCATTGCGCTGGGTGTGGAGGGAATAGGGCAGCTCGCGCCCGGAAAGATTTGGGTCGCCGCGGCCCACCAGCACCAGGTCGCCCGTCAGGCGGCCATACTTGTCGAAAGCGCCGTTAGTTTCGAGCGTAGTGCGGAACTGATAGTTGGGACCGATCAGCTCCAGGGCGGCGGCGGTGGTAAATAGCTTGGTATTGGAGGCGGGGGTAAACAGCTTTTCGGCGTCGTGCTGATAGAGCACCTTGCCGCTGGCGAGAGAAACAACGTCGATGCCCCAGAAGCCGCGCCCCAAATCGGGACTAGAAAGTACGGCGTTGACCCGCGCTTCCAACGACTTCTTCGGAGCCGCCTGCAGCTGGGCCGCCAGCAACAGAAGCAGGAAGATGACCGCGCGTGACGCACGTAACCAGCGCATAAAACCCACATGATTGTAGCATTGGTAACAGGGCACTCCGGTTCCCCGGCGTGCAATGCCGGATTGGCGTTTTCGGCGCTCCATTTAGAATTCCCTCAATGCGTCCCGTCTTCGAATGGAATCTCGGCTCCCGCGTGCTGCACCTGGGCAAGCGAACCCTGGTGATGGGCGTGCTCAATGTGACGCCTGATTCTTTTTCCGATGGCGGCCAGTACCTCGACCGCGACCGCGCCCTGGAGCACGCCCTGAAGATGCTCAACGACGGCGCCGACATAATCGATATCGGCGGGGAATCCACCCGTCCCGGCGCCCGCTCAGGCGGCGCGGGATCGGGCAAGGCGGGCAAGGCCACGGTCACGGAGAAGGAAGAATTGGAGCGTGTGATCCCGGTGATCACCGCGCTGAAGCAGAAACAGCCGAACGCGGTCATCTCTGTGGACACGTACAAAACCGGGGTGGTCCGCGCCGCGGTGCACGCCGGGGCGGAGATCGTCAACGACATCAGCGGCTTCCGCTGGGACCCGCTCATGCGCAAACTGCTAGCTGAACTCAAGTGCGGCGCCGTACTGATGCACGCCCGCGGGCGTCCCGAAGAATGGCGCACGTTGCCGCCGGTGGCCGACATCGTGACCCTGGCCAAGCGCGAGCTGCGCGAGTGGACCGATGCCGCCCTCATGGCCGGCATGAAGCGGGACCGCATCGCGCTCGATCCCGGCTTCGGCTTCGGCAAGAACTTCGAGGAGAACTATCCCCTGCTCAAGCGCTTCGATGAATTCCAGCAGTTGCGCTATCCGCTGCTGGCCGGGGTCTCGCGCAAGTCTTTCGTGGGGCGCGCGCTGGCGCGCAATGGCAAGGACGCTGCCATCGCGGACCGCATTTACGGAACATTGGGCGCCGAGGTGGCGCTGGTATTCAAAGGCGCGCACATCGTGCGGACCCACGACGTCCGCGCCTGCGTGGAAGCGTTTCGGCTGGCCGACATGGTGGTGACCTAAATGCCTCGAATGTAGGCGCGGGCGTCCCCGTGTCCCGCCCGCGCGTCCGTCATTCCGCAGTTCAAACCGCGGAATTCAAACCGCAAATCACGTTCCCCTTCCGCACGCGCGGGGACGCGCGCGCCTGCATTCAGAACGCTTTCCTGGAATCCAGCAGGATGGTGACCGGCCCATCGTTCACCAGTTCCACCTGCATCATCTCCTGGAAGCGCCCGGTTTCGCAGCGAACGCCGGCTGTGCGAATTCGCTGCACGAAGTATTCATAGAGGGCGCGGGCAGGCTCGGGCGGAGCGGCGGCGTCGAATGAGGGACGCTTTCCCCGCCGCACATCTCCATAGAGTGTGAACTGGGAAACCGCCAGCACAGCGCCGCCGACGTCGAGTACGGAGCGGTTCATCTTTCCGCCTTCGTCTTCGCCGCTTTTGCCCCCGCCGCTTTTACCTCCGAAGACGCGCAGCCCAACTACTTTTTCGGCCAGATAAGCGGCGTCGGCTTCGGTGTCGCCGGTTCCGACTCCCAGCAGAACCAGCAACCCCGCGGCGATTCGGCCGGTGACTTCCTGCCCCACCGACACCTGGGCGCGGCTCACGCGCTGGACTACGGCACGCATTGGCTTGTCCTGGGGAACATCAGCGTTGCGAGCATATTACAGAGACCCGCGGAAGTCGCGCAGAGGATAGTGCCTGGTTTGGATGAACAAAGGAAGGTTTAGACGTCAACTCCGAAGGCGTTTGAAAGCCCAGCAGCGGTCATCCCGTGCGGCGGTTTTCGTGCAGAACCTCATCCAAAGCATGGGAGAGGCGATGCGCCCGCTTGAGGTAGTCCACCGGGCCGGTATCCTGGCCGCGCTTGAGCAAGTGGTACTCGTCGGCGATATTCAGCGCCGCCAGCACGGCAAGACGTGCCGTGTCCACGGTTTTCGTCTGGTCGGCTACGGCTCGCATCTTGCCGTCCACGTACTCGGCGAGTTTCAGAATGTACTCGGCGTCTGAGCCCCGCAGGTTGTAGGCTTGATCGAAGATCTCCACCCGCACACTGCCGGCGCCTGCTTCTTTAAGGGTGTGCGGTTTGGCAGCGATTGACATGGCTTGTGCTCCCTGTCGCCGGTTTGCGGCGCTAGCTCGCGGCTTGTTCTTCGGCCAGGGTTTCGATCTGCTGCAGCATCTTTTCCACGCGCCCGCGAATGTCTTCGCGTTCCTTGCGCAGGCGCACCATCTCGCGGCGCATGGTTTCGACTTCCTCTTCGCGCTCTTCCAGTTGCTCGCGCAGGCGGTGCACGTCACGCTCGGCGGCGGCGCGCGCTTCGCGCGCCGACTTGTACAGTTCAATGGTGCGATAAACTTTCTCTTCCAACGCCTGAAAATCGTCGGCGGGAACCTGGGCCCCAACCTCTTCATCCATTTTCACAGACATGATTGCATCCCCGGAGGAACTGGATTTCAGCGCAGTATAACCCAGAATGCTGTGGATGGGTCAGAATGTAGTTCCTGCGTGCTTTGCGGATGGGTCCGCCCTTGCCCGGCCGGCCGGGTCCCCGCGCCGGACGCCCGGTTCCGCCCTTTGCGCCTGGCGATTCACAATCCCCAAAGGCTTGGTAGAATCACAATTGCATAGCGGGTTTCATCGTGCGCAGGCGACTCACCCTCGTATGTTGGCTGGCCTTCCTGGTCCCGGCAAGCCTGGTTCCGGCAAGCGCCCAGGTGCCCATCGCTTCCGAAGGCTTTGCCGTGTTCAATCAGATGTTCGACAGCCAGCCGCCTGGCGGGCCGATGAAATGTACTGCCAGGCTCCGCGGCCCCGCCTTCGACTTCGCTTTCCGCTTCAACGTGGGCTATGCCTTCTTCTGCAATCTTTCGGACTTCCTGGACCAAACTGCCGACCTGCACGTCTATACCCGGGTGACTCCGCAAGGCGGCGAGCCGGTGCTGCTGGAGGAAACCTACACCCCGCCGCGCCTGCCCGAGGAGATGCGCCCGGGGGTCAAGATTCAGAAGCTCCGCCGGTCGGAATTCTGGTTCGGCGGCGCATTTTCCGTGGGGGAAGGCGATTACCGCGTAGAAGTGCTGCTGAGTGACGGCCAGAATCGCCGCAATCTCAGCCGCTGGGATGTTCATGTGGCACGTAAAAAGAGCGAGCGGGCAATCACTCCCGCGATTCCCCCGGGCACGGTCCTGCCTACTGTTGTGCTTCCCTGGGACGGGAAGCTGGCGGCCAAAGGCCTGCGCCTCACCCTTCTGCTGGACGCCGCCACCATGGATCCCAATGAAGGCAAGCTGTACACCTGGGACCGGGCATTGCTTCTGCAGTCATTGGCTTCTTTGCTACGCCAGACACCCTGCCGTTCGGTGCGCCTGGTGGCCTTCAACCTTGACCAGCAGCGGGAAATTTTGCGCAAAGAGCATTTCGACCGGAATGCCTTTGGAGAGCTTTCCCAGGCGCTGCAACAGCTCGAACTTGGAACCGTTTCCTACCGCGCGCTGCAGAAGCACACCTCCACCGAACTGCTGGCCGCCCTCGCCAGGCAGGAAACGACCGCCAAACAACCAGCGGACGCCGTCATCTTTCTCGGCCCTTCGGCACACATCGA
>DATJXG010000033.1:0-5368 GCA_035500455.1 Terriglobales bacterium | reverse complement strand
GGCAAGAGCCACAAAAAGGGCAACCTGGAGAAAATCGGAGGAGGCGCGGCCGCCGGAACTCTGATCGGCGCATTGGCCGGCGGAGGCAAGGGCGCAGCCATCGGCGGCCTCGCCGGCGCAGGAGCCGGAACCGGCGTAGCCGCAGCCACAGGAAAAGAAGAAGCCGTGATCCCCGCCGAAACCGCCCTAACCTTCACCACAACCCGCTGAAGAAACCCAAAACTCGCGTAGGGACGGGGCTTGCCCCGTCCCGCCGAGCAAAGCGAGGCGACCCCGCCCGAAACCCGCCAAAGCAGTCAAAACCGGCTGAGATCGCGATGTCTCAGCGCCCTCAGCGGCATTGCCTCAGCGCCCTCGGCGATTTAAGGTTTTTCCGGCCCAAGCCCCCACGTCAAAAGGACCATAATCAGCAGAAAACAAGTGCGTTACATGTCATGACAAATCTGTCTAGACACTATGTTCCACGTGGAACATTCGTGGAAATCACGCGCTGCGCCCGGCCGGGACGGGGCAAGCCCTGTTCCTGCACGAGCCTCTAAGCCGCGCCCTTCATTGCGCCCTTGAGATACTCCAGTACCTCGTCCGCATGGCCCTGCGGTTTTACCTTCTCGAAGATATGAACCACCTTGCCCTCCGGCCCGATGATGAACGTAGTGCGCGCCACGCCCATCACCTTCTTGCCATACATGTTCTTCTCCTGGATCACACCGTAGGCATTGCAGACTCTCTTATCCGCATCGCCCAGCAAGGTGAAGGGCAGGCCATACTTCTCTTCAAATTTCTTCAGCGCCTTGGGCTGGTCGGGCGAGACCCCCAGTACCACCGCGCCGATGTATTCGACCTTCTTGTACGAGTCGCGAAACTCGCAGGCCTCGATGGTGCAGCCCGGCGTATCTGCCCGGGGATAGAAATAGAGCACCACATATTTGCCGCGATAATCCTTCAGTGACACTTCTTTACCGTCCTGGTCAGGCAAAGAAAACTCCGGGGCTTTATCATTAAGGTGAACGGCGAGTCCCATGGCAGCTTCTCCTTCCCCATCGTTATACCGCAGCGCCCGCCGGGGCGTCATCCTGGCAATTCTGCTTCTGCTGGCGGCAATTGCAGCGGCGCAGTTCGGCCGCCCCACAGTCTCCAAAGGCCCACGCGCGCTCGGACTGCTCGAACTTGCGCCCAACGGCCGAGGCCACCTGATCCCCATCGCGATCATGGTGGACGGCGAGTTCTATGACGCCGGCGCCTACAAAGCCTCGCCAGTCCCCATGGCGCTCGACGCCCAAACCGTTTACGAGGCGGAGCAGACCGGCAAGTCCGTAGGATTGTTCACCGTGACCGGAGCCTTGCACGGGGCTAACGACACCTGGATCGGAGCCGGCAAGCTCCAGGTCCCCTCCGCTGCCCCGCCGAAGAAAAAGCATGTCGCGACAAAGCCTCGCATGGATGACGACGAAGGCCCGCCCAAGCTCAAGCGTCCCGGGAACGAAAAGCCTGCAGCGGCGCCGGCGCCGTCAACAGGCGCGCCCGCATCCGGGAGTTCGGGCACGGCGAGTTCCTCTGCTCCTGCCGAATCCAAGCCTCAGGATTCCGACCGGCCCGTGCTGATACGGCCCCACTCGCAAGACGACTCCGCCAGTTCGAGCGGATCCGAATCGCAGCCAGATTCTGACCGGCCCGTACTCAAGCGTCCTGACGAGCAAAAGGCAAGCTCGGCGAGTTCGTCCCAGCCCCCGGATGATCCCAACCGGCCGAGGCTACGGCGCGGCATTCCGCCGCCAACCGATGACGACTCGGGTGAGCCAGACGTGCTCCTGCCCACTCCCGTCAAAACGACGGCGAACAAGAACGCTGCCCCTGCCGCGACCCCCGCGGGCAACGTGCGCATCATTCCCGCGATCTCCGACGCCGGAGGGCCCGAGCCGCGCTCCTTCGCCTACGAGATGAAACCCGACGAAGAACAAACTCTGCGCAAGAAAGTTCTGGCGCTGGCGGCCAAGGAATTGTGGGCCAAGGCCGCGGGGACCGCCGCGAGTTCGACGGAACCTGCATCCAAGCCGGCGAAGAGGCCGGCCCGCGCGGCCGCCGCGCCACAGCCCAATTTTGAAGATGTCCAGCTGCGCGTCTTCGATCTCACCAGCAGCAACGAGCCAGTCCTGGTGCTGAGCGCCCGGGCCACCCTGCCCCATGCGAAGACACCGCCCAATGGGTACCTCATCACCCTGGTCGCGCGCTCCGACATCTACGGCGACCTTCACAAGGTGCTCTCCCAGATCACCGACGACCAGCACCTCGACGTGGTGTCGCGCTACGAACTGATCGACGCAGTGGATGCCGATGGCGACGGCCGCGGCGATCTGCTGTTCCGGCGAGTCTCCGACCAGGGAAAGTCTTTCGCGGTGTACCGGGTGATTGGGGATCAGCTGTGGCCGCTGTTTGAGGGAACGCCGCAGTAGGGCATTGATGATTGATGATTACTGATTGATGATTGCGCGCCGCGGCCAGTGCGGTTTTTCAATCAACAATCAGCGATCATCAATCAACAATCACTTCTGCGTCAGCACCAGTTCCCCGTTCTCCACCTTCAGCCCGCCAACGTTATCGGGAAGCTTCAGTTGGCCGCGTTGTTCGGCGAGGCGCTTTTGCAGGGCGTCGTTCACCAGCGACACGGGAATGTTCAGATCGCCGACTTTGAATTCTGTAGGATCGAAAGTAGCATAGCCGTCTTTGGAGCCGAGGTGGCCCGAGACCGTGATCCACACATTCTTGCCGGCGATGGTGGTGAGAAACTGGCCGTGCACCTGGTCCCCGTCGAAACTGACCTGCTGGTCGAGGATGTTGGGCATCGCTCCGAGGTCGGCACCGGCGCCCGAGGTGAGTCCGCCGCCGGAGAGCGCGCCTGCAGCCTGCGCCAGGGCCGCGCTGACCTCGTCTGAGGTTAAGTGCACCTGACTCGGCGAGACAGCCGCCGGCTTCGCCTCCGCACCCGCTGACGGCATCGCACTCGCATCGGCGGTCTGCGGGGCAGAACTCTGGACAGCATCCACTCCCGGCTGCATCGGCGCCTGCGCCGGCGCCTGCTCCAGCTGGTTGAGCTTTTCCTGAAACGACTGCGCGTTGGCCGCAGCCTGAGCGGGAGTCTGCGGGGCGGCCACAGGCGCCGGCCGCTTCAGCACCAATACCAGCGCGGCGACAGACGTAAGCAGCGTGGCGATGCTGATGATGCGGTCCAGCTTCCACTTCTTAGACGCGCTCCGCATAGACTGCAGAAAGCCCATAACACAGCATTTTACAGGGACGCATCCTGGGCCCGCAGATGACCGAAGGCACTGGCTCGTAGTGACCAACGGACCGTGTGGCATCCGCACGGACCGTGTAGCGACGGGGCTTGCCCCGTCGTGCAAGCCGAAGCGAGCCGGGGGGAAATGCGGTTGGAGGCTTTATGCGTTCGCTCGGCACCAAGCTTGTCCAGGGGCAACCGAAGTTCTTGAGTCTAAATTTTTCGCGCTGCGAACTTCGCGGTGATTGGGCTCGCTTCGCTCGCGGGACGGGGCAAGCCCGTCCCACACGGTTTGTTTCAGCCTTCCAGCTTTTTGGTCAGGACTTCGTTTACCAGCTGCGGATTGGCTTGGCCTTTGGAGGCTTTCATCACCTGGCCAACGAAGAAGCCGATCACGCTTTTCTTGCCGGCGCGGTATTGCTCGGCTTGCTTGGGATTGGCGGCGATGATTTCGTCGGCGATTTTTTCGAGTGCTGACGTATCGCTGGACTGCTGCGGGCGTCCTTCTTCTTCGTATACCACGGGAAAATCTTTTCCGCGCTCGAAGCTGAGGTCGTAGAGGTCCTTCAGCATCTTGCCGGAGATGGCGCCGCTTTCCACCAGATCGGCCGATTCGGCCACGCCTTTCATCGTGACCGGCGACTGCTCGATCTCCAGACCCTTCGCCTTGAGGCGGCCCATCAGTTCGCTTTGCACGAGATTCGCAACCCGCTTCGGGTTCTTCGCGGCTTTGGCGGCTTCTTCGAACTGGTCGGCCAGTGACTTGGTGAGCGTCAAAGTGCGTGCGTCCTGCTCGTTAATGCCATAGTCGCTGATCATGCGCTTGCGTCTCGCCTCGGGCAGTTCGGGCAGCATCCTGCGGATTTCCGCCTGCCACTTTTCGTCCACCACCAGCGGCAGCAGATCAGGCTCGGGGAAGTAACGGTAGTCATGCGCCTGCTCTTTGGAGCGCATGCTGTAGGTCTTGCCTTCGTTGGAGTTATACAGACGAGTTTCCTGCGTGATCTTCCCGCCGGACTCGATTACGTCCACCTGGCGCTCAATTTCATAAATCAGCGCTTCGCGAATGAAGCGGAACGAGTTCACGTTCTTGATTTCGGTTTTGGTGCCGAACTCTTTTTGCCCGCGCGGGCGGACGCTAACGTTGGCATCGCAGCGCAGGCTGCCTTCCTCCATGTTGCAATCGCTCACGCCGGTGTAGAGGATGATTTCTTTCAGGCGGGTGAGGTACTCGTAAGCTTCGTCGGGCGTAGCGATATCAGGCTCGCTGACGATTTCGATCAGCGGTACGCCGCTGCGGTTGAGATCGATGGCGGTTTTTTCTGCGGCGTCGAGGAAGCCTTCGTGCAGGCTCTTGCCGGCATCTTCTTCGAGGTGCACGCGGGTGATGCCGATTTTCTTCGCCCCGCCGGCAGTCTTGATTTCGATTGCGCCATGTTCCGCCAGCGGTTTGTCGTACTGCGAAATCTGGTAGCCCTTGGGCAGGTCGGGGTAAAAATAATTTTTGCGGGCGAAGATCGAAGTTTCGTTGATGCGGCAGTCGAGCGCTGTGGCAGCCAGCGTGGCAAACTCCACCGCTCGCTTATTAAGAACCGGCAGCGCCCCTGGCAATCCCAGGCAGACCGGGCAGACGTTGGTGTTGGGCGGCGCGCCGAAGCGGGTGGAGCAGGAGCAGAAGATTTTTGTGGCGGTGAGGAGCTGGACGTGGACCTCGAGGCCGATCACCGGCTCATACTTGGCGCGGGCCGCTACCGTTGAGTCTGAGAGGGTGGCCATAGTCTGAGATTATAAGTGATCGTGCAGGGACGGGGCTTGCCCCGTCCGGCGAGCGAAGCGAGCTTATGGGTAGGAAATCTGACGGAAGGTTACGTATGCGTTTTTCGAGCGTTTGGAGTCTGTTCCCCGGCCTCGCTTCGCTCGCGGGGACGGGGCAAAGCCCCGTCCCTACACGGTTCGTTTAGGGCTTGGCGTTCAGGTACTTCTCCAGGGGGATTTCGAAGTAGAGGAGTTCGTCGCCTTTGCTGTTGTTGACGCCGGTCAGGTAAACGGTCGCTCCCGCCATGGGAGAGGAGATGCCGGAGACATCGAAGAACA
>DATJXG010000032.1:0-3566 GCA_035500455.1 Terriglobales bacterium | reverse complement strand
ACCTAGCCGAAGTTCGTCACGACGGGGGCCAAGAGGCACCTAAGTCATTGAGAATGAGTTCAGGCAATCGCCGAGTCTACACTACATTTGCGATGAAGTTCGAACCTCTCGGGGAGGCTGAGCCCCAGTTGCTTTAGGAGCGATTTCTGCTCGGCGGTCGGTTCGGTGATGCGCCGCAGACGGATCTCGCGGCCGTCGGTGGTGGGTAGGACAATGTCGGCGCTCTGCAAAGTGGAGAGCAGGGCGAGCGCCTTCATCGCTGATATCGGCTGGGCGTTGTTGACTCCGCTGCTGGATGGTTGCGGGACGATCGCCGGGCGGCGCTTCAGCAAATGCTTGAGCGTCACCCACAGGGCATAGCCGAGAAAGGCCACCATCACGTGGGCCTTGACGCGCGACTCCAGTTGATGGAACAAGGGCCGGATGGACAACTCGCTTTTGAGCGCGCGGAACGATGCCTCTGCCTCGGTCAACTGCATGTACCGGGACCAGAACTCTTCCGCGGTACCGACCTGGAGATTGGTACGGAGCAGGTAAGCGCCTTCCCGCAGTCCGCGCCAGACCTGGCGATCTTCTTTGATCGCCCAGTGGAGACGAACGCCCTCGGGCGTGTCCCGCAGACCGACCTGGTAAAGATCGTTCACCTGCGGATGGCTGGCTTGTATCCGCCCCAATCGCCGCTCCATTTTGTGGCGGTCTTTCAGCCGACCGGTCTCGATGGTTTTCGCCAGACGTTGGAGAGCATCCTCCATGCGGCTGGAAAACCGGTTCCGGATGGCCTTCTCCTTTTCCTTGCGGCCGCTGGTGCGGCACAAAATGAACGTCTCCTCGCCCTGCGGAATCGCCACCTTCTTGACTTCCACCTCGGGCCGCACCTGAATCCAGTCGTCTTTCAGCAGCTCTGCTTCAAACTGCTTCATCTGGCTGCGCGGCGTGCCCACCAGGTACTGGCCACCGCGTTTGCGAATCGCCGCCAGATTCTCCTCGCTCACGATGCCGCGATCCATCACCCAAATGCGCCGCGCTTTTCCGTACTTGCGTTCCACCATGCGCAGCATCGTCTCCATGGTCGAAACATCGGCGCGATTGCCATCGAAGGTCTCGTAGCTGAACGGGAAGCCCTCGCTGTTGACGATCAGTGCGATCACCATCTGTTCGCAGTCGGGGCGATGATCGCGCGAGTAGCCGCGCCGCATCATCGCATTCTTCTCCGCCGCACCTTCTACATAGGTGCTGGTCAGATCGTACAGCAGCACGTCGAACTCGGCGCTGAATAGCTCGCCGTAGCGCTGCTTGAGATGCCGCTCCAGCTTCGTCTTATGCGGCAGAATCCGGTCCAGGCAGCGGTACAATCGCGTGTCATTGAGCTTGCCTGCTTCGATTCCCAACAAATCATCCAGCGCCGTGGAGGGATACCAACGCCCTTCAATCGCCAACTCGCTGCCGGGCGCGCACAGCCGGTTGATGGCCAGCACCGCGGCCACGCGCGACCAAGCCACATCCGCCTCCTGCTCATCCACCGCCGCTTCGAAGAAACGATCCAGTTCCAGACGTCTCCACAACTCCAGACCGAGCCAGCAGGAGCCGAACTGCCGCGTGCGCTCCAGCCGCACCTTGTTCAGCAGCACCCGTGCCACTTGCGGATCATCCGCCGGCGGCTCCACGTGCGAAGGAAACAGTTTCAGTTGCTGCGCCTCGCCCCGCTCGTTGAAGACCTCGATCGTCCTCAGCCAGCGCGCCTGCGCCGAACTGTTCAACTCGCCCAGATAGCACAGCGTTTTCTGCCGGGGTCCATCGGGCGTGCGGACTGTCTCCACCAGCGACCAGTAGGCGTGGTCCTTGCCGTCTTTGCTCCGCCGGTTCGGCCGCAGAAACATTCTGGCCCGATCTTGTCATGAGACTCGAATCCCTTCAAGAGGGTTGGTCTACACTACATCGACTTCCGCCCACGCCGCAATTGGAGCCAAAACACTTATCCCATTCGCAAGCCCCAACTTTGCTTAAATCCATGTTCTCGTGACGAACTTCGGCTAGCGCTGCGAGAAAAGTGCCAGGTCAAAACTTGCCCTTGGCCAGCATTCCGCAGAACATGACCAAATTGAAGGCGCCGTGCATGAACGTGGAAGCGATAGTAGAGCCGGACCAGGCACGGATCGCGCCAAAGGCTACACCGGCGAGCGATACCGCCGCCGCGTACTGCCAGGCAAACTGATACTCCGGCGCGTGCAGCAGACCGAAGAGCAGGCCGGTAAGCGAGACTCCGGCAAGGACGCCCAAAGAGCGAGAAAGAAGTGGCTGAAGGAATCCACGGAAGAGCAGTTCTTCCATCCAAGGCCCAATCGTGACCGCGATGACACCCAGCACGCCAAACCAGATTCGAGAGGTGAAGAACTTGTCAAAAGGCGTGGAGACCGTGGGCGGATGAAAGGGCGCGAGGATCGCTGAAAGGACAAAAGGCAACGCAAGGCCAGAGAGAATGGGAATCCAAAGGGAAATGCGGCTGCGGCGCCAGGCGAGGGATTCTAGCGTGGGCCGCCCATGCCGGATGACGAAGGTGAACGAGAGACCTAAGTAAACAGCCCCGTATGTAAAGAACTGCAGAGGAACAATGAGAGCCGCCTCGTGGTGCTTGAGGGCGGGAAACGTTTTCAGCAGAATGGCGCCAATTAGCGAAAGCCCGAAATAACACACGAACGTGATACTTGCAACGAGCGCCACATCCCGGTAACCCCAAAAGGCCTCCTGGCGATCCGGGTATTCCATTATGCGACTCGACCGGGCCGCAGGAGGCGCCGAAGGGCGTGCGCGGTGTGGCTGGCACGAACCTCCATCACTTCTTCGGGACTGCCCGTGGCCACTACCTTGCCGCCTTCCTCGCCGCCTTCCGGGCCAAGGTCAATCAGATAGTCGGCACACTTAATTACATCGAGATGATGTTCAATTACGAGCACGGTATTCCCCAGGTCGACGAGTCGTTCGAGCACATCCAGGAGATGACGCACATCTTCCCAGTGCAGGCCCGTGGTTGGTTCATCGAGGATATAGAAGGTGCGCCCGGTCTGGCGCTTGCTGAGTTCCCGGGCTAGCTTGATGCGCTGGGCTTCACCGCCGGAAAGAGTAGTGGACGATTGGCCGAGGTGGATGTATCCCAGACCAACGTCAACCAGGGTGCGCAGCTTGGATTGGATCAGGGGGATGTTTTCGAGTATGTCGACCGCGTCCTCAACAGTAGATTCGAGTATGTCGGCGATGGAGTGGCCCTTGTATTTGACCTGGAGCGTCTCCTGGTTATAGCGGCGGCCGCGGCAAACGTCGCAGGTGACGTAGACATCGGGCAGGAAGTTCATTTCAATTCGCTTCAGGCCATCGCCCTGGCATGCTTCGCAGCGGCCTCCCTTGACGTTGAAGCTGAAGCGGCCCGGCTTGTAGCCGCGCTCACGGGACTCGGGAAGCATGGCGAAAATGTCACGGATTTGCGAGAAAACGCCGGTGTAGGTGGCTGGGTTGGAGCGTGGGGTGCGGCCAATCGGCGACTGATCAATCTCAATCACTTTGTCGATGTGTTC
>DATJXG010000031.1:0-24641 GCA_035500455.1 Terriglobales bacterium | reverse complement strand
GATGATGCTGGCTTCGGCCAGCGGCGAATTGAATACGCGGTCGGTACCGAACTCGCTCTGCAGGCCGGCAGTGAGCTTGAAAACGCCGCCCTTGCCTTTGATGAGTTTTTGTTCCAGATACTGCTCGCGGCTGCAATCGGCCACGTCTTCGCCGAAGATCACGATGCGCGGATCGCGCCGCATTTCGTCGCGCAGCGTGGCATTGATCAGTTCGGCCATGGTTTTAGGCGCCTGCTTCTTGCCTTCCGCACCGTGGTCGTGATTGCCCGCCGCCGGTTCGGTGGCGAAAGCGGCGGAAGTGGGATCAACGTCCGGGGAGTAGAGATAGTGCATGACCGAATCGTGCGCCGGAGCCGCAGCCAGCGCCTTGTCGGCGGCTTCCTGCATGGCGTCATCGACTTCCTTCTCCAGTTGGTTGATGCCCTTTTCGTCCAGAATGCCCTCGCGGATCAGGAACATCTGCATGCGCGGCACCGGATCGTGCGCCTGATCTTTCTGGCGCTCGGCCTCGGGGCGATAGAGGCGCTCGTCATCGGAGAGCGAGTGCGAATACGGCCGGATCACGTGCGCGTGGATGAACGCCGGACCGTCTCCCGCGCGGCAGTGCGCGGCGGAGCGCTTGAAGGCCGCGTAGCTTTCCACCGGATCGGTGCCGTCGATCTCCTCGAAATGAAAGTTGGGGAAGCCATTGACCAGGTGAGAAATATTGCCCCCGGCAGTTTGCACCTCCACCGGCACGGAGATCGCATACTCGTTGTCCTGCACCACGAACAGCAGCGGCAGTTTGCGGTTGGAGGCCACATTCAGAGACTCCCAGAACTCGCCCTCGCTGGTGGTGCCGTCGCCCAGCGAAACATAGGTGATTTCATCACCGCGGAAGTTGACTTCCTTGAACTCGCGGTAGTCGCCGGGCACTTTATCGGCCGCTCCGGGGTGAGCGATCAGGTAGCGCGGGGTTTCGGAGCAGCCTACGGCGTGCAGAATCTGCGTGCCCGTGCAGGAGGACTGGGTAACGATATTGAGCCGCGGATAGCTCCAGTGCGAAGGCATCTGCCGACCGCCGGAACTGGGATCATCGGCCGCACCCACGCTTTGCAGCAGCATTTCGTAGGGCGTGACGCCCAGCGCCAGGCAGAGCGCGCGGTCGCGGTAGTAGGGAAAGAACCAGTCGTAGCCGGGCTTCAGCACCAGGCCGGCGGCTGCGCCCACAGCTTCGTGGCCGGCCCCGGAAATCTGGAAATAAATCTTCTGTTGGCGTTTGAGCAGGATTTCGCGGTCATCCACCCGCCGCGCCGTGTACATGACGCGGTATATCTCGATGAGTTGCTGCGAGGTAAGGCCCTGGTAGTGCTTTCCCCGCTTCTGGATGCTTTCGGCGACTGCAGACGGTTTAAGGTCGGTTTTGGAGGTCGCCATCCAATGCCCTGGTCACGGGTTTTAGAGCCAACAGCAGGGGCTATTGTAAATCAGCATGCAGCATTCGGCACTCAGCATTTAGGCAGGAAACATAGTTACTAATGCCACCACCCAAGGGTGGGTGCGGGTTGGGGCCGCTGCCCTGCAGCGCTGAGTGCCGGCTGCTGAGTGCTGGATGCTATTCTGAACTGTATCCATGATTCGCTTTCATCGCCATTTCGACCCTCATCACGTCAAGCTGCTGATCTTCGATCTGGATGGCACGCTGATTGACTCGCGCCTGGACCTGATTCATTCCGTCAACGCCATGCTGCGCCATCTGCAGCGGCCGGAGCTTGCGGGAGACGTGGTGGCGTCCTACGTCGGTGATGGGGCGCCCATGCTGGTGCGGCGGGCCTTGGGAGATCCGCAGGATGAAAGTGTTTTCACTCGCGCCCTCGAATATTTTCTTTCCTATTATCGCGTGCATAAGCTCGACCACACTCACGTGTACGAGGGCGTGAGGGAAGCCCTCGCCGCCATTCGCAGCTCTGCCAACGGCACCCCCCGCACCATGGCTGTTCTTTCCAACAAGCCGGTGAACCCCTCGCGCGGGATCGTGGAAGCCCTGGGATTGGGCGAATTCTTCGGCAGCGTTTACGGCGGCAACAGCTTCCCCACCAAGAAGCCCGATCCCGAGGGCGCGCGCAGCATTCTGAAGGAAGCTGGCGCGAACCCGGACGAGACGCTCATCGTCGGCGATTCCGCGATTGATATAACGACCGGTCGCAATGCCGGGCTGTGGACTTGCGGCGTAACTTACGGCTTCGCGCCGCACACGCTGCAGATTGCGCCCCCGGATGTGGTGCTGGATACGCCGCAGGAGTTGGCGGAATTATTCGGGTGAGGACTGCTCCTCACTGACACTCGCCATTTTGTCATTCCGATTCCGTTTTGTCTTTCACCCAAACATTTTGTCATTCCGAGCGAAGCGAGGAATCTGCAGTCTTCTCGGTTCCGCACGACCGCAGCCCCCGCTTCGTTCGATTAGCTCCCTGTCTTTCGCGGACAGGCCTGCCCGCGCCAACCGTACTCAGACTTTCTGATTGCCAATCATCCCCCGAGCCTTGACAATCGTTGCCCATGGCTCGAAGCCATCTACTCTCCCAAATCACTCCCGCACAGCGCCGCACCCTGATCGCCGCCGCCCTGGGCTGGATGCTCGACGCCTTCGACGCAATGCTCTACGCCCTGGTGCTCACCCACATCATGCGCGACCTGGGCATGAGCAAGGCGACTTCCGGCCTGCTGCAGACTTTGACGCTTCTGGCCTCCGGCATCGGCGGCGTGATGTTCGGCTTTATCGCGGACCGCATCGGACGCAAGCGGGCGCTGATGTTCAGCATTCTCACTTACTCGCTGTGCTCGTTCGGTTCGGGGCTTTCTCGCTCGATTGTCTCGCTGGCGATGTTTCGCTTCGTGCTGGGCCTGGGCATGGGTGGGGAATGGAACACCGGGGCCACGCTGGTTGCTGAGACCTGGCCGACCGAACTGCGCGCCAAGGCCATCTCCATCGTGCAGAGTTCGTGGGCCATCGGCTATGCCATCGCGGCGCTGGTGGCGGGCGTCGTGCTGCACTACGCCGACTGGCGCATGGTGTTTTTCGTGGGCATTCTGCCGGCGATGGTTGTGCTGTGGATGCGGCGCGGGGTGCCGGAATCGGAGATGTGGCAGGAGCATCACCGCCTGGCGCAGGAATCGCAGCGCGTGGCCGACGCGCAAAAAAAATATGAGCGCGATAGCTTCCTCCGCATTTTCCAGCCGCCGTACGTGAAGCACACAGTTGCGCTGCTGCTGATGAACTTCCTCGCCATGTCGGCGTGGTGGGGGCTGTTTACCTGGATGCCGCCTTATCTTTCTCTGCCCGTGGAACAGGGCGGGCGCGGCTTCGGCGTAATGGGGACGACCACGCTGCTGGTAATCCTGAACCTGTTCGGCATGTTTCCCGGCTACGCGAGCTTCGGGTGGGTGGCCGATCGCGTAGGCAGGCGCAATGCATTCCTCGCCTATCTCGCCGCGGCCACCGTCATCGTTCCGCTCTATGCGATTGTGCGGCAGCCGTGGGAGGTGCTGATTGTCGGCACCCTCGTCGCGTTCTTCGGCACCGGGGTATTTTCCGGCTCGGGCATTATCGGCAGCGAGATTTTTCCCACCCAGCTTCGGGCTCGCGCACTGGGCTTCACGTACAACGGCGCCCGCACGCTGAGTTCGGTCGCGCCCTACGTGATCGGGCGGGTCGGGCAGGTCAAGGGACTGAGCTGGGCATTCTTTCTATGCGCGGCGGCGTATTTTCTGTCTTTGCTGGCGGCGACCCAGTTGCCTGAAACCCGAGGGCGGGAATTGGAATAGCTTTCCCGAGACTTCTGAATCCTTTGCGTTCTTTGCGACCTTTGCGGTTAATTTAACCGCAAAGAACGCAAAGAAAACCTGTGGCGACTCAATCCAGAATCTCCATCGGCGGGATCGCTTCCCTGGTTTTGGGGTCCGGCATCTGCACCACGACCACTGCCGCCAGCACCAGCACAATCCCTATCGTCTGCAGCAAGCGAAGCGTCTCGCCCAGAACAATCGCCGCCAGCGCGATGGAAAATACCGGCTCCAGGCAGCTCACAACGATGGCGCGTGTCGGCTCCAGATAGCGCAAGCCGGCAAAGTAAAAAGCAAACGGCACCAGCGCCGAGAGAAGAGAGAACACCAGCAGAAAAAGCCACTGGCCCGATGAATAGTGCGCCTCCGCAATCTTCCAGGGAGGATTCAAAACCAGCCAAAGCAGTGACGCCGCCAGCGTGGTGTAGAGCAGGACAATCCAGTGGTCATAGCGGGCGAGAAGGCTGTGCCCGCCAACGTTGTAAAAAGCGAAGGAAAAGGCCGCGAGCATGGCCGCTCCCACGCCGATCACATCAAGTCGCAATCCTCCAGGACGCAAGATGCCGATCAGCAAAGCGATGCCGATCAGCGCCAAAGCCACCGCCGCGATCCGGGGAAGCGTCGCCTTCTGCAGTCCGCGAACCGCCATGTAAAGCAGCACCCACACCGGCGCTGTGTACTGCACCACGATGGCGGTCGCGACGTTGGTTCTCTGGATGGCGAGGTAGTAGAAGTAATTCGAAGCCGCCACACCCAGAATTCCAAGAGCGAAAACCTTGACGATATCGCGGCCCGGCATACGCAGGCCGCGTGCTCCTCGCGTCACGATCAGCCCGGGAAGGCAAACCACAAATGCGAAAGTCGTGCGGCTCTGGGAAAGAATCAGCGGATCAATCGGCCGGAGGACGCGTCCCGCGGGAAGCAATCGGCCGGTAAACGCTGCCCGGCCCAAAGTCGCAGCCACCGCCCAGCAGAACGTGGCGCAGGCGATATACACATAGCCGCGATAGGATTTGCGATTGTCGATTGCCAATTGGCGATTGTACTGCTTCTCTGCGTCCGGGAAATCCCGCCCCGCACCGCTGCCTGCGGGATATCGCTGCTACACGTACTCGATCTGGTAGGTGATCTTGGCGGTTTTGCTCAGCATGGCGGATACGGAACAGTACTTCTCCTCGGAGAGGCGAACCGCATCCTCCACGGCCTTGGCCGAGACTTTGCCTCCGACGCGGTACACAATTTTGATGGAGGTGAACACCGTGGGATGGGTTGGCGTACGCTCTCCCTCGGCGCTCACTTCCACGCTGGTGAAAGGCTCCCGCTTCTTGCGCAGAATGGCGACCACATCGTAGCCGGTGCAGCCGCACAGCGCCATCAGAACCAGTTCCGTGGGACTGCTGCCGGCGGCGCTGTCGCCATCCACGATAATCGGATGACCGCTGGCGGCGACGCCGGTGAATCGTTGCGCTTCGAGCCAAGTCGCTTTGGCTGAGATCATGATGCCTTCCTTGCGGCAATTGCTGATTGGTGATTTCTGATTGTTGACTGAACACAGCCCGCCGTTGTTCTCGAGGCGTGAAATATCGCTACTAACTGGCTCGCGTCGGAGCTCAAATCAGTCAACCTTTCTGCGGGAACCAACCCGGAATCGCAGAGCAGCTCCAGCCAAAATGCGGATTCGTCGGCTTCCTCGATGACTATCGATAATTTCGCGAGAAAATCGGCGCGGGAGCGGGCGCGGCATACCGCCCTGTAATTGGCTGCCATCGAAGTGCCCGATCGAAGCAACTGCCCTCCGATAACGCGGCCCTCCGGAGAGGCCGGGAGCGCTCGCACCGGGCAAATCACCCGCAACGCGAAACTCTTGGTCCGGTTTTTCAATTACTCAGCCTATGATCCATCGTCGGCTCCAATCAAAAATCACCAATCAATAATCAACAATCGATTGAAGTTTGTCTGTGACGAATGAACATTCCCCCACAAAGTCCTACCTGCGGTTATCCGTTCCCGGCTCCGGATGAATCAGTACCCGGAACAATTCGGGCGCCTCGCGCTTGAAGCGGATCTCCAGTTCCGTGGAAATATCGTGAACCCGCGCCAGCGGCAGATCGTCGGGCATGGTGCAGTGGCAGGCGACGTATAAGCGGCCGCTCACGCGTTTGATCTCCAGATCATGCATGTCGATGATCTCGGGGAATTCGGCGGCTATCGCCTTGAGGCCCTTTTCCAGGGCGGCGTCGCGCAGCACTTCGTCTCCGCTCTCGATGGTGGCAGGCTCGCTCTCGATGTGGGTAAGGATCGAAGAAATTTCCGGCACATCCTCGCGGATCTCCGATTCCAGCACGCTGACGCGGTCGTGCGCCTGCTTCAGGCTCAGGTTCTCTTCCAGTTCGAGATGCTGTTCCACATGGAGCCGCCCGCCCAGGTCCTGGACGCTTACGTCGTGCACGTTGACGTTATATCGAGTTGCAACAGCGCGGATGCGGTCAAAGATGCTTTCCGCGCTTCCGGCGCGGGGTACGGAATGCACCACCACGTCGGCGTCGGGAAGAACGCTGTGAACGGCGGCAGTCACAGCGTCAGCCACCTGCTCGGAACGCTGAAAGGTAACTTTGCGCTCCAGCCCGATGGAAAGATCGGCGAAGTAGCGGTTGCCGGCGCGGCGGATGCGAACCCGATCCACTTCCAGCAAGCCGTCCACTTGCCTCACTGCGGCGATGATGCGGCTACGCACCTCGGGCGGCGCGGCGTCGAGCAGGGCATCCACGGTGCGCCGCGCCAGGCGGCCGCTCACGTACACCACCACGCCGGCCACGAACAGCGCCGCAATCGGGTCGGCGTCCCGCAGCCAGCCCACGCCGAATCGCCGGCCCAGCATCACCAGCAGCAGGCCCAGGATCACCACGGCGCTCGACCACACGTCGGTTGAAAAGTGCAGCGCATCGGCCTCCAGCGCCTGGCTGTCATACTTGGTGGCGATCTTTCCCAGCGCCCGCGAGCGCCAGAAGTCGACCGCCATCGACAGCAACATCACCAGAAACGCGGTCACCGTGGGCTCGATCTTCACATGGTGGAAGAAGAGCCGCTTCATCGCCTCATACACGATCCAGATGCAAGTCAGAAGCAGGAGGCCGGTTTCGATAAAGGCGGAGAAATTCTCCACCTTGCCGTGCCCGTACTGATGTTCGGCGTCGGCCGGCTTGTCGGATACCCGGACAGAAAACAGGGTGACGACCGCGGCTACCAGGTCCAGCCCGGAGTGGGCGGCCTCCGACAGGATTCCCAGGCTGCCGGTAGTGACGCCGACGGCAATCTTCAATCCGGTAATGGCCACCGCGGCCACCACCGAGTTCGAGGCCACCGCGCGTTTCTCTGCGCGCATCGACTCGTGATTCAAGACTGCTGGAATCCCCGCCATACTGGCATTATCGCCGCCCACGCGGTTGCCGCCAAGGTCACCCCTGGCACGGGTCCGCTCTTCAGTTGCAGAGGCGAGTGAAAGCCGCACTTGCATCAGACCAGGCGCGTGGGCCCGCACATGCCTGCATCCTCCGCAGGCCGGCAGATTACGGCTTGTCCGGCGGTGCGCCCGCGGGGGACAGCACGTATGTTAGGATTTTTTGTTTGCGAATGCTCTTCTGCGGAGATGTCTCTCTATGATCCGTTGTGCCGTACTGTGTCTTGTGTTCGCTTCATTGGCGTGGGGACAGACTCCCAGCGCGCCGCCTTCGGGCTCAACTCCACCGGCAAGCAGCGCCGCGCCGGCAAAGAGCCCGGCACAGGCTTTGCCGGAGGCTCCGTCCGCTTCTTCGCCGAACAAATTGCCCGACACTTCCACGGTCCCCCCGGATGAGGCGGTGATAACGATCGAGGGTCTGTGTGACAAGCCGCCGGCCGCTCCGCCCGCGGAGTGTAAGACGGTCGTGACCCGCGCGGATTTCGAGAAGATCGTCAATACCGTCCAGCCCACTATGACATTGCCGCAGCAGCGGCAACTCGCCAACAACTATGCCACCGTTTTGATGATGGCAAAAGAAGCTCACCGCATGGGACTGGACCAGGGGCCGGATTTTGATGAGCGCATGCGGCTGGCCAGGCTGGAAGTACTGATGCAGATGGTCATCAGGAATGTGCGTACCCAGTCGGCGGAGGTTCCCGACAAAGAAGTTGCTGACTTCTACCAGGCCCACCAGGCGCAATATGAGCGGGCCAGCATGCTGCAGTTGTTCATTCCGCTGATGAGGGAAACCGCGGCGGGCAAGACAAGCGCTGCGACCCCGGCCAAGACCCCGGCGGAAAAAGCCGAGGTCATGAAGAAGGAAGCCGAAGCTCTGCGGACGCGCGCCGCCAACGGTGAGGACTTCAGCAAGTTGCAGGCCGAAGCCTTTCAGTATGCCGGCGTCAAGACGCCGCCGCCCGATACTCACCTTGCCAATCTGCGCCGGAGTTCACTCTCGCAGGCGCGCGCTTCGGTGATGGAACTCAAGCCCGGGGAGGTCTCGCAGGTGATTCCTGATCCCACCGGTTTTTTCGTTTATAAGATGGAGAAGAAGGACTCCGCGCCCCTGGACGAGGTGCGAAACGAAATCACCGCTCAGCTCAAAGCGCAACGGACACAGGAAGCCATGCAATCACTGCGCGGCCTGGGCAAGCCCGAGTTCGATGAGAAGTATTTCGGCTCTGCGCCGCCCGCGCAGCGAATGCCGATGGTTCCTGGACCGGCCGGGCCGGGCGCCAATGTGGCGCCGCGAACCCCTCCCAGAAACGCATCGCCTGCCTCGCCGAACTCCAGTTCCAGCAGCACCCCGGCCTCGCCCGGACCCAAGTGATGGCCACGGCTCGTCCAACCGTACTGGTGACCGGAGTCTCCGGAGATCTGGGCCTCCGCCTGTTGCCGCAGCTCGCCGCCACCTACGACGTGATCGGCGTGGACCTGCACCCGCCGGAGACCAGCACCGCTGTTCGTTTCACTTCCATGAACCTGGAGCGGGAGGAATGTTGCCACGAGTTGATGTTGCTGATGCGGGAGCACCGGGTGCAGGCGGTGGCCCACCTGGCGTTCGTCATGGACTCAGTTCGCACCGGCATCGTGGATTCCGCCCGCATGTGGCAGATCAACGTGGCCGGCACGGCGCGGGTGATGGAAACCATCGCCGAAGTAAATCGCGATGAGGTGCTGGTAAAGAAGTTTATTTTTCCCAGCAGTGTGCTGGTTTATGGCCCGGGCCTTTCCATGGCAACGGAAGATGGCCAACTGAACGGCGATACCTTGGCCTGCGCTGCGCAGCAGGTGGAGGCGGAAAAAGTAGTGCGGCACCGAGCCCCCGGACTGCGCGGCTGCAGCGCCTATGTTCTGCGTTCGCACATCTTCGTCGGCGCCAGTGTACGCAACGGATTGATGGCCGCGTTTCGCGGCGCCCCGGGCGGGAAGTCGGCGCGGGCCGACAAGCTGCGCAGCAGGGGGAAGAAGCTTTCCTTCGCGCTGCCCAGAGGGAGGAAATATCTGCAGAACCGCGTGCAGTTTACCCACGTGGACGACATGGCCCGCCTGATCGTCCATATCGCCGGCAAGACCGAGCCTGAGCCGCAAAAAATCACGTTGTTGAACGTAGCCGGCTGGGGTGAGCCCCTCACCTACGCCAGTTGCCTGCAGGCCGCCCAGTTGCAACCTCTGCGTCTGCCCGGGAAGTGGGCGACGCGCATGTTCTGGCGCCGGTTGTGGGAGCGAGGCGTTTCCGCGGTGCCGTATGAAATGGTGGACTATCTGACCGAAGACTGGGTGATGAACATCGAGCGCCTGAAGAAGTATCTGGGGCAAGATTTTGAGAAAGTCATACGCTACTCCGCGGCAGACGCGTTCGCGGAGTCTCTGGACACGGCCGCGCACGCTGCCGCAGGATCGTGAGTTTGGTGTAGCTCGTAACAAAAATCAAAACCTTAAAACGCCGAGCACGCCGAGAACTGCCGCCGAGACCGCGGAGGGAACTGGATTTTCGCAGCGTTCTCGGCGGCAGTTCTTTGCGCCCTCGGCGTTTTAAGATTTTGAAGTCTGGAGTCACTTCCTACCGCGATACAACCCGGCAATGCCAAATGTGTAAGGCGTCCACGAAACTTCGCGGAACCCGGCGCTCCGCATGCGCTCCAGCATCTCCGCTGGCTGGGGAAAACGCTCTACGGAAGCGGGAAGATAGGCGTACGGACCCTTCACTCCGGAAATAAGCGTCCCTACCGCCGGCAGCACATGCTTGAAATAGAGCCGGTACGCCTTGCCGCGTACGCCGCCGGGCTCGGAGAAATCCAGAATGCCGCACTCGCCGTTTGCCCGCAGCACACGCAGGATTTCCGCCAGCCCGGCATCGTAATCCGCAAGATTCCGGAAGCCGAAGGCGCTGGTCACCAGGTCAAAGCTCGAGTCGGGGAAGGGAAGCCGCAGCGCGTCGGCTTCGATCCACTCCAGCGGCGTGCCCGCCGATTTTGTTCTCGCCCGTTCCAGCATCGCGTGCGAGAAGTCCACCCCTTGAATTCGAGGCGCTGCTTTGCCCGTCTGGCGCAGCAGGGCGAAAGCCATGTCGCCGGTGCCACAGCACAGGTCGAGGATCTGCGCTTCGGGCCGCGCCAGAATTCTGGAGAACACGCGCGCCGTCCGCCGCCACCACACCCGGTCCACGTTGCAGGAAAGCACGTGATTCAGCAGGTCGTAACGCGGTGCGATGGCCGTAAACATCTCGCGCACCGAGCGCGCAGCGGAATGCTGATCGCTCGCTCCCTCGGGCGAGGCGCCGATCACCACGGGTTTTACGGAGTTCTCCATCGTGGGTGCTTGCTGATTGACGATTGCCGACTTTCGATTGCCGATTGAAAAACCTCGCTCCGGCCAGCACCGCAAAATCGCCAGTTGTTTCCCGGGTGTTCAATCGCCAATTGGCAATCGCCAATCGAAGATTCTATTGTTTCCCCCGCCTGAAGTATTCCCGCGACCTCTTCACATCCATAGCAATCTGCTCGCGCAGAGCGTCCACCGAAGGGAACTTGATTTCGTCGCGAATACGATTGAGAAAATAAATTTCGACCTCGGTCTCGGGGTTCAGCTCGAGCGGGTGAAAATTCAGCAGATGGGTTTCGATGGCGAACAGTTCCACGCCAAAGGTCGGGCGATTGCCCACGTTCGTCACCGAGTCGAAGCATTCCTCCGCCACCCGCGTGCGGGTAATGTACACGCCATCTTTCGGCGCCAGCTCTTCGTAGCGGCTCAGGTTGATGGTGGGCACGGTGTACTTGGAGCCGTAGCCGCGGCCGCGGCCTGGAGTCGCAAGCATGCTGAACGGACGCCCCAGCAAGTGCCGCGCCCGGCTTACTCTGCCCTCGCGCAGCAATTTGCGAATCTGGCTGCTCGAAACCGGCTCTCCCCGCAGCTTCATCTCCGGATACTCCGTGACCTTAAACTCCATCTCCTCGCCCAACTGGCGAAGCACCTCAATGTTGCCCGCCGCCTTGTGGCCGAAGTGGAAGTTGAAGCCCTCGTGGACTTCGCGCGCGTGCAGGGTCTTGGCCAGTATCTCTTGCGCAAACTGGCGGGGAGTCATCAGCGAAAGGTCACGCCCGAAAGGCAGGAGGAGGACCGCATCCAGGCCGGTCGCCGCCAGCAAGTGTAGTTTTTCGGGCGTGGGCGTGAGCAGTTTCAGGCCCGAGTCGGGCCGCAGAATGCGCGCCGGATGGGGCTCAAATGTCACCGCCACCGACTTTGCCCCCTGTTCCCTGGCGCGCTGCACGATCTGCCGCAAAACGCAGGCGTGGGCGCGGTGCACGCCGTCAAAGTTGCCCACGCTGACCAGCGCCGGGCCGAAGTCTGCCGGAACTTCATCGAGTTTGTGAAATACCTGCATGGGTTACATGGCGCCCGCGGCAGAGTTAAATCTCGAACTCCAGCTTCATTCCGTCATACGACAGGCGCACGTGCGGCGGCAGCGTGGCGTTGGTCGCCGCATGCGGCAGATCGTGCGAAATATGCGTAAAGAACGCTCGCTTTGGTTTGAGCCGCTCGACAATGGCCAGGGAATTTTCCACCGTCGAGTGCGTCGGATGCGGCTCGTGGCGCAGAGCATCCAGGAACAACACATCCAGATTCTTCAGCAGCGCGATCGATTCCTCGGGAATCGCGCTGAAGTCTGTAAGATACGCCGCCGAGCCGAAGCGATAACCGACAATCTCCGCATCGCCATGCATCACCTTGACCGGTTCGAATCGCGCGCCGCTGAGTTCGACCGGCCCTTCCATGGAATGCAGCTCGACGCGTGCCAATCCGCCGAACTTGTATTGCGCGTCGAAGATGTAGCGGAAGGTATGGCGGATCGAGTCCGCCGCGTCCGGCCGCGCGTAGAGGGGGATTTTTTCTGTCCGCCGGAAGCTCAGCGGGCGCAGATCATCCAGCCCCAGAATGTGGTCGGCGTGGGCGTGGGTGTAAAGCACCGCGTCAAGCTGGCGAATGCCCTCGCGGATCGCCTGCTCGCGAAAATCGGGCGTGGTGTCGATCAGGATTACGGCGCCGTTGTAAGCCACCAGGATGGAAGGCCGGGTGCGGCGGTCGTGCGGATCGCCGGAGCAGCATACCGCGCAGCCGCAGCCAATCGTGGGCACGCCCATGGAGGTGCCGCTGCCCAAAACGGTGAGCCTGGCGTTCATCGCCCGCCAGTGCCGGTGGCCGGTTGCTGCGGCGGGCGCGCCAGCGCGTTGGTCACCTCAACGTAGGCCATGCGCAGCTCGTAAAGCGAATTCTGCAGGAAGTTTGCTTCCGCCCCGCTGAGATTGCCCTTGGTCTTTTCGCTGAGCAGTCCCAACGTGTCGATGGTCTGGCGCGCGCCGATCAGGTCGATGCGCGGCTGCCCGCCTTCTTCGTGCATCAGGCCGAGCTGCACCATGGCCGTCATGTAAAGCGAGGCCAGGAAGCGCTCGAAGGTCATCTCCAGCTCTTTGGAGGAGTGGCCGCTGAGTTCTACACGCGCGTCCAGTTCTTTCGACGATTTACTGTAGGCATCAGCCTGCTGCCGCTGCTCGGCCGCGGTGGGTGGGGGTGGGATCGGCTCAGCCGCATCTTCCGGAACGGCGGTGGCGGCAGAGGCGGGTTTCCCTTCCTGCGGCGACTCTTCCTGCCGCTCCCGCGACACTTCTTCCTGCGATTCCTTCCGCGGCTCGCCATCGGGGGTAAACAAACGACGGTCGGTTACAGTGAAACTCTCTTGTTTCTTTTCAGCCATGATTTTCCTTCCGCGACACTTTCCTGTGGCTTTGATTTTCCTAACATTCGGCTTTCGCTTGCGGCCCCATCGCCGCGGCCGCCAGTCCAGCGGCAACCGCAACTCCCATGACGGCCGCGGAAATTCCCATGGGCGACTTGCTGCCCATCAGGAGCACAATGCCCAGGCCCAGGGCAATCCGCAGCCAGAACGAATAGCGCAGTACGGGAGCCTCGACCCGGCTCACCAGGTCGGACAGCACAGCATTCTCCTGCCGGCTCGCTTTAATGATGCCGCGCACCCGCCGGCCCGAAACGCCCATTCCCAACACCAGCATCACCACCACTCCCAGCAGCGCCATGCTGATCCAGCCCTGCGGCCATACCTGCATCTTGGTGGCCAGGTAGGCGCCGGGAAAAAGAATCAGCGGCCCGGAAAAAGCGTGAAAACGCGGCAGCAGCGCGGCCGCTCCGGTCCAGGAGCGCAACTCTTCCAGGGTCGCGGCCCGGCGCAGGTTGCGAAGGCAAATCCACTCCAACGCCAGCGCCCCAAACAAGATCAAGGCTCCCAAAAGATGAAGAAAAAGGATCACGGCATACAGCGTCATAGATTTTTCCTCTTGATTAAGACGCCCGTGAATTATAAGACGCCCGCAAATGGTGTTTCCGCGACGGTGACCCTGGCGCCGCCAGCCTGCAAAGCTTTCTGCGCAGCCTCCCGCCGAATGTATCCCAGCGCTACCTGCCGCTCGCCGTTGGGAAGGGGCAGGGAAGCGGCGCTGGTGATTTCGCCGACATCCTTTCCCTCCGATTGAATCTTTGTTCCCGGTGCCGGCAACGGGCCTTCTACCAGGAAACCGCTGAATCTGCGATGAACGCTGCCGCGTGAGCGAATCCGCTCCACGATCTCCTGTCCTACATAGCAACCTTTGCTGAAGTTCAGCGCCCGCATCTGTTCGGTTTCCTGCGGCAGATCGCGCGGCCGAATGTCAACCCCATAGCGTGGGGCGCCGAGCGCGATCCTGTAGAGTTCCAGGGCGGCGGTTCCCACCAACGAAGCGCCCTTCTCCCGCAATGCATCCGAAATGGCTTGCACGTTTTCCGGCGCCAGCCAGATTTCGTATGCCCCCGGCCTTTCACCCTCCGCTCGCAGCAGGGTGATCGGTATCTCCCGCCAGGTCAGGTCGCGGAATTCCAGAGGCCGCATCTGCGGCACTTCAAGCCCCACAGCCGTGAGCAGATCGCGCGAATTCGGCCCAACTACGCCCACCGTCGCCAGCTTGCCGCTCAAGTCAGCGACCTCCACGTCATCCATGATGATGTAATGGTCGAAGAGTTCGAGCATCGCCGGCAGCCGGGATTTCTCCGTGTCAATCAGCAAAGACTCGCCCCGGTTGTAGGCGAAAAGATCGCCCAGAATATGCCCCTGAGGATTGAGCACGAAAGCGTACACTCCGCTTCCAGCCGCCAGATCGCGAACATTGTTCGTGACCATGCCGTTCAGCCAGCGCACGCGGTCGCTGCCGGTCAGAGCGATCTTGGCGCGATCGTTCAACACAAAAACCCCGGCTGTGGATACCAGCGCTCGGAATTCGGCCCGAACGTCCCCGAAGTCCGCTGGGCTCATATCGCCTGCGCCGGAGATCGCGTCGCTATGGAGCGCACTTATCGTCATAAATCTTCAGTTATTTGATTATACGGAGCCACCAGAGGTAGCGGGAAGCGGATCGAGCGCAGGAAGCGTCAACTGAGAACTGCGATCTGATAACCGGGAACTGGTTTTCCCCGGAAAGAAGCAGCAAAGAATTGCTCCGCCGCGCCGAGGCTATCGCAACTGCGCCAACTGTTTTTTCACATCGCCGGCGTCGCTGTAGTGAGGATCAATTTTTAAAACCCGTTCGAACTGCTGCCGCGCCAGTGTTTTCTGTCCTGTCTTCTGGTAGGCAAGCGCAAGATGATAGCGCGCGGTGGCTTCATCGGAATTCTCTGCCTTTTCCCGCGGCTTAAGAGCGTCCTGAAACAAATCGATTGCCGACGTATACAGCCCCTTCTGGTAGTACACCCAGCCCAGCGTGTCGGCGGCGCTGGCTGAATCGGGCATTCCGCGGTGGGCGGCCTGCGCCAGTGATAACGCCGCATCGAGATTTCCGCCTTGTTTCAACAACACGAATGCCAGTCGGTTCGACGCCAGGGGATTCTCCGGGCTCATATCCAGCGCCTTCTGGTACATCGCTCCGGCTTTCTGCCAATCCTGTTTCGACTCGTAGATCTGCCCGGCAAGGATATAGAATGCCGCTCCGCCCGCCCCGGGCACCGCGTAATGCTGATAGAGCAGGAGGGCCTCGTCCACCGATCCCTTGGCCGTCAGCACCTGGCCGAGTTTTAGCACTGCGTCAGAATTCGTCTGGTCCAGTTCGATCGATTTTCGCAGCGCGGCTTCGGCGCCGCTATAGTCCTTCCGTTGCGTGAACAGGACCGTTCCGAGCAGGTCATAAAAAGCGCTGTTGTCCGGCGATTTGGAGATCTGGGCATTGACTGCCGCAATCGCCTTTTCCACGCGCTTCTGCGCGACCTCGGCGTTGACCAGGCCGCCCAGTGCCTCCGCCGAATTGGCGTTGCGTTCCAGCGCCTCCTGGTAAGCGGTTTCCGCCCCGTCGTATTTCTTTTGCGCCAGCTTCAAGTTGCCGAGTTGCACGTAGCCGGCAGCGCTTTGAGGCGCGACTTCGATCGCCTTCCGGGCATCCGTCTCCGCCTCGCCGAACTCCTTGCGTTCGGTGAACGAAGCTGCCCGCCAAGCGTAGCCTTCCGCCGATTCGGGCTGCAGCTTGATGATCTGCCCCGCTGCCCGTTCCAGGGAGTCCATATCCCCCTGCCGCAACGCCAGGTTCGCCAACGCCCGATACGCCTCAACAAGCTGCGGACTCAGGTTCACCGCCTCGCGCCATTCGCCCGCCGCCTGGGCGCTGTTGCCCAGCGCGTCCAGCGCCACGCCAAGCTGATAATGGGCCAGTCCGCTCTGCGGATCGCTCTTCACTGCAGCCTGCAAAGTATTGACCGCATCGCTCGCCCGCCCCAGCCGAACCTGAATTTGTCCGAGATAGATCAGCGCCTGGGGATCTCCGGCGTGCGTTTTCAGAATTTCATTGTCGAGCTTGCGCGCGTCCCCTAGCCGGTTTTGCAAAATCAATAGCTGGACGTAATTCTTCGCCACCTGCAAATCCTGCGGATGCTCGTTGTGCAGTGAGGCGTATTCCGCCGAAGCTTTGTCCAGATCGCCGGTCGCGTAATAAAAATCGCCCAGCATGCGGTAAGCGCCGGAGTCCGCGGGGAAATCGTGTTTGGCTTGCTTCAGGACGGCCTCGGCCTCCAACTTCTCTCCAATGGCCAGGTAAAGCCGCACCAGGGCCGCGCGCGGCGAAATGTCGCCCGGATCCACGCTTGCCGCGTTGCGGAACTGCTGCTCTGCCTGAAGATATTGGCCGCGCGACTGATAGTAAGTGCCCAGGGCAAGCCGCGCATCCATCGACTTGGGATCGAGTTCCACTGCTTTGGCAAAGTTCCGCTCGGCGGCATCGGGCTGATGGTTGCGCACCTGCAGCAGCGCCAGCGCCAGATAAGAGCCGCTGTGGTAGGGATCGAGCGCCACCGCCCTCTCTGCCGCCGTGATGGCGTCAGCCAGATTGCCCTGCGCCGCCAGCAGGTGTGACGCCGCCATCTGCGCTTCCGCATCCCTGGGCTGCTGCTTCAGGAGCAGTTCAACGTTCTGCTGGGCCTCTTTGAGCCGATTTCCCGCGATCAGCAGGTTCGCCAGGTCAATGCGCGCCTGGTAATTTTCCGGCTGCAATTCGAGCGTCCGCGAAAGTTCCTGATACGCCGACGGCCACTGCTGCAACTTCAAGTATGTTCCGGCAAGCTGGTAATGCGCCTCGGCATATCGCGGATCAAGCTGCAAAGCGTTGGTGAATTCGATCGAAGCTTCCCGGTACTTGCCCTGCTCGAAATATTTTTCTCCCCGGGCAAAATACTTCTGTTTGCGGACATTGGGATCGCGCGAGCAAGCGGCCAGCAGGCAAGCCAGCGACAGAGCCACAGCCAGCGCGCGAAAAACGGCGGAGCACTTCATGGTTTCCGGTTGGAGAATTTCAGGTTACGCCAATCGAAGGAAGAGGGAAAGATTACGTCTGTTACGGGAATGAATTCATGCGGACTGTTGAACGATCCCGGTGAGCGGTTCCAGCAGTCCCGGGCCACAGGCCAGCAAGCCGGAAATCAATACCGCCCGGTTGTTGCAGCATAGTGGCGTGCCCTGCAGCGTGCGCACCGCGCCGCCTGCGCTCTCCACCAGCGCTGCTCCTCCAGCCACATCCCATTCATGCTTGGGGACGAGAGTAAAGGTCGCGTCGGCCAATCCGGCCGCCACCAGCGCCAGTTTGTACGCCACCGAGCCCATGGGGCGTACTTGAAAATCGGCCTGCGTGAATCGCTGCCACTCCCCGCGCTTGCTCTCGCTGCGGCTGGCTAGGATCGTCGCTCCCGCCAGGCTCTCGCGGCGGGTCACCCCGCAGGGCTTGCCGTTATAGGTTGCTCCGGAATCCAGCGAGCCGAGAAAAACCTCATTCGTAGCGGGATTGCAAATTCCCCCCGCCACCGCCCGGCCATCTTCCACCATAGCTACCGAGACGCAGAACTCCGGAATTCCCTCCACGAACTCGCGTGTGCCATCCAATGGGTCCACGATCCAGACCCTGCTCTTTTCCAGGCGCGAGAAGTCGTCGGCGCTCTCTTCGGAAAGCCAGCCTTCGTCATCGCGCAGCAGTTCTTTCCGCAGCGCCGCATCCACCGCGCGGTCGGCCTCGGTTACCGGATCGTGGCCCGATTTGTATTCGGTTTCAATCTCTCCGGGCGTGAATCGGCTAAAAATGTCGCGCGCCGCCTCCAGAGCAAAATGAATGCGCCGCACCACTTCGGTCTGTGATTGGACAGCCAAGATCGGTAAACTCTACGTCCTCAGCGAACTCTGCGATGTAGAAGCGCGGGAACGGCCAATCCTAAGCCCACAGCATCCGCAGTCCTGTGGCCAGCAGCAACGCGCATAGCATGCGGCGCAGCCAG
Organism: Terriglobales bacterium; assembly: GCA_035500455.1. Classification (GTDB taxonomy): domain Bacteria; phylum Acidobacteriota; class Terriglobia; order Terriglobales; family Acidobacteriaceae; genus DATJXG01. The sequence continues at coordinate 6,478 of DATJXG010000031.1, read as the reverse complement.
GGTACGGGCACGCGTGTACTCAGGTACGAGCCCAGCAATCCACCCGGGATCGATCCGATCAGCAGCGGAATTACCAGGCCGAAATCCACATTCCCCGCCCGGTAGTGCATCAGGCTGGCGACGCCGGTGAGTATCACCGCATGCACGATGTCGGTGCCCACCATGACTTTCGGCGGATAGCTGTAAAACAGCAAGAGCAGCATCATGATGATGCTCCCGGAACCCACCGAAGTCATGCCCACCAGAAAACCCGCCAGCAGCCCGATGATCCACATGCCGGCGAAGGACTTCATTGTCGGCGGGCGGTTGGATACGTGCTCTTCGATCTGGCTCTGAAAGAAAAGCAGCAGCGGGACGCACACCAGCAGTACGCCCACAGCCAGGGTGATAAACCTGTTTACTCCCGCGCCGTAAACGTGCCGAAGATGGACCAGGTAGGTCACTCCCAGGATCGAGCCGGGAACGCTGCCCACAGCCAGCGCCAGCACGACGGCGCGCCGCACCGTCCCGCTGCGCAGGTGCATCCATCCGGAGCCAATCTTGGTGACGAAGTTGAATACCGCATCCGTGCCCACGGCAATGATCGGCGGCACGTTTAAGCCAAAGATCAATATCGGCAGCAGCAGCACTCCACCGCCCAGGCCGGTCATCCCGATGAGCGTGCCTACGAACAAGCCAATGCCGACTTTGAATAAAACGTCCATCGCAAAAGGACATCAAAAAGCGCACCGACGGTTTTTTTCCGCGTTCTCTGCGGCAGTTCTGCACGTCCTCGGCGTCTTAAGACTTTGTCTTGCCTTCAGCAAAACCCTGAAACGCCGAGGACACCAAGAAACGGCCGCCGAGCGCGCAGAGAATTTTTCTACGCTGCGCTCCCGTTAGCGCCGATGAATCCCTCCCGCTCCAGATGCAGAATGATCTGCTGCGCCGCCTCTTCCGGGCTCAGGTCGGTGGTGTCAATGATCACTTCCGAATCCTGCGGGACCTCATAGGGGTCGGAGATTCCCGTGAACTCCTTCACAATTCCCGCGCGCGCCTTGGCGTAGAGCCCCTTGCGGTCGCGTCCCTCGCAGATCTCCAAAGGCGTCGCCACATGCACAAGAATGAAGCCGCCCACCGGCTCAATCATCGACCGCACCGCTTTGCGTACCGCGTCGTAAGGCGCGATCGGCGCGCAGATCGCGATGCCGCCGTTCTTCGTGATCTCCGACGCCACAAAGCCGATCCGCCGGATATTGATATCGCGGTGTTCCTTGGAGAATCCGAGTTCCGAAGAAAGATGTTTGCGCACGATGTCGCCATCCAGAATTGTCACCGGCCGCCCGCCGACCTCCAGAAACTTCGTCAGCAGCACATTCGCTATCGTGGACTTGCCCGACCCCGAAAGGCCAGTGAAGAAGATGGTTACCCCCTGCTTGTGCCGCGGCGGATAGCTGCGGCGCAGTTCCTTCACTACCTCGGGATAGGTGAACCACGCGGGAATCTCGCGCCCTTCGTTCAACCGCTGCCGCAACTGCGTGCCGGAGATGTTCAGCACCCGCGAGCCCTGGGACACTTCGTTGTCCGGCACGTAGCGGTCCTGATCTTCCAGATAAACCATCATGCTGAAAGGCACCATGGTCACGCCCACGTCGGCTTGATGCTTTCTGAACAATTCCTGGGCGTCGTAAGGACCGTAGAACGGCTTGCCATCGCGATCGTTGCCCGGGCCGGCGTGGTCACGGCCGACAATCATGTGGGTGCAGCCGTGGTTCTTGCGGATGATGGCGTGCCAGATCGCCTCCTTCGGCCCGCCCATGCGCATCGCCAAAGGCAGCAGCGAGAGCTTCACCGTGCCCTGCGGATATTTCGACAGAAGCAGCTGATAACAACGCACCCGCGTGAAGTAATCGACGTCGCCCGGCTTGGTCATCCCGACAGAAGGATGCAGCAGAAGATTCGCTTCCACCGTCTTGGCCGCGCGGAAAGTCAATTCCTGGTGCGCGCGATGCATGGGATTGCGCGTCTGAAAAGCCACCACGTGCCGCCAGCCCAGGCGGGCAAACTCGGCGCGTAACTCAGCCGGAGTAAGCCGCAAACTGCGGAAGTCATAATGCGCCGGCGCCTGTACGCCTTCCACGCGCCCGCCCACGTACCACGAATTCCCCTTATTCAGCAGATAGTCAACTCCAGGATGGGCGGTGCTGGTCGTGCCGAAAACCGCTTGCGCTTCCGCTTGCCGGTCCGGCTGCCATACATCTTCCACGTGCAGGACCGCCAGCATCACTCCCTCGGCATCGCGCAGCGCCACCGTGCTGCTGCCCGGCTTCAGCGACTTGGCGAACTCTTCCTTCACATCCAAAGTGATCGGAATCGGCCACAAGGCGCCGCTCGCCAGCCGCATCTTGCAACACACGCCTTCGTAGTCGGCCTTAGCCATAAAGCCGCGCAAAGGCGAAAAGCCGCCGCTCAGCAGCAGTTCCAGATCGCAAATCTGGCGCGGCGTAAGGTCCCAGGAAGGCCACTCGCGGGAGTGCGCCTTTAGGTCTGCGGACTTTTCCGGTGCGGCAATGAGCTGCACCAGTTCTCCGCCATGGGGGGAAATAAGATGGCTTGTCAAAACCGTCAACGCGTAGTCCTCCAGAGGGTATTTTCCAGACGTGCAGCTATTTTTCAGCTCGAAGAACGCCTACTGAGATGCGGCGGGTGCGCAAAAAGCTAACATCGCGGACTGGGTTTCATGAGAAGGCCATTGTACCGAAAGCAATGCCGGACGCGCCACCTCGAGTGTGCGTTCTTTCCTTCGAGTGCTCCCGCTCCCCCCTGGTTGCCTCGGATTTCAGCGGTTTTTTCAGATGAATCTGTTGCTTTCATCACACCCCCCAACGCAAATCGCACCGATTGTGATGCATAAACATTCTCTTGTGATGGATGCCATCGCCCGATTCACCGCCCCTGTACGAAACTGGTTCCTTTCAAGGAGCAGGCATGGTTACTGCATCCATCCACCGGCTTACAGCCCATCACGTCAGTCATGCGGTCGTTACTGCTGCCATGAGGGTCCACACCGAACTGGGCGCGGGACTGCTGGAGAGCACCTATACCACCTGCCTGCGCCAGCAGCTATACGAAGACGGTTTCCGCGCGGCAGCGCAGATCGGCCTGCCGGTCGTTTATCACGGAGTACAACTGGAGATCGGTTATCGGATCGACTTGCTGGTGGAAGACCTGGTGATCGTCGAGATCAAATCGGTAGAAGCCATCTGCCCGGTCCACCAGGCGCAGCTTCTTTCCTATTTGAAGCTAAGCGGCAAATCCCTGGGCCTGCTGATCAACTTCAACGTGGTGCACCTCAAAGACGGCATCCGCCGCTTCGTAAACGGCACCAACTGGAAATAGAGGTTTTCCTTAGTGAACCTTCGTGCACCCTTCGTGTCCTTTGTGGTGATGCGTTGAATGCGTGCAGCTCCCAACCCCGACGGGAAATAGGTCTTCCTTAGTGAACCTTCGTGTACCCTTCGTGTCCTTTGTGGTGATGCGTTGAATGCGTGCAGCTCCCAACGGCCAAAGAGCGAAACCACAAAGGACACGAAGGTTACACGAAGGTTCACGAAGAAAAGTTACCGGCGGTTGGCGGGTTGCGGGAGATCGCCGGGCGCTGTGCTCGACGCCTCGACTGGCGCCGCGGCCGCGACCGGCTCCGTCACTGAGTATTTCAGCAGGCACCACAGAGCCCGCGCGCCGTCTTTCCAGCTGATCTTCTTGCCTTCTTCGTAGGTGCGGCCCCAGTAGCCAACACCGACTTCATAAATCCGCAGGCGGCGCTTGGCGATTTTCACGGTAATCTCCGGCTCGAAGCCGAAGCGGTCTTCTTGCAGCTTGATCGATTGAAGCACCTCGCGGCGGAAGGCCTTGTAGCAGGTTTCCATGTCGGTGAGGTTGATATCGGTGAGGCAATTCGAAATCAGCGTCAAAATCCGGTTGCCCACCGAGTGCCAGAAGTAAAGCACGCGATGCGGCCGCCCGCCCAGAAAACGCGATCCGTACACTACGTCGGCTTTGCCCTGGATCAAAGGATCCAGCAACACCGGATAGTCAGCCGGATCATATTCCAGGTCGGCATCCTGAATGATCACAAAATCCCCGGTCGCCTCCTGAATTCCTCGCCGCAAAGCCGCTCCCTTACCCAGGTTCCGAGGTTGAAAGAAAGCCCGCACCTGAACGTGCCCCTGTGCCAGTTCCTCAAGAACTTCCCGCGATCCATCGGTCGAGCCGTCATCCACGCACAACAACTCCAGCTCGAAGGGCGCAGCCAGCACACGCTCGATCACCGGCTGCAGCGTGCTGCGCTCGTTGTACAGCGGCATGACCACCGATATCTTCATGCGTGCCCGCTATAGTCTTCGAGATCGGCCATTTCTGCAATAGTTTGCATCTCGCGCGGCGTCCTGCCGGGGGCGATTTCCATCGAAGTCCGTATCCCCCTTTCGTGGGGGTACGAGGGAACTCTACTGCCCTCCCGATGAACTATAGTGCAAAACATTTCCGCTCACCCACCAACGAATACCCTCCGGAAGTAGTCAAATCTCCGCACCGCACCTGACTGATAAACCGTAATCCTCCCCCTCCGAAGCCAGTCCGGGCCAAAGCGGGGGATGATGGAAGTGTAATTAGTTCATGTTCCGGCCAATTTGCGCAGGAGTTTTGCCATAGGGCATTTACCTTAGAAATCAAAATCGGGAAACCGGCAAGTGGAATAAACACAAGGAGTTGAATCCACAGCCGGTATTGCAGCGAATACAGTGTTCTACCTAGGGCTATTATCTTTCTAGTCAAGTCACGGGGCCCGGATTACCTGCGGGCTTTGTTTTGTGTGGCTTCCGCCACCCCTCCGCTTGGCTCCCCGCGCCTCGAAACTCCCGCAACCCTTCACTTCCTTTCGGCCACGGCCATTTGTGGTCTAAAGGTTGCTGTACCTCTAGTACGAAAGCCCTCCCTGTGGAAATGCCGCGGTGGTTCCCGAAAGCGGTGGAACAGCATGGCAGGTCGAATGCTATGAATTTCGGGAGAATCACCAAAAAGGGTTGAAGGCAAGCAGTTTGGGGTAGCACGATCCCAGGCTGTGCAAGCCGCAGTAGCGGCTCAACCCTCCGAACAAAAATCAGCAATTGGGGGATTACATGACCGATCCGTATGTCCGGCTAGGCCCGAGGGAGAAGCAAATAGCGGAACTGCTTCTTCAGGGTTGCGACAACGCCGAAATCGCGAAGCAGCTCAATATGGCCCGGCGGACGGTAAAGGCCCACTTTAATCGCATGTTCCTGCGTTTCGGAATTACCGGCGGGATCAAGCGCGTGAAACTAGCCACACTTTTATATCGGAGGCAGCAATGCTTACAGGAGAACAATACAGCAGCGGAATCCCCAGTGAACGTGAACAGCGAGTCATCGAGCTTGTCGCCCAGGGACTCAAAAACAGTGAAGTTGCCGAAGCCATCGGTACTACCGAGCACGTCATCAAGAATTATCTCCGCGTCATCTATGACAAGCTCGGACTCTGGAACCGTGTCGAACTGGCCCTCTGGTACGAAGCCCACCGAAGCGAAAGTACGGTCGCTGCCTAAGCAGAAGGAAGCTTGGGAAGGTGAGGATGCCCAACGGGTAGTGAACGGAGACTGAAACTAATTTCCAACCTGATTCGCCGAGCCCCCGATAAGCCTCGAAGACCTCGCGCCGCTACGCGAGGTTTTCTATTGGCAGCCGCTGGATTCGATACGCCGCAATTCAAGGCCGGCATCGGGAACTTTCTTCCTGACCGCGGTCATCAGCAGCAACCGTGCCTGGTCGCAGTTGCGCGGCACGCCCTCGCCCTTGGCGTAGAGATCTGACAGCAGCAGGATGGCTCGGCCATTCTGCTTGCCTACCGCCAGCCACAACCACTTCGCCGCCTCGCCGCTGTTTTGCTCCCCGCCGCCGCCGTAGAGATAGCGTTCCGCGGTTGCCAACTCCTGCTGCCCGCCGTCGATGGACGCCGGCGGAACTACGGCGTGAGCGGGAGAGGTTTCCGGGGCAGACTGTTGCGGAGTTTCGCCAGCGCCCGAAGGCACCGCCACGTGGGTTGGCGTGCCCGGAGCAGGCTCGGACGCCGGCTCGGGCTGCGCCGCAGTTTCGCCTGTACGCTGGCTAACCGGCGCCTTGGCCTCGGAGCCCGCGTGGTTGTCGCCGCTCTGGCTACTGGCCTCCGGCTTGGACTGTGGCTGCGGGGAAGCAGACGGCTGCGAAGCCGGCGCCGCATTCTGTTCGTCCGCTGCGGGCGGCTCCGCAGGTTCCGCCTTGTACATCGCCGGCGGTGCCGCGGGGGGCGCGTAAAGCCAGTGGTAGCCCGCGTAGCCCCCGCCCGCGAACAACAGCAGAATCAACAGAACTTTCCAGCCCCGGGAGGACGAGCCCTCCTCCGAGGAATCGTTCGCCATGTTCCGCAAAAACTGGAGTTCGTGTTC
>DATJXG010000030.1:0-10036 GCA_035500455.1 Terriglobales bacterium | reverse complement strand
TTGTGCCGCAGGCCTTCGAGCGTGGAATCGTTCAGGTCCATGTGCGTGAGCTCGACCTCGCTCATAGGCAGCGAATCGGGATCGACGGCGAAGTTGTGGTTGTGGGCGGTGATCTCGACCTTGCCGTTCTTTAGTTGCTTTACGGGGTGATTCCCGCCGTGGTGGCCGAATTTCAGCTTGTAGGTTTTGCCGCCTAGCGCGATGCCCGTGAGCTGATGCCCCAGGCATATGCCGAAAATGGGCGTGCGGCCCATGAGGCGGCGGATGTTGTCCACGGCGTAGGCGCAGGGCTCGGGGTCGCCGGGGCCGTTGGAGAGGAACACGCCGTCCGGCTTCAGCGACATCACGTCTTCCGACGGGGTTTGCGCCGGCACCACCGTTACTTTGCAGCCTTCGCCGCGCAGCTTGCGCAGGATGTTCTGCTTAATGCCGTAGTCATAGGCCACGACATGAAAGCGCGGCGGGGCGTCTTTTACGCCCACTACTTCCACCGGCTCATGCGAGCGCTCGCCGATCTCCCAGACGTACGGACGGTTGGTGCTGACGACTTTCGCCAGGTCGGTGCCATCCATCTTGGGGATGGAGCGGGCTTTGGCCACCAGTTTCTCCGCGTTGCTTTCGATGGTGGAAATCACGCCGCGCATCACCCCGTGGTCGCGAAGGTGGCGCACCAGCGCACGCGTGTCAATCTCGGCCAGCACAGGAACTTTGAATTGCTCCAGATATTCTTCGGCCACCTGCTGCGAGCGCCAGTTGGAGCTGACCTTGGAGAACTCGCGCACGATCAGGCCTTCGATGTAGGGCCGGGTGGCTTCGTTGTCTTCAGAATTGGTGCCGTAATTCCCGATCTGCGGGTTGGTGAGGACTACGATCTGGCCGCAGTAAGAAGGGTCGGTGAAAATTTCCTGGTAACCGGTGATGGAAGTATTAAAAACGACTTCGCCGTAGCATTCACCTTTTGCACCGTAGCCTTTGCCACGGAAGACGGTGCCGTCTTCCAGCGCAAGGATAGCTTGCATTCCTGCTCCAGGGAGTGGATTTTCAAGATTTTAGCAGGGATGCAGGATCGCAGGAAGGCGAAGTTTTCCTCAGGCTGCGGGCCCAACTGGGCGGACCGCGTTACTGAATTTTGGTTCCGGCCGAAGCGTCCTAGCTCGGGACAGATGGAAGGGTTCCCGGTAATGGACCATCTTCAGTACGGTGACCGAAAGAATGCTTGACTTCTGCGCAAAGGGGGCTAGCATAAAAGTATCACCTCCGATCCAATTCAGGGTCGAGTGGGCCGTTAGCCAAGGAATGTCACCGCTTCTTGGTTGTCGGCCCATTTTAATTGGTCTCGGTAGCTAGCCGCGAGGCCGCCCGGGGTGAGAAAAGCAATCCTCAGCTACTTTCTTCCGTTTTCCTCATCCTTAAAGATGTACTTGATGGAAGGCTTGTAAATCATTAGGTTAGGGGCGCCAGTACGGTTTACCTTGATGCAGTTCTTGTCGTACCACTCGATGATGCCGTGCACCTCTTCGCCGTCGTGCAGCACCACCACCACCGGGGTCTTGGACTGCATCTGTTTCTGGAAGTAGAAGCTTTCCGCGTTGGTCTGCTCGGGAGGCGCGGTCTTGCGGCCCATTCCGCGGTCGCCGCGATCGCCCCGGTCGCCGCCGCGGTCGGGACGTTCGCCGCGCTCCCGGCGCTCCGCGGAGGGGGCCGAATGGTTGTGATCGGGACGGCCCAACGTGGGGCGAATGAGCTTGCGGTTGGCAAATCCTGTTGGTTCGAGCGCACGCTCGGCTGGGAGCGAATCCACTATGTCTTTCATGGGCACCACCTGTCTGAACACGCTTTATTACGCGGGCCACAACACTGCGCAGCTAATGGTTGTGGGTTCTAGTAGGCGTGAGTGTGCTTTAAGCTAGCACAAGAATACAGTTCCTGACAATGGCTTCGCCAGCAACCTCGGGGTACTGCCTGGGCAGATATGGGACCCGCGCCCGAGGCGGGATTAGGAGGAATATTGCGGCGGCTTGCGGATTCGTTTGAGTCTCGCCTGATCCCGGGTGCTGGATGGAACCTTAAATCGCCGAGGACGTAAAGTAGAGCCGCCGAGAACGCGGAGAACCGCCGTGGCTTCAGCTTTCTACCGCAGTCGCGAAAGCGTCCAGGGAGAGGGAACGGAGCAGGTTGCGGCGCAGGCCGCGCTCTACTTCTGCCAGGCGTTCGGCCGCCAGGGCGGTCCAGTCGAAGTCGGCGGATTCGGCAAGTCTCGCCAGTTCCGGTTGAATATCGACGTTGCGGACCAGTTCGGCGGCGCCGGACTTGAGGAACAGCAAGTCTTCCAGCAGGGAATAGAGGCTGCGCAGCAATTTCTCGATCTTGTCGCGGCCTTCGGCACCGGCGCGGTAGGTTTCGGTCATTTTGAACAGATCGCTGTGCTCGCCGCCGCGCAGGGCGGAGTGCAGGATGGTCAATGCGTGGTTGCGTGAAGCAGTGTATGCGGCCAGGTCGAAGCTACGGGCGCGGCCCACGGCTCCTTCACTGAGGCGGGCGACCAGAGCGCGCTGCCGCGGGTTCCAGTCCGGGCGATTTTTCTCCAGATAGTGCTCGATTTCGGTCGTTGAAAGCGCCCCCAATGTCACCACCATGGAGCGCGAGCGGATGGTGGGCAGCAATTCGCCGGGGTTTTCCGCCAGCACAAAAATCGTGGCGAACGCAGGCGGCTCCTCCAGGACTTTGAGCAACGAATTGGCTGCTTCTTTCATGAAAGCCGAGTCGGTGAAGATGTACACCTTTTCTTTCGCCTCAGCCGGGCGGAAATAAATCGTATCGATCACGCGCCGCACCTGATCCACCTTGATCATGAGTTGCGGCGGGTCTGGGGGAATGATCAGCACGTCGGCGTGGGTCTGGATGAAGAGGCGGGTCTCGCGCTTATCGGTTTCGCGGAGGTTTTCGCGGGCCTCGGCAGCTTCCGCGCAGCGGGCTTCGAGATCTTCCGCCTGGGCAATGCGAATGCAGTTGGCGCAGTGGCCGCAGAAATCGGGCAGATCGGGGCTGGGCTGCTCCAGGCAGTTCAAGGCTTTGGCCAGCATGAGAGCGAGCGTGTACTTGCCGGAGCCGGCGGGGCCGGAGAGGATCACCGCCTGGGGAAAGCGGTCGCGGGCCAGCATTTCACGCAGGCGGTGAATCACTTCGGAGTTGCCGTGAAAATCGGAGAAGGGCATGTGTATCCACAATCAAGGATAGACGCTTGCGGGCCGGTTGTCGCGGGGTGGGAGTCGACCGCTCCTAGAGTCTTCTTCCTACGACTGCGCTTGCGATGCGCTCGCGGCGGGGTGGGTGCAGGCCATCGGTTCGGTCGCGGAAGTATTTCGCTTGGGCCTCGGCGGCACTGAGGAAAGAAATCTCCGAGAATCCCAGCTCGCGCAGCTTTAGCACCAGTTTCTCCTGATCGAAATGGGTGTGCCAGGGCTCGCCCATGGTCTCGGCCACCTTGGCGATCGCTACTCGCCGCTCGGCTTCCTTGCCTTCGAGCACAGAGTCTGGAGCGGAAAAGGTAAATACCATTTCGCTTGGCTCAGGAAATGACGCTGCCAGGCGGAACACGCCGTCGGCGGCCTCTTCGGTGAGATACACCAGCACCCCCAGGCAGGAAAAGAAGGCCGGGCGGCTGAAATCGAGGCTGGCGGCAGCCAGGCCATCGCACAGGGAGACGTGCTCGAAGTCGATTGCGACGAACTCGACGTTCGGCGGAACCGCAATTCCTGCTGCTTCCAGCTTCTCGCGCTTGGCTCGCTGGCTCGCGGGGTGGTCCACTTCGAAGATGCGCAGGCCCCGCGCCCACTCGGGCTGACGGCAGGCGAAGGTGTCGTAGCCCGCGCCCAGGATTACGTACTGGCCAACTCCGCGAGCCACCGCTTGTTCAAGGCGTTCCTCGGCATAACGGCTGCGCAGCAGGACGTGCGAGCGCAGGCCGACCAGCCAGGGCGAATTCAGGACGGCTGCGTTGTCGCGGATTTTCTGCAGCGTTGCTTCGCCCAGCAAGCGCAGCACCACAGGATCGTGGAGGATTTTGGGCTCGCCATCGATCAGCTGATGGGCAGCGCGAAGCTCCGCCACGCGCATCGCGGTATTGCTGGAATCACGCTCCGGCATGCTTTTCATTCTGCCACGGGCCGTTGCCTGCATCCTCAAGAGATGCCGGTTCCCGCACGGGCGGGGACGCCCGCGCCTGCATTTCGGTATTCGCCGACTCCCAGCCGCTGTTCGCCGAAAAGGGCGCGACAGCACCCTTCCCTGCGCTTAGGCTTGCCTCAGAACGACAGACTTGAGATCGAACCAGAAGGAGGCGGCCCATGAGACAAAAACATCAGCCGGAGCGTTGGGAGGCCGTGGTCCTGGCGATTGCCCTGGCCATTGCGGGAACGCTTTGCCTTTTTGATAAGCTGGGCGCCGCCATGCTGAGCAGTCAATTTTCGTGGCCGGCGCTGATGCACGCTTCACCGGCGCTGCTGGCAGCGGTTGCAGCCAACCTGTTGTGGGCCGATGAGCAGGTGCCGGCCACCGTCCGTTCTGCGAATGATCGTCCGAGAGAAGGCGCTTATGAGCGATAACCATCAATGCCAAATGAATTCCGCCCTGGTGGGAGGAATATTCGTCATCCTGGTGGGAGTGTTCCTCCTGCTGGAGCAGTTTGGAGTCATTCCTCACCACTGGTTCAGTTTCTGGGCGGCGGTCCTGTTTCTGATTGGGGGCCTGCAACTGCTGCAGACCACGCGTTGGGGCGGCCGACTTTGGGGCATTATTCTGCTGGCGGGCGGGGTCGCATTGGAGTTTGATTATCTCGGCTATGCTTCTCTGCATTTGAACCGCACCTGGCCGGTGTTCATCATCGCTTTCGGTCTGGTGATTCTGGTACAGGGCTTCGAGCGTCCCACTGCTGTGGGTTCACTCTCGCCTCACCTGCACCTGTTCAGCTGCATGGGCGGCGGCGAATACCGCATCCAGGCGAAGAATTTTCGTGGCGGTTCGGCGACCGCCATCATGGGCGGGTTTGACATCGACCTGCGAGACGCCGATATTGAAGGCCCCGCCGCTACCATCACTATCAGCGCGTTTCTGGGCGGAGGTGTGATCCGTGTTCCGGACAACTGGTCCGTGCAGATGCGCGGCTCCAGCATCATGGGCGGCAACAGCATGAAGGTTCGCGAAGGCGCAAAGATCGACAAAACCCTGATCATTGAAGGAATGTCTCTACTGGGCGGATTCGAAGTCCGCAACTAGTGCCCTATGCATCCCCTGTTCGTGCGAATGCGCAATCTGGGCTTGTACCTGCTGGCGTGGAGTGGACCGGCGGTAATTCTGGCCTACCTGTTCAAGGCCTCAGGTGGGTTGCGCTGGACAGAGGCGGTCGCGCTCAGCTTTCCGCTTTGCCTGATCTACGCGTTTGACTGCCTGGCTGCATGGTATCCGTGCAAAGTTACTCCGCTCGAGCAATCAGGATTTTTGCGCCTGGTGCTCACTCACCTGACCGCTGCGGCGCTGATGAGCCTGGTGTGGGTGGGGATCGCCAGGGTTCTGGCATTCGGACTGGAGCGCTGGGCGGGATTCTCCGGCTTGAGCGATCGCCTGGCGGCCAACTTCGCCCTGCTGTGGACCAGCGGCGTGCTGCTTTACATACTCTCGGTGACGTTTCACTATGTTCTGCTGGCGGAGCAAACTGCGCGCGAGGCGCAGGCGAGGGCCCTGGAGGCCCGGGTCCTGGCGCGGGACGCGGAGTTGAAGGCGCTGCGGGCGCAGGTGAATCCGCATTTTCTGTTCAACTGTTTGCATTCCATCAGCGCGCTTACCAGTTCCGATTCGGCTAAGGCACGGGAGATGTGCATCCTGCTGGCTGATTTTCTGCGGGCGACGCTTCGCCTGGGCGGAAAGGAAACCATCCCTCTGGAAGACGAACTCACGCTGATTCGCGGCTACCTGGCGATTGAGAAAGTCCGCTTCGGGGCGCGGCTGCGCATGGAAGAGGATGTGCAAAACGAAACCGGCGGTTTGCTGATTCCGCCGCTGCTGCTGCAGCCGCTGGTGGAGAACGCCATTCGCCACGGCATCGCCAACCTGCCGGAGGGAGGGGTGATCCGCCTGGGGGTTCATCGCCGGGAGCAGTCGGTTGCGATTGAGGTGGAGAACAGCTTCGATCCCGATTCGCCCTCTTCGATGAAGACCGGGGTCGGCCTGGAGAACATTCGCCAGCGCCTGCACACCCGTTATGCCGAGCAGGCCAACATTGTGGCCGGCGCGGAGGGCAACCGCTTTCTGGTGACGCTGCATCTGCCGGCACAAGCCAACGGAGCGAGAGCATGAGTGGGAAGAAAATCCGCGCCGTGGTCGTGGATGATGAAGAACTGGCGCGCCAGATGCTGCGCGAGATGCTGGGCGGCCATCCTGAAGTGGAAATCGCCGCCGAGTGCGCCAACGGATTCGAAGCGGTGAAAGCGGTAACGGAACTGAAGCCGGACCTGCTGTTCCTGGATATTCAGATGCCCAAGCTCGACGGCTTCGAGGTGCTGGAACTGATCGGCACTGATCGGGCCACGATTTTTGCGACCGCGTTCGATGAATACGCCCTGCGCGCCTTCGACGCCCACGCCGTCGATTACCTGCTGAAGCCCTTCAACGCCGAGCGTTTCGAGACCGCGCTGCAACGGGCCAAGCAGCGGCTGGGCGAAGCAGGAACCGAGGCCGCAGCCGGGAAGACCGCCAAATTTCCCTTGCCCGCCGAGCTGGCCTCCAGTGCCCGCCCTCCGGCGCAATACCTGGAGCGCGTGGTGGTGAAAGATGGGACGCGGGTTTCTATCATTCCCGTCTCCAGGCTCGACTATGCCGAAGCCCAGGACGACTATGTCGCCATCAACAGTGGCGGCAAGATTCATCTCAAGCAGCAGACCATCTCCAGCCTGGAGGCGGCCCTTGATCCGGCGCGCTTTCTGCGCATTCACCGCTCCTACATCGTGAACCTGGAGAAAGTCGCCAAGATCGAGCCTTACAGCAAGGACAGTTACATTGTGATCCTGAACAATGAAATCCAGCTCCCGGTAAGCCGCAGCGGATATGCGCGGCTGCGGGCGTTTTTGGACCAGAAGACGCGGCCGGGGGCCTGAAACGTGGGATCGTGGGCGGCCGCGTGTGAGGAATCTCGCCATGCGCCGTTAGAGACGTAGCTAGCTACGTCTCTACAGTGGTCGGTCAGGGGTTCCGGCTGCGCTTGGAGGCTGGGTGGGGTTTTGCAAAGCTGGCAGCGTCAACCGGAATGTTTGCCCGCACCTGTTCCAGTTGGATGGTAGAGATGCCGTCGCTTTGCGCGACCGTCCAGTGGAACGGAGTCTTCACGCCGTTGACCTCGCGGTAATCCGTAAAGTCGATCTGAGTAGCTTCCCGCCCGAGCGGCGACTCGGCGTAACGGACCAGCCTGGCCAGAAGATAACTCTGCTGATCGAAGTAGAGCTTGACAGCGGGCTTTCCCGGCCGAGTTGCCCGGAGCACATAGAATTCGCGATCACCGATCTTCTCCGGATACTCCATGCGCAGTTCGGCGAAGGTGCGGCTCAGATCGAGCGGAAAATGCAGATCGGCATCCATCTGCATGCCATCGAGATCAGCGCCACGGATTTGACGCACCCGCCGGCCGGGCGCGGCCGCCCAAGCCTCTTCGCTATCGAGCACAATGCGGTCCTCGCCGCCCGGCAGGTGCTCGACCACGCACTGCTTGGCGGGATCCTGCTCAAGGATCTCAATGCTGACCGGCTTTCCGCTCAAAGTGAGCGTTCCCTTCTCCGCGCGGCTGTGGATGGACGCAATGGCATCCGCTCCGCCCAGCGCCCGAATGTAGCCGGCAATCACTTCGCCGGTAGTCGGCAGGCCGGCAACCAGCTTGTCCACTGCTTCGGCCGCGGGCTGAACTCTGGGAGAGTCCGCTGCATCGGCGATCTGTGGAGCAGCTTCGGGCTGCGGCGAACGACGGTGGCAGGAATAGCAGGTGATGGCGCGGTTGCCGGCGAAGGCGTCTTTGTCAATCGCAAACATCATTCGCATCATGGCGCGCGCAGTTTGTTTGGGTTTCTTGTCATCCTTCTCGAAGTGATTCGGGACGTGGCAGTAACCGCACTGCACGCCGAGCGATGCGCTGATGAAACGCATCGCTGGAATCAATTGGTCGGCCGGGACTCCCTTGAGTACCTGGATATTCTTGAAGACCGCGTCCGCAGGCTGAGGAGGAACTCCCGCAGGGGCGCCGGTTTTTCCTGCGTCGGATTGGCGATCGATGGCGGCGCTGACTCGATTCGACAGCTCAGCCGCTTTCGCCAGGTCCCCGCGCTGCTTATAAAGATCGATGAGCGGAGCGATCGCGGGCAGATGCAGGGGATCGAGCGTAACCGCCCGCTGCAGATGGACGATTGCCTGGTCGGTGTCACCGGCTTGCAGATAAGCAGACGCGGCGTTGGTTTCGCCAGCGACCGAACCCGGATCGAGTTGCAGGGCTCGGTCGAAGGCCAGTTCCGCTTCGCTCGATTTCTTTCCCAAAAGAAGGGCGGTGCCGATCGAGGTGAAGAGGGCGCTATCGGTGGAGAACTGGTCTTGCACCTCGGTGAGCAGGCGGTAGCCGCGAACGACGAGCGGGAACGAAGCGCGCTCCGCCCCGGTGTTTACATAGGCAATGCCGAGGTTGCGTTTCTGCAAGGCGGGCGCAGGCTCGCGCCACGCGGAGATGTCGGCAGTTTCGGGTAAGGCTGTTTGCGGCGTGGGGAAGCGCTGAATGCGATGGTCGGTGAAAGCGGTGTGGCCGCCGTCTTTGGCATCGCGCCGCGGCATGTGGCAGCCGATGCAGTTGCTTTCTTTAGGAGGATGCGAAGCCGCGAATGTCCCCGTGTGGCAGGTGAGGCATTTGGAGCGGAAGTAGGCGACCGGATCGGCCGGTTGATCGTGGGGATCGTGACAAGTGCCGCACCACAGTCGGCCGTTGCTCATGCGGGCGCAAGTGCTGCGGGCCAACTGCTCGACGTGGCTGATCACTTTAATCTTGCCGGAATCCGCTCCCGGCGGGAGCGCGTTGACGTAGGTAGTGAAGACCTGTTCGAGGGGCTCTCCCGGGCGGAAGTCGCTGAACGTCTTCCCCGGGTTGAGCACCCGCCCGACTCCTAGCAAATGGCACTGTTCGCAGATGCTGTTGCGAGCCGCAGGTTCGAGTTTGGCGGGATTGACGATGGTTCCCGCGCGGGGATCCGCCAGGTGCGCCTCGACCGAGCCATGACAGCGCTCGCACGTGATTGCCTCGGTGGAAAATGGAGGAGACCGGTACCGATTTGAAGTCTCGGGAATGTGTAAGGCGTCCCCGGCGTGGCAAAAGAGGCACGCCTCGGCGACGGGACGGGTAAAGTCGGGGTTCGGCAGCTTTTCGTATCCGGGCGCGAGGTCATACGTTTGCCGGCTTTTGTAATAGGCGACGGGCGATTGGAAAAGATGGCCGCCCAGATCAAGCAGGTAGCCGGAGGCGTGATTGCCGGAGCCGATCACGTAGTCAATGCGATAGTCGGTTACATCCCCGCCGCTGTGCAGGCTTTGCCAATAGCCGGTTGGCGAGGAGTGAATCGCGATGGTTGCATTCGGAGTATTGACGGTTCCCTGCGGCTCATTGCCGGCCTCGCGCAGCGAGTGCGCCATGGCTGAGCGCGCGTAACCTTCTACCTCGGCGCGATGGCAGACTACACAGCGGCCGCTGCCGGTTGGTTCGCTGAGAGCCTCGAAAGCGGGGCCGGGTTTATGCGGTGGGGACGCATTTTGGCGGAACTGCCCGGCCACGGCGGACCCCATGCCGAGCAAGGTGCAGAGAACAATGAAGAGCCATGGAACGGTGGGTTTCAACGCCATACAGCGCCCGAGGTCAACGGTTTCGGCAGAGGAAAATTGTACACTCCATTGCCGTGGTCATGCTGAAGTTCGCACTCGAGGCCTGGTTCTGGTGGTGATCGGCCGCGCAGCGGCAAAATCAGGA
>DATJXG010000029.1:0-12738 GCA_035500455.1 Terriglobales bacterium | reverse complement strand
CGGCGGTCTGTGAGATCTCCTCACGGCTCTGTGCGATGGCTTCCAGTACGGCGGAACCGCCGCCGATCTGCCCGAGCACTGTGGCCAGGCCGGAATTGGCCGAATCTCGAGGCAAGGCTTGCATGCCTGCGCGCAGCTTCTCGGGATCGACGGCAAATTGCGGCAGCGCGGCCACCCGGAACAAGCTAGCGCCGTCGCTCGACGAGACTACGGCCCCCAGGCAGGCGAGCAGGTCGCGAACTTCGGCGGTATCGAGCACGTCCATGTTTTCGATGGAGAAAGGAATGCCTTCCTCGGTGAGCGCTTCGACCAGGTCATCGCGATGGCTGTGCTGGCGATAGAGGACGGCGAAATCCTTCCAGCGGCAGCGCAGCTGGCGCTTGCGTTGGCGAATCTGAGCGATCAGGTCGGAGGGTTCGGCTTCCTTTGCCGCCAGCACGACAGTTTCGACGGGGACGCGAGGCAGCGGATCGCCCTGTTCGATGGCTTCTTCATCGCGCGCCGAGACCAGGGGAGAGCGCCGGTATGGAAACGCGGTGGGGTCTTTTGCTTTTCCCCTGGCACTCGCGCCGATGTCGGGATTTTTGGAGATGAGCGCGAAGGCGGCGCGGAGAATGGGCGAGGTCGAACGGCGGTTCTTGTCGAGAACGGCCATGGTCGCGCCGGGGAATTGGGTGTGGAACAGAGTGAACGCCGCGCTCGATGCGCCGCGGAATTGATAGATCGCCTGATCGGGGTCTCCAACGGCAAAAATATTGCGTTCGGCGCCGGCGAGCTGCTGCAGGATCTTGACCTGGGCAAGGTTGGCGTCCTGAAATTCGTCCACCAGGATGAAGCGGGCGCGCTTTTGCTCGGCGGCCATGAGGTCAGGATCGCTGCGGAGCAAATCGTAGGCACGAGTGATCATGTGGCCGAAGGTGCCGAGATTGTCCTGCTGCAACATGCGCTCCACTTTGGCGTACACGGAGGCGATTTCACGGCAGCGGGCCAGCACCTCTTCATCGGAGATGGTGGCGGCGTCCTTCGATTTGGTTACCCGCGGAATTGGATACTCATTCCGTTCCAGGCATTGAACGTAATCCGCGTATTTGTCCGGGCCGGCTAGTTCGTCATGGCAGCGGCGGAAGAAGTCGAGCAGATCATCGAGAAACTTGGTGAGCGAGGCAGCGCGGATGAAATGCTGCAGTTCGAGTTCGCGGATGCGGCGGCGGAGGTAGATCCAGAGGTCCTTGTCATCCAGGACTCCGAACTTCTTACCGTTTTGGATCAGGAGTTCGTTGCAGTAAGCGTGGAAGGTTTTGCAGCGCAAGCCCTTGGCTTCGGGCTCGCCCAGTTCGGAGCTGACTCGCTCGCGCATTTCGCGGGCAGCATTGTCGGTGTAGGTGAGGGCAAGAATTTCGTCGGGACGGGCATGGCCTTCACCGATCAGGTTGGCAATACGGCGGGTGAGGACGGTCGTCTTGCCGGTGCCGGCGCCGGCGACCACCAGCATGGGGCCATGCACATGTTCGATGGCGGTACGCTGGCGCTCGTCGGGGGTGAAAGCTTTTCCAGTCGCGATGGACTTCAGAACTGCCACTCGCACGAGGATAGCAGAGATGGCTGCGGATTCTGCTGTGCAAAGCGTTGCAGACATAGAAGGCGCTATTCCGTTTTGAGAGCCAAGACAACCGCCAGGGAGGCGATGGCCGCGGTTTCGGCGCGCAGGATGGTCTCTCCGAGCGAGGCTGCGGTCCATTTGGCTTCGCGGAACAAGGCCAGTTCGGCTTCGGTCCAGCCGCCTTCGGGGCCGATGGCCAGCGCGGTCGCCCCTGAAGCAATTGGTACGTCTCGCAGCATCAACTCGGTTTCGGCTTCGGAGAGAACGATGCGCGGGTCAGCCGCGATGCCTACGACATCCTTCAATTTTGCCGGCGGAAGAATTTCCGGCGGCGAGATACGGCGAGACTGTTCGGAGGCTTCCCGCGCGATCCGTCTCCAGCGTTCTGCACGCTTAGGCGACGCCGCGCCCAGATGCGGGTCGGTTCGCTGGGCGATTACGGGGATTATGCGGGCCACGCCTAGTTCGGTGCACTTCTCGATTGCCCAGTCCATGCGATCGAACTTGAAGACTGAAAGAGCAAGCGTGATATTTGCGGGCGGCCCCGCCGGTACTTCTTCTCCCAGATCAAACTCGACTCGCTGATCGGCCAGGCTGACGATGCGGCCGCGGCGAACGTGTCCCTCCACGGCAAGATCAAACTCCTCACCCACGCGGGCGCGCAACACGCGCACCAGGCGCTCGGCGTGGGGTCCGAGCAGGACGGCGCGATCATGCGACACTTCGTCGGCGATCCAGCGGCGGCGAGTCATAGGGATACGGAGCAGCGCCGGGGTCACGCCGGTGGACGCATAACTCTGAGGGTTTTGCGCCGGGCAGGCGGAACGAGAAATGCCGGCGGGACGCCGGCGCTACGGTTGAAGCCGGTTACCCGAAGATATCTTTTACTTTGCCCAGCAAGGTGCGGCGCTGCGGGCTGTTCTCCACCGGGGTGCTGCCCTCAAGTTCCTGCAGCAGATCGCGCTGGCGCTTATTGAGCTTGCCGGGAGTCTGAACGCGAACTTCCACAAACAGGTCGCCCTTGCCGCGGCCGTTGAGCACCGGCACGCCCTTGCCGCGCAGACGAAACGTGGTGCCGGACTGGGTAGCTTCGGGCACCCTTAGAGCATGATCGCCTTCGAGCGTCGGCACTCGGATCTCCGCGCCCAAGGCGGCCTGGGAAAACGAAACCGGCACCACACAATGCAGGTCGTTGCCCTCGCGTTCAAAGAAGGCATGTTCGCGCACGTGCAGGACCACGTATAGGTCGCCGGCAGGGCCACCGTAGGCACCCGCCTCTCCCAGCCCGGCAAAGCGGATGCGGGTACCGTCTTCCACTCCCGCGGGAATTTTCGCGTCCACGGTTTTCTGGCGCAGGACCCGTCCTTCACCCTTGCACTTGAGGCAAGGGTCGGTAATTACGCTGCCGGTTCCGCGGCAGGTGGGGCAAGTGCGGGCGATGCTGAAGAAACCCTGCTGGTAGCGAACCTGGCCGCGGCCGGCGCAAGCGCGGCAAGCGACCGGCGCCTTGCCGGGCGCGGCCCCTGATCCATGGCAATCTTCGCAGGTTTCGTGGCGGCGGATAGTGACGTCGGTTTCAGTTCCGAAGACGGCTTCTTCGAACTCCAGCGTGACATCCTCACGCAGGTCGGCGCCGCGCTGTGCCCGGCTGCGCTGGCGGGAAGCCCCGGCTGCGCCGAACATATCGCCGAAGCCGAAGATATCGCTGAAAATGTCCTGGAAATCCTGGAAGACGCTGGCGTCGAAACCGGCACCCGCCCCCGCGCTGCTGACTCCGGCGTGGCCGAAGCGGTCATACAAGGCGCGCTTTTCGCTGTCGGCGAGGACGGCATACGCCTCGCTGGCTTCCTTGAACTTCTCTTCCGCATCGGGATTGTCGGGATTGCGGTCGGGATGGAACTGCAGGGCAAGCTTGCGATACGCGCTCTTGATCTCCTGCTCGGTGGCGGTGCGCGTCACGCTCAGCACTTCGTAGTAGTCGCGTTTTACGTTGCTGGCCAGAATGGTGTTCTCAGTCCGTTCTCATCTCGGCTCGAGGGATGATTGTTTGATGACGTCTCTACCGCTGCGGATTGCGGGCGACTCTTACCATCGCCGGCCGTAGCAGGCGATCCTTCAGCTTGTAGCCCCGCTGCAGTTCGTCGATGACTTCGTGATCCCGAACTTCCGCGGTATCCACGGCCTCGACGGCTTCATGCAGCCGGGGGTCAAATAGTTCGCCCCGGGCGGCAATTGGACGCAATCCCAGCTTCGCCAGGGCATCCTGCAACTGCTTATAGATGAGTTCCACGCCGCCGCGGAACTCAGACTTTTCGGTCATTCCCGCGCTGAGGGCGCGCTCGAAGCTGTCCACCACCGGCAAAAGGGCACGCATGGCCTCCGCCAGGGCGAAGTCGCGGAACTCCTGCTGCTCCCGCGCGGTGCGCTTGCGCGCGTTCTCGAACTCCGCCTGGAGGCGCGCCAGGCGGTCGAGAAGAGTGTCGCGTTCGATGCGCAACTTATCGAGTTCTACATCGCGCAGACCGGCTTCCGCCTTGGCCGCCGCGGCGGCTGAGTTTTGCTGGCCGGCGCCGACCACCTCTGCGCGGTCGTCGGACGGCGGCAACTCATGCTGCGCATCCAGTTCCTGCTCGTCGGCTTTCGAGTGTCCGTTGGCTCGTCCCATAACAGCCTTTTACTCCGATTCGTTCAAAACTTTGTCAAACAGGCGGGCGATGTAAGAAACCGCCGTGATGGCGTGCTGATAGTCCATGCGTGTAGGCCCAATCACCGCCAGAGATCCCATCACCTCGCCCCCCACCCGGGCCGGAGCCCCAATGAGCACGAAATTGCTCATCGAGGGCAAGGCTTCATCCAGGCCGATCACCACTCGTACTGCCTCCTGCTTGGTGTTGAGGTAGGCGCCGAGCAGATCGGCGATCTTCTGCTTTTCCTCCAGGGTTTGCAGCAACTGCTGCAAACGCTGGCGATCTTCCTGGGAGGTTACGAGGTTCGCTGCGCCTTCCACGAAGACGATCTGCGCCTTCTCATCAGCCGCCAAAGCTCCCTGGCGGTAAAGCTGTTCGACCGAGGTCATCAGCCGGTCGTATTCGCTGCGCTCCTGTTCGATGCGGCGGGCGACCTCAGCGCGCATGGCCTCCATGGTCCAGCCGCGAAAATTCTCGTTGATGAAGCGGGCGGCCATGTCCAGATCGGCCTGGGGAATTTCCAGGCGCAAGACCCGGTCGCGAACCACCCCGGACTTGGTTACTACGACCGCCAGAACTTTCTGATCGCCGAGACGTGAAAAGTACACGTGCTCGAGCGCGTTCTTTTGCCCGCCCGTGGCCACGGCCACGCCGACGTTGTGCGAGATCAGCGACAGCACATGCGACGTGCGCTCCATGAACTCCTGCACCTCGGAAACACCGTGCAAAGATTCCTGGATGATGCTCTCATTCGCTTCCGACAGCCGCGCCTTGCCCGTAATTTGCTCCACGTAATAACGGTAGGCCTCCGGAGTAGGAATGCGGCCCGCGGAAGTGTGCGGCTGCCCCAGGTATCCGGCGTCAGCCAGGTCCGCCATGACATTGCGGATGCTGGCCGGACTCAAGCCCTCACTGTTGGACCGCGCGAGGGTGCGCGACCCCACCGGCTCGCCCGTAGAAATAAAGGTCTCCACGATGGCGGTAAGGACTTCGCGTTCCCGGTCGCCAATGGGAGGCAGAGGCTCCATATAGATGTCAAGGGTGAGCCAGCCGTTGCGGTGTCAACGTGTCTTTAACTTAACTATAAAGAAATAAAACACTTACTGCGACGATGCTAAGCAGCCCCCAATTGCGATTCTAGGAAGCGGAGCGAGCCCTGTCAAGCATTAGCACTCGGGGTAAGAGAATGCCAGCAGCCGCATTCCTGCTCCTTACTTAACAATGCCTATTTTGAAGCACTCACCTTCATATATCGGCTGGCAAAGGTTAGAAATGTGGGCCAGTTGGGAACGGGGGTGTGGCCGCTGCTGTGCTGCCGGTAAGCGATGTCCCCTTCGATAAGCGCGGTTTCGATGGCCGGAAATTCCGTGGTTCCCAAGTCCTTCTTGCCCAGCAACTTATACACTGGCCCGGCAGCTACAGCGGCGAGGAACATGCCTTCGGGGTCCGCCCACCCGTCACCTTTGAGGGCGCCGCCGCCGATAAACACGGGGCGCGGCGCGCACAGGGCGATTAACTCGTGGGAATCGACCGGCAGGTCGTTCGGGGTTAGCGGCCCGGCATATTTCAGGAAGCTACCCGCCATCCAGTGGTATTCGTTCGCAGCCGCAACGTTGCCGATCTGCTCTCCAAAATTCCGCCGGTAGAGTGCAGCGCCGCCCGCGCCGGACGAGCTGACGTAGGCAATGGCGAAGCGCGGATCATAAGCCATAGCCACCAGGGCGGTCTTGCCGTAACGCGAATGGCCCGCGATTCCTACGTGACGTGCGTCGACTGCTTTGTCGCTCTCGAAGTAATCGAGAGCGCGGCTTGCACCCCAGGCCCAGGCGCGCAGCGTGCCCCAGTCGTCCAGTTTGCGAGGCTGTCCCTTGTTCACCAGCCCGATAATGCCTTGCGTCAGACCTTCGCCGTTATCGGCCTGAACACTGGTGGGGATGAGGCTGGCATAGCCCCATCCTCTGGCGAGCACTTGCTGTTGCCAGGTGGGCCCCGGCGGCGGCTTCAGTTCCGGGAAGCGTTTAGCGATTGCAGCCAGAAACTCGGGGCTCCAACTCAACTCCATCATCACGGGCACCGGGCCCTTGGCATCGGCGGGAGTGGACAACGTGAGATCCAGGTTTACCGTTATGAGGGGATACGAAGAGTTGTCCACATGGCCGACGAGCTTCTTGGTAATGACCGGAACGTCGCCGTTCATTTCTTTGGTCGTGCTGGTCACCTCCCAAGTGACTTTCGGGGTTTGCCGTGGCGCGCGGCCCAGAATCTCGCGGTCGAAGTCCTCCACAATTTCCGGACGTCGTTTTTTCCACCAGACCTTGGCCGTGGTGACCTTCTTCCCGTCTTTCAACTTGAGCGGGTCCGGCAGTGTATAGGTCTCAACTTTCGAGTCGTCGTAATTTGCCGCGTGGGGCGATTTGGGATCGCTATCCACGCCGCGGCGCAACGAAGTAATGTGTAGCAAGTCCATGGTGCGCTGGTGGTCCTGCTCGGAGGTCAGGTGAACAGGTTGGGGCTGTGAGGCTTGGGCCGCGGCCGCCAGTGCGAACACTATGCTTACGAGCCTTAGATTGCGCCTGATCATCG
Source organism: Terriglobales bacterium (assembly GCA_035500455.1). Lineage (GTDB taxonomy): Bacteria > Acidobacteriota > Terriglobia > Terriglobales > Acidobacteriaceae > DATJXG01. The sequence goes on along the minus strand of DATJXG010000029.1, from coordinate 5,868 downwards.
GCTGACTCCCGGTGGAAAGTTATCTTCCTCGCGCGCTCCCTTTGTGAACCTTCGTGTACCCTTGGTGTCCTTCGTGGTGGTTTTGAAGTGGCCGGCATAAAAGCTAAAGCCACCACCAAGGGCGCACGAAGGTTCACCAAGGAGAACCCGAAGAAGGCAATCACTCTCGATTGGCGATTGCAACTCGAAAAGGCGGCTTCGACTTCTCCGCCGGATCCATCTCGTACGTCTGCTCCGCCTTGCCCGGATCGTAATCGCGCCACAGCCAGATCATTTCGGCGGGGAACTCGGCGGCTCCGTGGCCCGAATTATGCGTGCCTTTGCCGAAGCTGAAGTGAAAATCATATTCCTTCAGCTTCAGCGCATTGGCCAGGCGGATATTGTCCAGCGGCCAGCTTCCGTAGCGGCCGTTTTCCTGGTCTTCCGATCCATCCTGGAGCCAGACGCGAATATTGCGGCGCGGCTCGCGCAGAACTTTTTCCGGATAGTCCTGGCCGCCATCGGGAACGGATGGGTCTTCCTTCCATTGGATACTGGTGAAGCTGCCGATCCAGGAGATGACGCGGCTGAACTGATCCGGCATCTGCCACGCCGCATTGAAAGAGCAAATCCCGCCGGATGACAGACCGGTGATGGCGCGGCTGTAGGCATCTTTGCGCAGGTGGTACTTCGCGCCGACCTCCGCCAGCACCTCGTCGCGTAAATAGCGGACGTAACGGTCGCTTACCGTGTCGTAGAGCGTGCTGCGCATGGAGTCCTTCAGCGTGCGGTGCCATTTCTCCGAATACGCTTTGACGAAGTTGTAGGTAGGCGTGCCGGGAGAGTCGCTGATGTCCCCGGGATTGATGAATACGCAAATCATGACCGGAATTTTCTTCTGGGCGATGAGGTTGTCGATGACATTAAGCGCGGGATTGTTGCCGTTACGATCGATGTACCAGCCGCCGTCCTGGAAGACCATGAGCGCGGCGGGAGTCTTGGGATCGTATTGAGCGGGGACGTAAATCCAGTATTCGCTCTTCATGCCGTCATAGATTTTGCTGGTATGCGTGATCTTGGGCGAGAGCGTACCCGACGGAACGCCGGGCTGCAGGTAAGAATCCGGACCGAAGGCGGGCAAGTCGGGGCGGCCGCCGAATTTAGCGCCGTTCACCAGGTAGTAGAAGGAATGCAGCCGGCTGACCGGTTCGACGCGCGCGGGAGCGTACCAGATATCTGAATCTGGTATCTGCCGCATGGGGGGACCGGCGGAACCGTCGATCAGCAGCTCGGGCGCGGAGGCGGCTTCGGTGGCGAAAAAGAATTCGGGGCCATGGCCGAGCCAGGCAGTTCCTTCCTTGAGATCCGTGGCGTCGAATGCGGCGGCGATTGCATTGCGCAGGCCGGGACTGTTGGCCCTGGCTAATCCTGCGAGATCGGCCGCGGTTGGTTTTGGATTGGATGCTTCAGACGGGGCTCGGGGTGGCGGCTGCGCGAGTGAAATCGCGCTTAGGATAACGATGGCGAAGGCGACGAGAAGAATTCTCGTCTGCGAGGCTCTGGCCGGTGGCGTGACCATATCGCGCCCAAGTATATAGTCGAACGGCGGCGAAAAGTAGAAACCTCCTCAAGCCCGCAAGCAGTTCTTCAGCCCTCGGCTGCATTGCTTTGCAAACTTGGCGCCTCAGGATTTTGTCTTGCGGGAAAGGAAAAGATTAAATCGCCGAGGTCGCCGAGAACCGCCTCCGAGTGCGCCAAGGGCTTTCGGGCGAAACGTTATGCCGGGATGGGCGGGCTCTTCATTGGGGCGCCTTGAACGCTTCCACGTACAGCGAGTGCGGGAGATCGCGGTCATCTCCGGGAGTGTATGGGGGCACTTGTGCCGCGTACAGCCGGCTCTGGCCTTCCGCGGATTCCACGACCTCGGTGAAGCCGGATTTGCGCAACACCTCGTTGAAATAGCTGAAGTCAAACGCCGTCCGGTGCTGGCCGTCGCAGAACACAAAATTCGAGAAACGGCCCCCGAGCGAATCGAAATGCCGGGGAAAGTGGTCGTTAAACCACTCTGTACGCTGCTGGTGATAGGCCCGGATGGCACTCGACAAACTGGGGACGATAATCCGCATGCCGCTCCCCGGCTTCAGCACGCGGTAGCAATCGGCCAGCAGGCGTTGTAGTTCGTCGGGGTAGAGATGTTCCAGCACGTGCGTGGTGTAGATGGAGTCTACTGAATCATCGGCAAAGGGCAAGCCGCAGCGGACATCCAGCCAGATGTCCAACTTGTTGGTCGGATTGGCATCAATATTGATGAAGTTCGGAAGATACTTCGGACCGGATCCGAGGTGGAGATGCCGGGGGCCGCCATTCTGGGGGAGCATGCGGCGGAGGTAATAATTCGGCAGCGTCAGCTTGCTGATCAGGGCGAACCAGAGGTCCTTGTAACGCTGATGAAGCACTTCCCCTCCCGAAAAAGAAATTCTAGCATCGTCCCTGGCGGCGAAAGAGGGCAAGCTTCAAGCAGTGTCGCCCTATACAATGAAGCTCGTTCGAAGGGTGCATTGAAACGGCTCCGAAAAACAGGTTCCGTCGACTTGGGTTTACATATCCCTGAAGCACCGCAATACGGGCTCACGTGAGAATCACTTCCATCAATGTCGGGCTGCCGCGGGAGGTGGTGTGGAAAGGGCAAGAGGTCAGCACTGGGATCTTCAAGGATCCGGTGACAGGCCCGGTTGAGATTGGCACCTTGAATCTCGCCGGTGACGCACAGGCCGACCTCACCGTGCATGGCGGACCGGACAAAGCGGTTTATGTCTATCCCACCGAGCATTACGATTACTGGCGGCGGGAGTTGCCGGGCGTAAGCCTGCCCTGGGGAAAGTTCGGCGAGAATTTCACTGTCGAAGGGCTTGCCCAAGGCATGCCTGCGGCCAACGGACTGGCGGAAGACGCCGTTTACATCGGGGATACTTTCCGGATCGGCTCAGCCATCTTAATGGTTACTCAGCCCCGCATGCCCTGCTACAAGCTGGGCCTCAAGTTCCGACGAGACGATATCATCAAACGATTCCTGCTCAGCGGGCGATCCGGCTTTTACCTCAAAGTGATTGCGCCGGGCGTGGCAAGCGTGGGAGCGGAAGTCGTGCCTCTGGATCGAGATCCAAACCTGGTCACGGTCGCTGACATTGGCAGACTCTATCTGAACAAGGAGTCTCATCCTGATCTCCTTGGCCGTGCCATGAAGGTGGGCGCGTTGCCACAGGCGTGGAAGGACTGGCTGCCGCAGTAGCTGAGAACCAGGTTTCCCTTGTGTACCTTGGTGTCCTTTGTGGTTGCTTTCACCACGGAGCTGCACCCAGCAAAAGCAACCACAAGACACCAAAGTACACAAAGGAAACACGAAGATCATCGAACCGAATGAGGGCTCAATTCCCGGCAAAAATGATTTAGCCTTCGTCGCCGCCCGTCGCACACGATACTCTGTCTTCCATGACGAAAGACGCCGCGTACTGGATCACCCAGCTTAACCTCGCTCCTCATCCCGAGGGTGGCTACTACCGCCAGACTTACCGCTCCGAGCTTTCGATTGCCAGGGAAGCCCTGCCGCCGGAGTTCGGCGGTGCGCGGCCGGTGTGCACCGCGATCTATTTTTTGCTGGAGGGCGAAAACTTCTCCGCCTTTCACCGCCTGCGCTCGGATGAGATGTGGCACTTCTACGCTGGCGGGCCCCTGGCGGTGCACATCATCGAACCGGACGGAAGCTATTCACAGATTCTGCTGGGAAGCGACCCCGGCGCGGGAGAGGCTTTCCAGGCCGTGGTCAAAGCGGGCCGCTGGTTTGCCTCGTGTGTCAAAGACCCAGCGCAGTTTGCCCTGGTGGGATGCACAGTCTCCCCCGGCTTTGACTTCGCCGATTTTGAGATGGCGGAGGGCGAGGAATTGGCCGGGATTTATCCGCGGCATCGCGAGCTGATCAATCGCTTCACCCGCAAGTAATCCCCAAGCTCGCCCCTCCGGGCTTTGCTTCTCTCCAGCGCATCTGCGAAACTGGCCACTGTCCTGACTGCCGAGAGACCTCCTCATGGGCCGCATTCACGTACTTCCCGAACACGTCGCCAACAAGATCGCCGCCGGCGAAGTCGTGGAGCGCCCTGCCTCGGTAGTGAAAGAATTGTTAGAAAACGCTCTGGACGCGGGTTCCACCCGAATTCGCATCAGCGTTGAAGCGGGGGGCCGCAAGCTTATCCAGATCACCGACAACGGCTGCGGCATGGTCCGCGATGACGCCCTGCTGGCCTTCGAGCGGCATGCGACCTCAAAAATCAAGGACGCCGACGACCTGCTGAGCATCGCCACTCTGGGATTTCGCGGCGAGGCCCTGCCCTCGATCGCTTCGGTAGCGCGCCTCAGGCTGGAGACGCGCGCCCCGGATGAAGCCTCCGGAACGGTGGTGGAGATCAATGGCGGGAAGATTCTGCGGGTCGAAGAAGCCGGGTTGCCGGCGGGGACTTCCATCACCGTCCGCGACCTGTTCTTCAATACCCCCGCGCGAAAGAAGTTCCTGAAGGCCGAGTCCACTGAGCTTTCACACATCGCCTCGCTGGTTACGCATTATGCACTGGCGCATCCGGAGAAGCACTTCGAGCTGCACTCCGCAACCAACGCCGTGCTTGTCGCTCCCCCGGTGAACGACAGCCGGGAGCGCGTGTACCAGATCTTCGGCAAGGAAGTGCTCGACCAGCTGATTCCGGTGGTCGCAGTGCAGCCACTGGAGCACAGCGGGTTGCCGCAGCCTCCGCCATGGCGGCGGCAGAATGCAGATGGCGAAAACGCCCCTCAAGCCCCAGCCGGTGAATTGCGGTTGCGGGGCTTCGTCTCCAAGCCGGAGATTCAGAAGCTCAACCGCAATTCAATCTATGTCTTCGTGAACGGGCGGCTGATCCGCGACCGCCTGGTGCAGCATGCGATCCTCGAGGCCTACCGCAATATCCTGCCGCCAACGGTTTTTCCCGTGGTTCTGCTCTTTCTTGAACTACCTTCGGGCGAGGTGGATGTGAACGTTCATCCCTCAAAGACCGAAGTCCGCTTCCGGCAATCGACCCTGCTGCACGACTTCGTCCGCGAGTCGGTGCGCGCGGCGCTGATGAAGGCCCGCCCTGTGCCGCAGTTCGCAAGGGAAATTCATGCTCATGCCACGGCCAGCCCTTCGCTGACCCCCGGCGCGCGGGATGCAACTGTCCCGCTTGCCGGGAATTGGGGCGATGGGCCGCCGGTCCAGGGTTTCAGCCTGCAAGCTCCGGAGCTGCCGCCGGTAAGCCAGCGCTTTGCATTCGGAGCGGAGGGTATCGCGGTGGAAGCCAACGCCGCGTTGCCGGTGGCGCGCATGCCGCTGCAACTGGTTCCGTGCGATGGCTGCACTCCGCCTGCGCCGGAAGAACCGGAAGCGCCCAGCGAGCTTGCGCCGTCGCTGGCGTCACTCAAACCGCTGGGGCAGGTGCGCGACTCTTTCATTCTGGCGGTGAACGGCGAGGGCCTGTGGATCATCGACCAGCACGTCGCTCACGAGCGCATTCTGTTCGAGCGCATCCTTAGGCAGCGCGCGGCGCAGAAGGCGGAAAGCCAGCGGCTGCTCATGCCGCTGCTGGTGGAACTCACTCCCGCGCAGCAGGCCGTGTTCAGCGAAATTTCCGGTGAACTCAACCAGAACGGCTTCGAGACCGAGCCCTTCGGAGCGCGCAGCATCGCGGTGAAGGCCGCGCCCGCCGGCGTGGAGGGCCCGCAGATCGAGCAGATGCTTAACGAACTGCTGGAGCAGTTTGCCCGCGAGGAGCAGTCGCTCAATCTGGAGAAAATCCGCGCCCGCATCGCCGCCTCCATCGCCTGCCACGC
>DATJXG010000028.1:0-3681 GCA_035500455.1 Terriglobales bacterium | reverse complement strand
TCGCGCCACCGTCAGCCTCGACGGCGCCTGGCACGCCATCGTCGATCCCTATGAAGACGGCCTTGGCGCCCGCTTCTTTCAAGATGCCAAACCAAAATCCAAGTCCGACCTCGTCGAGTACGACTTCGAGACCTCCGGCACGCTGCTCGTTCCCGGCGACTGGAACTCGCAGCGCGAATCGCTATTTTTCTACGAAGGCCCGCTGTGGTACCAGCGGACTTTCTCCTACGCCCCGCGCCCGAGCACGCGGGTTTTTATCTATTTCGGCGCGGCCAACTACCTGGCCCGCGTCTGGCTGAATGGAAAGAAGCTGGGCGAGCATGTCGGCGGATTCAGTCCCTTCAATTTTGAAATCACCCACGAAGTAGCCAATGGCTTGAACGACCTGGTCGTGGAAGTCGACAACACCCGCCATTCCGACGGCGTGCCCGCTCTGAACACCGACTGGTGGAATTACGGCGGCCTCACTCGCAGCGTCCGCCTGGTAGAAGTGCCCGAAACCTTCGTCAAGAACTACGTGGTCCAGTTGGAAAAGGGATCGATGGATCAAATCGCCGGGTGGGTTCAGCTCGACGGCGCCGCCCCCTCCCAACCGGTCACCATTGAAATTCCAGAGCTTAGCTTAAAGAAAAGTATTACCACTGACGCCAGGGGCTACGCCGAATTTCGCTTCCCCGCCAAGCCTCATCTTTGGTCCCCCGAAGATCCGAAGCTCTATCGAGTGCTGCTAACTGCAGGCGGGGACACGCTTGAGGACCAGATCGGCTTTCGCACTATCGAAACTCGCGGCACCAAAATTCTGCTCAACGGCAAGCCCATCTTCTTGCGCGGCGTTTCCATGCATGAGGAGGCGCCCTTCCGCCTGGGACGCGGCCTTTCCGAAGACGAGGTTCGTATCCTCTTGCAATGGGCCAAGGATCTGGGATGCAACTTCGTGCGCCTCGCGCACTACACTCACAACGAACACGTAGCCCGGCTGGCCGACCGCATGGGCCTGCTGCTGTGGTCGGAAGTTCCAGTGTATTGGGACACGGACTGGACCAATCCCGCCACTCTCGACAACGCCGAGGCGCAGATTCGCGACGTGATCGCCCGCGATCACAATCGCGCGTCGGTGATTCTGTGGTCCATGTCAAACGAAACTCCTCCCACGCCGCCGCGGGTGGAGTTCATTCGCTCTCTTGCAGCCTATGCCCGCAAGAACGATTCCACTCGCCTGCTGACCTCGGCGATGAATCGCGTGGGTAAAGACGATCCCAAAAATCGCGTGCTCAACGATCCCCTGGGAGAATTTCTCGACGTGCTGGGAGTGAACGAGTACATCGGCTGGTACGAAGGCACGCCGGAAGACGCTGACACCACTCACTGGAGTTCGCCCTATGACAAGCCCGTGATCGTGAGCGAATTCGGCGGCGGAGCGGTCTATAACAATCATGGCGATGCGCAGACTCGCTGGACCGAGGAATACCAGGCGAATCTCTACGAGCACCAGCTCAGGATGCTGCGCCAGATGCCGGCTCTCGCCGGCATGTCGCCCTGGGTGCTGATGGATTTCCGCTCGCCGCGCCGCTGGCTTCCGGGCGTGCAGGATTACCACAACCGCAAAGGCCTCATCTCAGACCGCGGGCAGCGCAAGCAGGCGTTTTACGTACTGCAAAAGTTCTACCGCGAAATGGAGGCGGAGCATTAATGTTCCACGTGGAACATAGTGTCATGACGGTTTTGTATAGACACTTAAGTTGTTGTTAACACAGGACCATACCGGGCCGCGCAGCGAATAGATGGCGAATATGGCCACGCCGACGGCTCGCAGCTATCGCCCCGCAGCCCGCGGCCAGGGGCTAACGACCAACGACGAATTCAGGAGACCTCATGAAATACCGCAAGCTCGGCCGTACCGGACTCGAAGTCAGCGACATCGGCTATGGCCTCTGGGGCATGAGCGGCTGGAGCGGCTCCGATGACGACGAATCACTCAAAGCTATGCAGCTCGCCGTGGACCTGGGCTGCAACTTTTTTGATACCGCCTGGGCCTACGGCGACGGCAAGAGCGACCGCTTCCTCGGCGAAATCCTGGCGCGGAACAAAGGAAAGCGCCTCTACGCCGCCAGCAAAATTCCGCCCAAGAACCTGAAATGGCCGGCCTCGCCCAAAGACAAGTACACGGATGTTTTCCCCGCGGAACATGTTTTCAAGTATGCCGATCTGATCCGCAAGAAGCTGCGCGTCGATTCCATCGACGTATTGCAGTTGCACGTCTGGGATGATGGCTGGACGGAGCATCCTGAATTCCGCAGCACGGTAGAGAAGCTAAAGAAGGATGGCACCATCCGCCACTTCGGCCTGAGCCTTAACCGCTGGGAGCCGGAAAACGGCCTCATCGCGCTGCGCACGGGGTTGGTGGAAGTAGTGCAGGTGATTTACAACCTCTTCGACCAGGCCCCCGAAGACAAGCTCTTCCCACTTTGCCAGGAGCTAAACATCGGCGTGATCGCGCGGGTGCCCCTCGACGAAGGCAGCCTGGGCGGAAAGATGACGCCGCAAACCAGGTTCCCGGAAAGTGACTGGCGCTCGAAATACTTCGGCCAGGAGAACCTCACCCGCACCCTGGCACGAGTGGACGCAGTGAAGAAATCGCTGCCCGAGTCCGCCAATCTACCTGAAACTGCGTTGCGTTTCGTGCTCTCGCATCCCGCGGTGAGCACAACCATCATCGGAATGAGAAAGCACGACCACGTCCGTCAGAACATAGCGATGAGTGATGCGGGCGCCTTGGACGCTGTGCAGTTGCAGGCTCTAAAGCCGCATCGCTGGGATAGAAAGCCTCAGCGCTGGTCGGATTAGGGGAGCGGAAATGAGGGTAGCGCCGGCGTCCCGCCGGCAATGCCGCCTTTTAGCTACGCCATCAGATCAATCACAGCCTTCTGCATTTCGTCGGCGGTCTTCAGAGTGCTGAGGTTGGCCGCAGATTGGGTCCTCGCGGAAAGCAGCGCAACCACTTCCGCGCTGAGATCCACGGTGTCCAGGCCGGCACCTTCGGGAGGCGCTGCCCCGAACGAGGCAATGCTGGTTGCCGCCTGATCGAGTTGGGCCTCCGCCTGTTGCAGTCCCTGAAGGGCGATGGCAGAAATGTCCATATCTCCTATATCGGCACTATGGGGCGTCAACTTTAGCCCGCGGCTCTCGGGCGGGGAGATCACGAGCGAGGCAAGCAGTAAGGCTTTTATTTACAATTACATGTGCATATGCAGATTTCTATTGGGCTGCAAGGTATTTCCACGATGCGGTTAGAGAGCACCGCAAAAATGCCTTGCAGCCGCCGACTTGTGGCCTGTCGCAGAGTAATCGTTACTGGAGCGGAAACCGTCTGTTCTTGTCTTGGAAAAGCCGCATGGATTTTACCTTCGTGAACCTTCGTGCTCCTTCGTGGTTAGCTTTTTAACGGCGCCGTCAAAGACCTTCCTACGAAGGGACGAAGGGCTCACGAGGGTTCAAGAAGGTAGAGTCTGCTGCTTCCGCCGCGTCCCGGTAATGAACTCATTGCGACAGTCCACTAGCTGGTCTGCAAACTGGGGTCCTTCGCTTCGCTCTAGGATGACAGTTCACGAGAGTCGGGAGAAAAGTCTCATTCCGCTTGGCGGCTGAATTTAGCAGCGCTCGAGCCTTTTCTGAGGGCGTTTT
>DATJXG010000027.1:0-3371 GCA_035500455.1 Terriglobales bacterium | reverse complement strand
CCGTCATACTGCCCGCCATCTTTGCCTTCGGGCGGCGCCTGAACCTCCTGCGCCGGTTCGCTGCTCTGATCTTTTAGAACTTGCGGGGGCATCTCTGATGGAGTTGTCGGTTGCAAAGAGCTGGCCAGTACAGTTGTTGGGCTCGCCACAGCATCCTCGCCGGCGATCGGGGTTGCGGTGATTTCTTCGCCCGCAGTGGTCGGGTGCAGTTCCGGCGCCGCAGTTGGGGCCTCCTTGGCATGGCCGGCCATGGCGGTACTTACGAAGGCGGTGATCTCGTCTTCGTCTTCCGCTTCCGCGCGGACCTCGAAAACCTCCAGGGCCGGTTCAGGGATCTCGTCCTCTAAGTCCTCTGAAGTTGCGGCAGCGATTGGGATTTCTGAGATCACGGAACTGCCTGGAATCGAGCTTGCGGGGATGTCGTCTTTCACTTCCACCACCTCTTCCTCGCGCACTTCTTCCGCCCGCACCGTTTCTGTGCGGGCCGTCTCTGCGCGGGCCTCGAAAACCTCCAGCGCGGGTTCAGGAATCTCGTCCTCCAGATCCTCTGCCGCGGTTACCGGTAGCAAACTCTCGGCGACCGGGCTGCTGAGCGCTGCCGCGTTTTCGGCGTCGCCGCCGGTGACGTCCATGCCCGCCATGATCTCCGCCTCGGCCTGCAGCCAGTCGTCCCACTGGTGGCCGTCTTCCCGCCCGCGCGCTTCGAAGAGTTCCTGCGCGCGCTGAACGATCCGCTGCTCCAGTTGGGGGGAGCGGGCCGGTGTTTTCGCGGTGATTTCGGCTTCGGCTTGCAGCCAATCTTCCCAGTCATGGCCTTCTTCGCCGCCGCGTAAGTCACAGAGTTCCTGCGCCCGCTGGACGATTCGCTGCTGCAACTCGGGTGAGCGGCCCGGCGCCTCGGCAATGATGACGATTTCCTTGCCCGTGATTTCAGCCTCGGCGCGCAGCCAGTCTTCGAGTTCGTGGCCATCTTCGCCGCCGCGCGCATCACAGAATTCCTGCGCCCGCCGGCCAATTTGCCTGCGTAATTCCGATGAGTAGCCGCCGGGCTCGCTGATCACGATTTTCCTGCCGGTGATCTCGGCTTCGGCGCGCAGCCAGTCTTCCAGTTCGTAGCCCTCTTCCCGTCCGCGCGCCTCGTAGAGTTCCTGCGCGCGCAGCGCAATTAGCGTTTCCAGTTCTTGGGGATGGTCCGCCACCATCTCGCTGCTGACGGCGAACCGCCTACGGATGATCTCGGTTTCGGCGCGCAGCCAGTCGTCCAGTTCATGGCCTTGTTCGCGCCCCCGCGCTTGGGAAAGTTCCTCGGCGCGTTTGCCAATGAGCGTTGCCAACTCCTGTGGATACACGGCGACGAGCATTCTGGGGGTGAGCCCGATGTGATTTCCCATGATATGACCTTTCAGTTTTCAGGCCAAAGTACGCTTGCCCATTTCTTGGGTCAATTACCCAAAATTGGTGCAATCGCTGATTTAAAGGCCCTGTTTTCCTCAGCCGGACTGGGCATGCAGTTGAATCATCGGCAAGCGGCGCGGGCTGTCATATACTTCGGGAAAGGGCCGGCGCCGCGGGAGAAATTTTCGTTTCGCCGGCGGAGCAAACGGAAACGGCAGAGCGGAATTTGCGTAGTTCCAGAGGCAGTGAATGAACGGGCGCTTTACATCGCGGAGAAGCTTCCTCAAGCTGGCGGGCGCCGCGACCGGCGCGGGTTTGCTGGGATCGGGCGCTTCGCTTGGCGTGGCGGCGTTCGCGCCTCGTGCCTTGCAATCGGCAGCGCAACCAGGCCACGCGGCGGACTATGTTTTGCACATCGCCGCGTCGCCGGTTGAGATTGCCCCCAAGCACATCGTCTCGACGATCACCTACAACGGAAAGTTTCCCGGCCCCCTGCTGCGCTTCAAAGAGGGACGGCAGGTGGCTGTGGAAATCTACAACCATACCGATACGCCGGAGCAGCTGCATTGGCACGGACAGTTCGTTTCCACTGACGTGGACGGTGCGGCGGAAGAGGGCACACCGTACATTCCTGCGCGCGGAATGCGGCGGATCGAGTTCACGCCTCGGCCCTCAGGTTTGCGCTTTTATCACACGCATAATCGGGCCGGCGCCGACCTTCATGCCGGGCAGTATAGCGGGCAGGTGGGGCCGGTTTACATTGAGGGAAGAAACGAGCCGGGGAATTACGACCGGGAAGTGTTTCTAGTGCTCAAGGAGTTTGGGCCGTCGTTCAGCCAGGGCGGCGACATGGCGATGGATTTTCTTCCGCCGGCGGCGGTGAAGGAGCTGAAAACCGCGGGCGAGACGGCGATGAAGGCCTCGCTGGCCAAAGGCATGCCGCACGGCTACGAAGTGGGGTACCGCGATTTCACCATCAACGGGCGCATGCTGGGGCATGGCGAGCCGGTGCGGGTGAAGCAGGGTGAGCGCGTGCTGTTTCACGTGTTGAACGGCAGTGCCACCGAGATTCGTAGCCTGGCTCTGCCCGGACACATGTTCAAGGTCATCGCGCTTGACGGCAATGCCGTGCCCACGCCCACGGAAGTGCCGGTGCTTTGGCTGGGAACGGCGGAACGTATTTCGGCGATTGTGGAGATGAATCATCCGGGAGTGTGGATCATGGGCGATCTGGCGGATGACGATCGCGGGCATGGAATGGGCATCGTCGTGGAGTATGCAGGGCGCAAGCAGAAGCCGCTGTGGATCGCGCCCAAGCCCTTCCGCTGGAATTACGCGCGCTTTGGCGCGCGAGGTGAAGGATCGCCGGCGCCGGACGAAGTGATCGACATGACTTTCACCAAGAGAAACGCCGCCGATCATGGCTTCAACGCGTGGGCCATCAATGACGCAGCGTTTCCCAGCGCCGACATGCGGAATGATATGGCGAAGCCCGCATACCATTTGCGCCAGGGCAAGCGATATCGCCTGCGCATGCACAATGCCAGCGACGATATTCATCCCGTGCATCTGCACCGGCATAGCTTTGAACTCACGCGGCTGGCGGGCATGGCCACAGCAGGCGTGATGAAGGACGTGGTGATGGTTGGCGGATATCAGGAAGTTGAGGTGGATTTTACCGCCGATAATCCTGGGCTCACGCTGTTCCACTGCCATCAGCAGCTGCACATGGATTTCGGCTTTATGACGCTGTTTGATTATGTCTGAAGCGAGCTCGGTTCGTGCAAGAGTGCTGATCGCGCGAGGAGAAATTCGATGCCATTGAATCATGCAGGCTGGGCGGACCGCGCCGCCAAGGCAATCCTGTTGATCCGCATTCTTGTCGGCTGGGTGTTCTTGTCGGAAGGTGTGCAGAAGTTTCTGTTTCCGGATTCCCTGGGTGTAGGACGCTTTGTGAAAATCGGCATTCCGTGGCC
>DATJXG010000026.1:0-14149 GCA_035500455.1 Terriglobales bacterium | reverse complement strand
GTCGATCTCTTCGTACGCATGCCGCGCCAGGGCTCGGTCGACCTGCACACCGGCGATGGCTCCATCACGCTTACCGGCCTAAAAGGCAGCGCGGAAACGCGCACCGGAGACGGCCACCAGGAGATCGATGCGGTGGATGGGTCCCTGCAGGCCAAGGCCGGCGATGGACGCATCCGCGCCGCCGGCCGCTTCGACGGCCTGGATGTCAGTACCGGCGATGGCAGCATCGAGCTGCGCGCATTCCCCGGCTCGACTGTCGGCTCAGGCTGGCAGCTCGGAGCCGGCGATGGCAGCATCACTCTGCAACTGCCTGAAAACCTGGCTGCCGATTTGAATCTCCACACCGGCGATGGCCACATCACGCTCGACATGCCGCTCTCGGTCGAAGGCAGGCTCAGCCGCAAGGACATTCATGCCAAGATGAACGGCGGCGGCAACCCGGTGCGCGTTCACACCGGCGATGGCTCCATCCATCTCGAGAAACTGACCGCGGCCTTGTAGCCCTGGCGCCGGCGCGTCCGGCTAGTGTTTTTCTAGGATTGTCCCACTCTCGTTCTCGCCCTTAACGTGCTCCCACTGCTTTTTCGCCGGCGGGACTCCCGCATTCTGGAGGTGAACGAGTGGCTTACATTCCGGTAGCCGATGGACTTCCGGGCATCCGCGGATTGCTGGCCTTCAGCCCCGCCACCACCAAGCCCTTGTGTGAACTGGTTGAAGTGCTGCTGCGCGATTCCCACACCCTTACACCCGCTGAGCGGGAGATGATCGCGGCCTACGTGTCGTCGCAAAACGACTGTTTTTACTGCCAGAGCTGCCACGGCTCGACTGCTGCCCAGCATCTTGGCGGCAGCGACGCCGATTACGCCCTGATTGGCGAAATCAACCGCAACTTCGAGGCGGCTCCGATTTCTGAGAAAATGAAAGCCCTGCTGGCGATCGCGGGGAAGGTGCAGAAAGGCGGAAAGCAAGTTGGCCCCGAAGACATTGAACGCGCACGGCGGAATGGCGCTACCGACAAGGAGATCCACGACACCGTGCTGATCGCGGCCGCCTTCTGCATGTTCAACCGTTACGTGGACGGCCTGGGCACATGGCAACCGAGCGATCCGGAGGTTTACCGCGAGATCGGCAAGCAGACTGCCAGCCTGGGATATGCCGGCCGTGATTGGAAGAAGCCGCTTGAGGCGGCGAAGACATCTTCTTGATTTTCGTTCGTCTAGTTGAAGTTTGCGACGTGGCGGCTTCCCCGAGCATCGCACACTTTGCAGTCAGTCACCGCAAAGACTCAAAGAGCGCAAAGAAAAACGTGGCCGACCGCGAATCTTCCTAATCTACGTCAACAGCCGCAAACGGCCTCGCTGACCGCGCCGCGTAGAAGTGGCACGCCACCAGGAACAGCGCACCCGCGGCATACGTGACCACGAACGCGGGCGCGGCGAACAAGCCGATCTTGTTCCCTACTCCCTGCGGCGTGAGCACGTAAGCGTGAATCAATCCGAAGTATGACAGCGCCGAGCCGGCAAACAGCCAGACTGCCGCCTGCATAAACCGCCGGTCGAAGATCCATGCCAGCACCGCTGACCACACCATCGAGACCAGCAGCGCCCCCTGGCTGAGCGCGATCATCCCGTAGATGGCCAGTTCGTCCCCGAAGCGGGGCGCGGTCTCGAACAGGCTCGATCCCGCTTTCCTCGCCGCCAGGTCCACCAGTTGCAGCGCCCACGAAGCCAGCATGGGAATCAGCCCCAGCGCCACCGCAATGCAGTGATCTTTGGAAACTTCCTGGAACGCCTGCCCCACCATCACCAGCCCAAACCACACTACCACCATGGCCACTACTTCCAGCGGCACCACCCGCAGCACCAGCGGCACCAGGCCGGAAACGCAGAGCAGCATCACCGCCGCTCCGCTCAACACGGAATATCCGGCGCGCGCGCCGTTGCCCTTGTGTGCCAGGTGGCCGAAGTAAAGCGTGGTCGGAAACGGACTTCCAAACCCCGCCGCCACGATAGTCGCAACTCCATTCACCAGCAGCGACGGCATCGTAGGATAGTCATCCCCCGCCAGCTTCACGCTCTCCAGAATCTGCAGCGAGACCAGCGTGTCCAAAGTGCTCATCGGCAGGATGATCGACAGGTACTTCCAGCCTTCGCCCTGCCGCAGAAAGGCGATCAGGTTGACCGGATGCGGCAGGTGCAGCCCAATCGCGGTCAGCGGCTGGGCCGCGGGCGGAGTGTAAAGATGCCACGCTCCCAGCGCCAGGGCAGCCAGCGCGCCCACCGCCATCGCGATCAACGCCGCCGGCAGGCGAAACGGCAAACGCAGCCGCGAAGCGTACACCGTCAAAATAATGACCGCGGGCAGCAGCGCCACGCCGGGAACCTGGAACACGCCAAAGATGAACCCCAGGCACAGGAAAGCCATCGCAATTCCGGCGAGCGGGCAGAGCAGAGCGGCGCGCGGCACGTGGCGGCGCATCCAGTCAGTGCAAAATGCGCCCGCAGTTTGCACCAGCCCGCTGACGAAGCTGGCGATCACCCCCACCTGCCACACGATATGGGGATCATGCGTGCGCTCATACACCGGCAGCATGATCAGGAAAATGTAGGCGAAGATGGTCGGCGTGTTTACCCCGAAAGGAATCGCGGTGACGTCGTTGCGGCCGCTGCGCAACGCCAGCTGATGTGCCTGCCACGCGTAGAAGAGATTGCCCAGAAAGATCGACACGGCCACGCCGGGCAGAATTCGCGTGACCACCAGGTCAGTGGAGAATCCGCACAGAGGCGCCAGGCCCGCGATCAGCAGCAGATCAGGAAACCCGCTAAAGAATAGCCCGAGGGAAGCTTCAAAATCTCCCGGCGCAAACCACTTCGGAGAGCGCGGCCGGCTGGCGTGGGCTACCGTGTCGGTGGCGCTCATGCCGCACCATACCGCAGCCCCAGCTCTTTCAGCCAGCGCCGGTAGGCGATCGCAATCCGGTCGGACTTCAAATGCAATTCGGCTTGCAGGTCGAGCGGCAGCAGTTCGGGCCGCTGCGATTCCACGATGGCTTTATCCTGCAGGCTCACCCGATCCTGGAAACTCCGGAGTTCCTCCGCGGGCAGGTCCTTGGCATAATTGAAGCTCAGGATCACCCACGCCAGACTCTCGCCCGCGGCCACCGGCGTCACCGTATCCAGCATGCAGAATTTCTGCTCGCCCTGGCTCTTGGTGAAACACGCAGTCAGCGGGCGCAGCACCCGGTAGGTGTAGAACACCTGCGCCGGCTTGCCGGTGCCGTCGGGATCGGGCTGCCAAACCCGAATGTCTTTCGCCAGAATTCCTTCGGGCGCCGCCTCCACCTGGTAATCCTCAATCTCGGGGCGGGCCGGATCGCCCAGCAGGCCAGCGTGAACAAAGGGCAAGTGCGCCACGTCTAGAAAATTCTCGATCACCCGCGGCCCGTTTGCCTGAAAAACGTAAGGCCCGGCCAACACGTTGCGATAGGAAGAATCTTCCGCCTCCGGAAAGCATGGAATATCGCGCTGCGGCGTCCCCAGGCACACCCAGATCAGCCCATACCTCTCGCGGACATGGAAGGTTGTGGCCCGCGCGCGCACCGGCGGAGGCTGGTCGGGATGCGTGGGAATGCGTACGCACTTGCCGGAAGCGTCATATTCCCAATGATGATAGGGACAAACCAGGCAGTCCTGGCTCACCGTCCCGAGCGAAAGCCGCGCCCCGCGGTGCAGGCACAAATCTTCCCAGGCATGAATTGCCTGGGCGCTGCGCCAGAGCACCAGGTCGCGTCCCAAGAGGCGCTGCGATTTCGGGACGGCTCCGACCTCCGATGACCACCCCACTGCCAGCCATTCGTTGAACAATAGTGGGTCATCGAGCATAGGGTTTTGGGATGTGTGCTGCCGGTTTGGAGCAGGACGCCGGCAGCAGAGAGATTTACCATAACCCAGCCCGAGGGTCTGCGGCTATTCAGGTATTTCATGGCGAGGATTCGGTTTGCCGAACCAGGGAAGAGAGTGAAAGCTTGTTCTTCAAGGTTCTTTGCGACCTTCGCGTTGAACCAAACCGCAAGATTACAAAGCACACGGCGCCGGACGCATGCCTCCGAGCGGGGGAGGCGGCCGGAAGGGGGGTGACCGGCCGCCCTCAGGCTGCAAATCAGCTACGCAGCCAGCGCTTCCAACGCCGGCCGATCACGGATGACCAGCGTTGAACCCTCAATGCGAATGAACTCCTTTTTCTTGAGTTCGCTCAGCAGGCGGGTCACAGTCTCGCGGGAGGCGCCGATCATCTGCGCAATCTCCTCGTGGGTGATGCTGCCGCCCAGGCTGACCTCGCGGTTTCCGTTATCTCTTGCCGGCGACCAGGAGAGCAAAAGCCGCGCCAGCTTGCCGGCGGAAGAACGCGAGAGCACCAGTTCGTGAATGTCGCGGTACACCGACTGGAACTCCCGGCTCAGGGCCAGGGCGGCGCGCGAGCCCAACTCGCCGTATTTCTCCATCATCTTCAGCAAGGCATCGCGCTTGACGAAATTCACCTGGCAGGGGCCGATGGTCTCCGCCGTGATCTCGTAGCAGGTGCCGGTGATGGCGGCGCTCAAGCCCAGCACCTCGCCGTCCTCGGCAACTTTCAGGATCAGGATTTTGCCGTCGCGCGAGGTGGTGGAAAGCTTCACTTTTCCCCCGCACACCACGAACACGCCGCGCGGCGCCTGCCCTTCCACGAACAGCAGTGCCCCACCGGGATAGATGTTGGGGCGGCTGGCGTCACTGAACGCCTGCAACGCGTCCGGCGGCAGCCCGCAGAACCAGGACCCCTTTCGCAGTTTGCACGAAGCACAGCTCTCGACAATTTCCATCCCGTAGGGAGTCTTCATTGTCACCTCGGCCAATTTTGGGGCCCTGCGAAGAGGAATGACGGCAGGGATGCAGGAGCGGCTCCTGGCTCGCCGCAGGTCGCGCGCCAGCAGCCGTCCGTGCCGGGTCTTCGCCATCGCTCCGGCTGCTACGGCGCGCGTCCCGTCCTCCCGCGACTTCAATCCGTGCACCAGTTCCCATCCGGCGCCGGTATCGCCCTCGGTTCGCCACAACACACCACATGCGAATAGATACAGCGGATCCAGCGGTACCGCGAACTGCTCCATTGAGGCCACCCCAGAGACACGTCGCCTGCGTACACAAATCCCCGAACCGGCTCCCGCCGACACGTCAACTTGATCTTGGAACGAACACCAGGAGAAAAGTCAGTTAGATCCCCGAGCTGCGAGCTTAGCTCACGCAGGTCTTGTTCCAAATGTGGACGAAATAGCTAACTCATTGGAATCAAAGCTTGTGGGTGCCGTCAGGGGTGTAGAGGAAGGCAGGAAGCAACGCCGAAATCTGACGGCGGTGCGGCAGAGTGCCGAAATCTCGGCAGCCGCGCCTCAGTTTTCATACTCTTGCCGGCTGATTCCCATGCGCTGCATGCGTGACTGCAGCGTGGTGCGCTTCAAGCCGAGGCGGGCGGCGGCGCCGTGCAATCCGGAAATCGTGCCGCCGCTTTCGCGCAGGGCGCGCAGGATGTGTTCTCGCTCCAGACTCTCCAACGTTCCCGGGTGGGAAGTAGTTCTTGGCGAGGCGCTGAGTTCGGCAAGCGGCACCGTCAGAGCCGGCCCGGTCGAAAGAATCACCGAGCGCTCGATAAAATTCTCCAGTTCCCGCACGTTGCCCGGCCAGTCCCACTCCACCAGTTCGTTCATTGCCTTAATGGGGATCGTCTCGATCTGCTTGTTCATCCGGCGGGCGAATTTCTGTACAAAGTAACGCACCAGCAGCGGGATGTCGTCCTTGCGATCCCGCAATGGCGGCAGGCGAACTGGAAAGACATTGAGGCGATAATACAGGTCGCTGCGAAATGTCTTGGAGGCTACTCCTTCCGCCAGGTCACGGTTGGTGGCGGCAACCAGGCGAATGTTCACCCGCCGGGTGCGTGTGCTCCCCAGGCGTTCGAACTCCTGGTCCTGCAGCACGCGCAGCAACTTGGGTTGCAGTTCCAGAGGAATATCTCCCACCTCATCCAGAAACAGCGTGCCCTTATCCGCCAGTTCCAGCCGCCCCACTTTCTGGCTGATGGCGCCGGTGAACGCCCCTTTTTCGTGGCCGAAGAGTTCGCTTTCCAGCAGACCGGTGGGGATGGCGGCGCAATTCAACTTGATAAAGCTGGCGTCTTTGCGCGCGCTCATACGATGGACGGCCCGGGCGATCAGTTCCTTACCGGTTCCGGTTTCCCCCAGGATGAGCACCGTGGCATCGCTTGGGGCTACGGTTTTCGCTTGCTCCAACAGACGTTTGAGCACCGGGCTTTCGCCGATGATCTCTTCGAAGTTCAACTCCGAGCGGATCTCGCCCTGCAGGTAGAGCTTCTCCTCCGACAGTTTCTCTTTCAAACCCGCAATTTCCCTGTAGGCGCTGGCGTTGTCGATAGCGACCGCGATCTGCGCGGCAATCTGTTTGAGCAGGCTGATATCCCGCGGAGAAATGGCGTTCTCTTCTTTGCTGGCCAGGTTAAGCGTTCCCAAAGCGCCTTTGCGGGTAATCAGCGGCAGGCAGCAGATGGTCTGAATGCCATGCTGCAGGAAGTACCGGTAAATGGGATAGGCCTGGGACGCAATGTCTTCCCGGTTGCCGATTTTCACTTCGTGGGTGAGAAAGGCCTGGCCGGAAAACGTCTCCCTTACCGAGTACTCTTCCTGGTCGGCAAACGGACCGAGAATTTCACCCGAATATGTAGCGTACTTGCGCATGCACTGAGCGGCTTCGTCATAGAGGCCGATGCTGGCAAAATCGTGCTTGATGACCTTGCCGATATACTTGGCGATCGCGGGAAACGAATCCTGCAGGTTCAGGTTCGGAACCAGCGCAGAATTGACTTCCAACAACATCTGCAGCCGGTTCTTTTCCTCCTCCAGGGCGCCGCGGGAGAATGCGTTCTCCAGCGCCAGGGTTACCAGCCGGGCCACTTGTTCCAGAAAATGCAAGTCCTGCTGGCTGTATGCCGCGGCCCGGCTGCTGCCCAAACCCAGCGTGCCCAATCGCCGTTGCGTGGTGCTCAACGGGAGTTCACAAAATGAAACGATGTTCTTTTCCTTGAGGATGCTCAAACAAAGTGAGAAACGCGACTCCGGGCGAATATCTCCAAACAGGAGAGGCTGCTGGCTCTGCCAAACCCAACCCGCAGTGGTGTCTGCCAGCGGCAGCTCGGCGCATGCTTCCACTACATCTCCGCCCTCCCAGGCGTGCAAGTTGAATGAATTCTTGGCGGGGTCGTGCAGCGCGACACCGGCAACCTCGAAAGCAAGAACCTGGTGAAGCCGCTCGGCTAGTTCGAGAAACAACTCAGGCAGGCTCTGATGGCGGACCAGCACGTCCGTCATCGAAAGCAACGCTTCGTTTCGCCGCAATTCGACGTCTACTTCCGGCTGAATTTCCGGGACCATTTGCGCGAGCCAAACACTGCCCCAAGCCCCCTCGAGCATGTCCCCGATACTGAAAAATGCTTTTAGCGCCACAGATAATAACCGAAATTGTGTTGTCGGCAAGAGAAATAATCTGCCTGCTACGAAATTGGAATGACAGTCAGTAGGGGAAATACCCATTGCCGCATCGGGGAAATCCCTATGCCGAAAGCCGATATTGCGGGAACTCTGCGATTGAACGCTGCATGTCTCTGCCATCGCAAGTATGCTTTCGTGTTTTCAACGCCCCGCCCAAATGCCTCTTATCTACCGAGGTTCCTCTCCGATATACAATCGATCTGTGGCGCGCGGGTGGGAGAGCAAGGCGGTAGAACAGCAACTGGAGGCCCGGGAGGCCGAACCGGCATCGGGTTCGGTGCTCAGCCCCGAAGAAATTTCCCGCCGCAAACGCCGCGAAACTCTTAGGCTGGCGCGCCGGCAGGTGCTACAGCAACTGGAACTTGCGCGCCATCCCCGGCACCGGCAGATGCTCGAATCCGCCCTTGCCGACCTCGATAGCCAGTTAGCGCGGGAGACATAGCCCGAACGGGGGATACCGCAGGTAACATTGTGCCGTATAATGTGCTTGCTGCGATGAAGGCGCACGTGTACGTTTCGCTGAAGAAGAGCGTTCTTGACCCCCAGGGAAAGACAATCCAGGGCGCCCTTAACAAGATGGGATACAAGGGGTTGGAAGAGGTCCGCCAGGGCAAGTACTTCGAACTCACGCTGCAGAATGGCCTGAGCCGGGGAGAAGCCGAGGCGGAAGTAGGGCGCATCGCTCGGGATGTGCTGACCAACCCGGTGATTGAAGAATTTCGTTACTCCCTCGAAGACTAGCCGGCTCTATGAGTCCGTGGCGCGCGGCAGTCGCAATTCTGAATTTGGTGGGCCGGATTCTCAACTCAAACTGAAAACATTCTCGGTTCTCCCCACCGCGGAATTTTAAGGAGTTACTAGCATGTGCGGGATTGTCGGATACGTGGGCAAGAAGCGTGTGGTGCCCGTCATTATTGACGGCCTGAGACGGCTGGAATATCGCGGTTATGATTCCGCCGGCATTGCAGTCTGCGGGAACGGCGATGGTTTACAGATTCGCCGCGCCGAAGGCAAGCTGCGCAACTTGGAAGAGGCCATCCGCCTCAAGCCGCTCGACGGCACCTATGGCATCGGCCACACCCGCTGGGCCACTCATGGCCGCCCCACGGAAGAAAACGCCCACCCGCATCGTGACTGCACCGGCAAGATCGTCGTGGTGCACAACGGCATCATCGAGAACTACGTTGTCCTGAAGCGCAAGCTCATCGAAGAAGGCCACCGCTTCACCACCGAGACGGATACGGAAGTGCTGGCGCACCTGGTCGAAAAATTCCTGAAGACCAGCAACGGCCATCCGCCTTCCCTGGAAGAAGCCGTGCGCAAGACCGTAGGCCAGGTCACCGGCGTATTCGCGCTGGCTGTCATCTCGGTCGACGAACCCAACAAGATCGTTGCCGCCCGCAATGGCCCGCCCGCCGTCATCGGACTGGGCAAAGACGAATATTTCGTCGCCTCCGACGTTCCCGCGATCCTGTATCACACCCGCGACCTGTTTTTCCTGGGAGATGGCGACCTGGCGGTGATCACGCAGGAAGGCGTGCAGCTCAGCGATTTCAACGGCCAGCCCGTCGTGCGCCAGGTACAGCACGTCACCTGGGACCCGATCATGGCGGAAAAGGGCGGCTTCAAGCACTTCATGCTCAAGGAAATATACGAGCAGCCGCGCGCCGTCCGCGACACCACGCTGGGCCGTATTTCGCAGGAAACCGGGCACGTGTTCCTGGATGAAATGGAAATCAGCGAGGCCGAATTCAAGGCGGTGAAGAAAGTGAACATCTCCGCCTGCGGCACCAGTTGGCACGCCGGCCAGGCGGGCAAGTTCATGATCGAAAGCCTGGCGCGCATTCCGGTGGAGGTGGATTACGCCAGCGAGTGGCGCTATCGCGACCCCCTCGTGGGCGAGGACCAGATCACGGTGCTGATCTCGCAGTCCGGCGAAACCGCGGACACCATCGCCGCCCAGCGCGAGGCCAAGGCCAAAGGCTCCAAGACGCTGGCCATCTGCAATGTGGTCGGCTCCATGATCACGCGCGAAGCGGCGGGCACGATCTACACCCACGCCGGCCCGGAAATCGGCGTGGCTTCGACCAAGGCCTTTACCGGACAGCTCACCGCGCTCTACCTGCTGGCGCTTTATCTCGGGCAGGCTAAGGGCACGATGACGGTCGAGCAGCAGCGCCACATGGTGGAAGAACTCACCCGCCTGCCGGGCAAGCTGGAGCATCTGCTCACCCGCGAGGAAGAGTGCGAAGACCTGGCCAAGGAATACTCGCGCGCCCATGACTTCCTGTTTTTGGGCCGCGGCATTCACTACCCGATCGCGCTGGAAGGCGCGCTCAAGCTGAAGGAAATCTCCTACATCCACGCGGAAGGCTATCCGGCGGGCGAAATGAAGCACGGGCCCAACGCGCTGATTGACGAAAACCTGCCGGTGGTGGTGATCGCCACCTGCGACCAGGAGAACGAGCTTTCCAAGATTCGCTACGAGAAAACCTGCTCCAACCTGAAGGAAGTGAAAGCCCGCTCCGGCAAAGTGATTGCGCTGGCCACCGAAGGCGACGAGGACATCAAGGAAGCCGCCGACCACGTGATTTACATTCCGCCGGCGCCGGAAGAGCTTTCGCCGATTCTGGAAATCGTTCCGCTGCAGTTGCTGGCGTATCACATCGCCGTGCGCCGCGGCTGCGACGTGGACCAACCCCGCAACCTGGCCAAGTCGGTGACGGTGGAGTAAGCATTCGAGCAAGTGTTCGTGACGTAATCGAAAGCCCCGGAAGCAATCCCGGGGCTTTTTGCTGCTGATCGCCATCGCTGCCCGCTCTCCTGCATTGTCATCCTGAGAGTCTGTGGCTTTTTGTCCGGAACCTCCCCAGAACTGTCATCCTGAGCGCAGCGAGACTCGGCAAAGCGGAGTCTCGCGGAGTCGAAGGCCCCCGCAATCGCATGCTGCTTAATCACTGCCGCAAGGCATCCTCCCTGTGCTTCGGACGGGCATTTTCTCTGAAGTCAGCGAACCTCCTCCGTCCCAAAATGCGGAACCGGCGCACCACCCCCTTCGCTTTCATCACCGGGCCTGCCGACGCGCCCTCTATAATCTGAAGCAGAAGTGCCTTCTCTGCTCAGCCACGCGCGAAGCCATGGGCGAAAGCTCTCCGCACTCGTGTGCGCCCTCTTCGCCGTTGCTTCACTGGCGCATGCGCAAACTACTCCCAAACCGTCGCCCCCGGCGCCGCTCTCCGCCGCAAGCATCGCCTTGCCCAAGGCCTTCCTGCGGACGCCCTATCACGCTGAGTTGGGGGTGCAGGGCGGGGTTGCGCCCTTCCGCTGGATGCTCGAAAGCGGCTCTCTGCCGCCGGGAATGGATCTCGCTCCGAACGGGGTTGTAAGCGGCACTCCGCGACTGGTGGGTGACTTTCCTTTCACCGCCACGGTCAGCGACAGCAGCACTCCGCCGCACCAGATCAATCAGTCGCTGGTGTTACGCGTCGTAGCGCCGCTGATGGCGAAGTGGCTTCGCCCGCCGACCGTCAACGGGCTTCGGGTGGAAGGCTCAGTCGAGGTTTCCAATCAGACCGGTGACGATTTCGACCTGACCGAGGTCGTGGTCGCGGTGAATGACATCGGCCGGGCGACCGTGCTCGGCTACCAGCACTTCACCCTGGAGAAGAACACCCTTAACTACGAGATTCCCTTCAGCGAAACTCCCGGGCCCGGTACCTACCAGATCAACGTGGATGTGATTGCCGAGATTCCCGATCTCGACGTCATCCATCACGCCCGCCTGGTAGGCAGCCATCCCCTGCAGGTACTGGGACCGTAGCGTCGGCGTCGCCGGCAGCGATTGCAGCGCCGTTCCTCTCACCCGTTCAAGCCTTTACAAGCCAGTACTTCGACCGAAAGGTTGCCGGCGGGACGCCGGGGCTACTTATCGTGCCCGTAGTACTCATAGGCCGACATCGGCTTTTCCCCGCCCTTTTTCCAGACGCGCGTATCTTCGGTGAACTTGCCCAGCGCCTTCGCCATCTCGCGGATGTGAACCGCCACCGAGCCGCAACAGGCGCCGATGTAGTTGATGCCGATCTCGTGCGCCTGGCGGGCATATTCGCCCATCTCCTTGCGGGTGAGCTGCAGGGGATCGAGCCCCAGCGGAAACTCCGGGAGGCTGGAAAAATCGGGCTGCTCCTTGGGAGTGCGGTAGGCAATCGGCTGGCAGGCCAGATAACCTGACACAGCTTTCCGCATCGCTTCCATGTGCGGCAGCGTGTGCTCGGGCGGACGCAGGCAGTTCATGCCCACGATATCGGCGCCGGCATCGAGCAGAGTTTTGGCAGCATCGGCCGCGCTCAGGCCGTCGGTGGTTTCATCTTTATTCTCAAAGCAGATGGTCACCATTACCGGCAGGCCGGTCTTTCTGGCGCGCTCCACAGCGATCAGCGCTTCGCCCACATAAGAAAAAGTTTCGCCGATGATGAAGTCCACGCCTTCTTCCACCTGCAGCGCGAGTTGTTCGTCGAAGGTGCGGCGCACGCGGTCCGCGGCCGATGGGCTGCCGGGCTCGTACATCCAAGTAAGGCTGAGATTGCCGGCTACCAGGCACTTATCGCCCGCCACCTCGCGTGCAATGCGCACCGCGGCGCGGTTCAGGTCTTCCAGCGAGTTCTCCAGGCCGACGGTCGCGAGTTTGTCGCGGCTGGCGTAGAAGGTGAGCGCCTGCAGCACGTCAGCTCCCGCCTCGCGAAATTCCACGTGCAACTCGCGCAGCGCGTCCGGGTAAGTGAGCACCACTTCGGGGGTGAACGGACCCGCGCGCACCCAGCCGCGCTTCTCCAGTTCGAGAAGATAGCCGCCGTCGCCCAGGACGGGGCCTTCCTGCAGGCGTTCCAGAATGCCTTTTTTCATAAAGAGCTCCTTAATCAGTGGCTAGTGGCTAGTGGCTAGCGGCTGGTGGTCAGGAAACCTGATCCACACCCAAACAACACGATCTCAGCAGTATGTCAGCAATATGTCTTGTTACTAGCCACTAGCCACACCAGCCACTATCCACTGGCCACTAGCCACCCTCGTACTCAAACTCCGGGCGGATCGGTTTTCCTTCGGCGAAGCGGCTGGGGCGGAACGGTGTAATGTCCACCGTTTTGCCGGCGCCGTCAAGCAACAGTTCCGTCATCACCAATCCAATCGCCGGCGAGATCTTGAACCCCATGCCGGAGAATCCCGCGCAGACAAACAATCCGCTAATGCCGGGAATCTCCCCCAGCAGCGCGCGCGAATCGGGTGTCATGTCGTAAATGCCGGTCACGGCGCGCATCACCTCCGCTTTTTGCAGAGCCGGCACGCGGCGGCTGGCGCGCTCGATCAACTCTTCGAGCGAATCGCTGCCGGGGTTCTGCGGAAAGTTGTCGGGATCAGCGCCACGCTCACCGGAGAAATCGCCGGCCAGAAATTTATCCGCGCCGTCAGAACGGAAGTACGTCGAGGTGACCGAATCGATGCAGGCGCAACCCCCGCCCTTCATTCCGGCGGGGTTCTTCAGGATCGCCACCTGGTGATATTCCGTCTCGATCGGCAGGTCGTAGCCCGCCTGCCGGAAAAGCGGGCGGCTCCAGGGCCCGGTGGCGGCCACGACGACGGGCGCGGAAATCGCGCCGTTCTGCGTGTTCACTCCGCATACCCGCCCGCCTTCCACCTGGAACGAGGTCACCGGTGTGCGCGGCACATAGGTGACGCCCATATCGCGCGCCCGGCCGAGGAAGTCGTTGGCCACGCCGGCGCCATCGCTATAGCCGGAATCCGGCTCGTAGGCGGCGGCCTCAACCTCCTCCACATTCCAGTCGGGCTCGAGTTCCCGCAGCTCTTGTTGCCCGATCAGCCGCACATTCACTCCAATGCGGCGCTGCATTTCCACATTGCGTTTCAGCTGGCCGGTTTCGTTGGGATGAACCAGGCGCACAAAACCGGTCTTGCGGAAATCCCCAGGCTCGCCGACAATCTCGCGCCAGTTCTGAAACACTCGCAGGCTCACCAGCGCCAGCTTCACCTCGGGCGGATAGGTATAGTGCATGCGCACCAGCGCCGAGGATCGTCCACTTCCGCCGCGGCCCACGTGCTCCTTTTCCACGACCACAATTCGTCCCGCTCCGCGCTTGGCCAGGTGAAAGGCGATCGATGCGCCCATGACTCCGGCGCCGAGAATCACGATGTCGGCGGTTTTAGGCAGCGCCGCACTGGTATGGTCGCCTGCGCTCATGCCACCGCCTCCTTGAGCAATCCTTTTTTCCAATCGCGCAAAACCTGGTGCGCTGCATTATGGCCAGGCGCGCCGGTAACTCCGCCGCCGGGATGCGCTCCCGCTCCGCACAAATAAAGCCCGCGCACCGGCGTGCGATATTGCGACCACCCCGGAACCGGCCGCATGAAGAAAAGCTGCTCCAGCCGCAGGTCGCCGTGAAAAATGTTGCCCTCGGTCAAACCGTAAGTGCGCTCCAGATCGAGCGGCGTCAGCACTTGCCGCGCAATGACTGACCCGGGAACATTCGGAGCATACTCGGCAATCTTCTT
>DATJXG010000025.1:0-6447 GCA_035500455.1 Terriglobales bacterium | reverse complement strand
GAAGTCGCCGGGGAGATTTTCTTTTTCGATGAATTTGGTAAAAGTAAGTCGAGGATCGACGCTGGAGGAAACTACGTCGGCGTATACTTCGTCGCCGTTGCTGAGAACTACGCCAGTGGCCTTGCCATTCTTCACCAGAATTTTCGCGATACCGGCCTTGGTGCGGATTTCCACGCCGGCTTCGCGGGCCGCGTCGCCGATGGCGTTGGAGATGGCGCCGGTGCCGCCGCGCGCGAATCCCCAGGAGCGGAAAGCGCCGTCGATTTCTCCCATGTAGTGATGCAGAAGCACGTAGGCCGTTCCCGGAGAACGAACACCCAGGAAAGTGCCGATGATGCCCGACGCAGACATCGTCGCCTTGAGCACATCGGTCTCGAACCATTGATCGAGAAAATCGATGGCGCTCATGGTCATGAGCTGCACCTGGTTATATTTGTCTTCGCTCGTTAACCCCTGAAAACGTCGTCCCAGGAAGAGCAGCTTCATCAGCTCTTTGGGATTCAGCGTGGTGGGGTCGGGCGGGACCATGCTCAGAATCGGCTTTACGAAGCGGCACATGGCCTGCATGGCCTTGCCGAATTCGTCGTAGGCCTCGGCGTCGAGCTTGGAGTGGCGGGCGATCTCGCGGTGAGTCTTGCCGTGGTCGTTCACGCGCCAGAGGTAGTCGCCACTAGGCATGGGCGTGAACGTGCCGTCAAGCGGGAGGATTTCCAGGCCGTGGCGCGGGAGGTCGAGGTCGCGAATAATTTCCGGCCGCAGCAACGAGACCACGTAGGAGCACACCGAAAATTTGAACCCGGGAAAGACTTCTTCGGTGACGGCGGCTCCGCCCAGCACGTGGCGGCGCTCAAGCACCAGAACTTTCTTGCCGGCGCGGGCCAGATAGGCGGCGTTGGTGAGGCCGTTGTGGCCTCCACCGATGACGATGATGTCGTATTTTGAGGGCATGGGTTTTGGCTCTTGTCGCTAGCTTCTGGCTGCTAGCCTTCCCTTACGCATTGTCATTCCGAGCGAAGCGAGGAATCTTCAGTTTCTTCGTCCACGGCCAGTCGCGAATTCCTCGTCGCATTCGCTCCTGGGAATGACAAAGCGTTTGGAGCAGTGCATGACGGCTTGCGTTTGAAAATCGGACGAATTAGCAGGCGCTTCCCGAATGGGAAGCTGGAAACAGGAATCGCCCGCAGCGCTGGCGGAAGCTTGGCGTCAGAGCCCGCTGTTGCGGACTGCCCAGTTCAGGATAGCGGCGAAGGATGCGAACATACGATCAAAAGGGTATTTTACCGGGAAGGCTCGGTTTCTGCTAAGACTTTCTTGCATCCCGGGATGACAAGCTAGGGGGGATTGACGTGGATTTCTCATCGCTTCCAGCCCCAAAGTGATTGTCATCCCGATCCTGCCCGACGAAGGAGGGCAGGGGAGAGACCTTACGAAGCGAGTTCTGCTTCTCGGACGCGGCTCCGGGGCAAACTGAATCGTATCTTCCGGGCTGCCCGCAGCATCGGTACTCCTGGGCGCGTCCATGCTGCTGCACACGTCTCGTATGGTCCCTCCCCCGCCCGCTTCGCGTGCGGGTTCGGGATGGCATCACATACGCGGCTCGGGAGTTTTTCGCAGCACAGGCAACCGAGTTGGCTGAAACCAGTCATAACTCAGATCGTGCCATTTCGGATTGCTGGCTTCGATCAGCGCGACCTTCTTCTCCCGCCGCCAATCCTTGAGTTCTTTTTCGCGGCGGATAGCTTGTATCACCGAGGTGTAGCGCTCTAAGTACACCAGATGGGTTACGTTGTACTTGGCGCTGAATCCGCCAAGCGCATGCGTCTTGTGCTCAAACACCCGGTGCTCAATGTGGCTGGTGATGCCAATATAGAGCACGCGCCGCTGGCTGGCCATGATGTACACATAGTAGATTTTCTGCATACGGGCATGCTCTGTACCAGGATGCGGGAATGTCTGTGATATGCATCACTTAGAAGCCTGTGGATTTCCCGATTTGGGTTCATTTTGAATGTCATCCCGAGCCTGCCCGACGAGGAGCGCAGGGGAGGGACCTAGCTTCTGGGACGTGGCTGAGGGCAACCTGATCGCATCTTCCGGGGCTGCACGCAGCATCGCTACTCCTGGTTGCGTCCATGCTGCTGCACACGTCTCGTATGGTCCCTCCCCCGCCCGCTTCGCGTGCGGGTTCGGGATGACAAGCCTGGGGGCGGCATATTGACGTGGATTTCTCATCGCTTCCAGCCCCAAAGTGATTGTCATCCCGATCCTGCCCGACGAAGGAGGGCAGGGGAGAGACCTTACGAAGCGAGTTCTGCTTCTCGGACGCGGCTCCGGGGCAAACTGAATCGCATCTTCCGGGACTGCCCGCAGCATCGGTACTCCTGGGCGCGTCCATGCTGCTGCACACGTCTCGTATGGTCCCTCCCCCGCCCGCTTCGCGTGCGGGTTCGGGATGACAAGAGGTGAAGGAAAGTGCGTGGCGGCTGTCCTGGGGTCAGCGATGGCGTTGCCGTCAGGATTGGGGACTGCATATAATCCGGCAGGCGCCGTTGCCAGTTGCACAGGTCCTTCGCTTCGCTCAGGATGACAACCCTGATGAGCGTGGCTGGGCTGGCCAGACGCTGCGTTCAAGGAGAATCCATTGCCCGTAGGAACCGCCTTTCACGAGAGAACTTTTTCGCTTTGCCACAGCCTGAATTACCGCGAGTGGTCGGGGTATTACACGGTCAGCGTGTACGAGGTGCATCATGAGCACGAGTACAACGCCATCCGCAACGCGGCGGCACTGATTGACATCACGCCGCTGTACAAATACCTGATCGCCGGCAAGGATGCGACCAAGTTGGTGAACCGCGTCATCACCCGCGACGTCAACAAGGTGAAAGTCGGGCAGGTGATTTACTGCTGTTGGTGCGACGAGCAGGGCAAGGTCATCGACGACGGCACGCTCACGCGCCTCGAAGAAAACAAATATCGCTGGACGGCGGCAGACCCCAGCCTGCGCTGGTTTCATCAGAACGGGCTCAACATGGATGTGCAGATCGAAGATATCTCCGAGAGCGTCGCGGCGCTGGCGTTGCAGGGGCCGACTTCGGGGAAGCTGCTGAAAGCCGCGGCTGAGGCTGATATCGCCAACCTGAAATATTTCCGCGTGACCAGCGGGAAGATCGGCGGTGTGGCGGTCGATATTTCGCGCACCGGGTACACCGGCGATCTGGGATACGAAATCTGGGTGCCCTGGAAAGACGCGGTGAAAGTTTGGGACGCGCTGGCGGAAAAAGGCAAGCAGTTCGATCTCCATGCCGCCGGAATGCTGGCGCTGGACGTGGCACGCATCGAAGCCGGGCTCCTGCTGATTGAAGTGGATTACACCAGCAGCAAGAAGGCGCTGATTGCCTCGCAGAAGTTCTCGCCTTACGAGCTGGGTTTCGGAAAGATGGTGCACCTGGAGAAAGAGAATTTCATCGGCAAAGCCGCGCTGGAGAAAGACAAGAAGAATGGCGTAGCGCGGCAATTGGTGGGATTGGAAGTGAACTGGCCCGAGGTCGAAGAGCGTTACGAGAAGTTCGGGCTTACGCCGGCGGCTCCCGCACAGGCCTCGCGAGTGCATGTTCCGGTGTACGCCGGCTCTACGCAGGTGGGCAAGGCGACTTCAACTACATGGTCTCCGGTGTTGAAGAAGATGATCGCGCTGGGGAGTGTAGAGACGGCGCAGGCGCACCTCGGAAATAAATTGCAGATGGAGATCACGATCGAAGCCGAACGGCAGAAGGTGACGGCACAGGTTGTGGCGTTGCCGTTCTTCAATCCGCCACGGAAAACTGCGGTGCCGGTGTAGTTCGCGAGATCCGGCGGGTCTTCGACCGGGCTGGGATGGGCTAGAGACTTTCCCCACACAAGATCGCTCGGCTCAGGAGGACGGTTGGTTCTCCGATGCGGGATTGAGTGGAGCCGGCTGAACTTTCCTTTCCCCCAGCCAATAGATCCACGAGCCCACGCCTAGGATCAGCGCGGTTGATCCCACGATTTTTATTACGGCCAGAGGCTTGTTTGGCTCGTCCGGTGGAGGGAGCAGCGAGAGCGCGATGGCCAGGCTCGTAGCCAGCAGTCCCATACTCGCTAACAGTCGAGCGACCGGCTTGCCCCCAGGAACGCGGATGACCTCGGGCCCGGCGGGCTCGTTTTGCAGTTTGAACATCGCGGCGAAGAGGAAAAGAAATGGAAAAACCGCGGTAATCACGCTCATGCTTACGAGCACGTCGTAGGCGCCCTTTACGGAGGTTCCCGCCTGTCCGAGAAACACGAACACACCTCCCAGCACAAACTGAAGAAGAAGCGAGAACCACGGTGTGCGCCAGCGCGGGTGCAACGATCCGAAGATGGGCGGAAGAAAGTGATCAATGCCGGCAACGAACGGCAGGCGCGCCACCGAAGTCAGGAAGGCGCTGGCTCCTCCAAGGTTGCTGAGTGCAATGAGCAGAGCGGCGATGGGCACGATAGCCTCGAAGCCGATGCGGCCCGCGGTATGAGAGATGGCTTGCATCAGGCCTTGCAGGTTGCCGACTTCGGAGGCCGGCAAAGCCAGCAGCACGCCGACGGTTCCGAGGATGTAACTGGCGGCGATGGTGACGCCGGCAGTCAGCAAGGCTACCGGGATGGTGCGGCGCGGGTTCTTGATTTCCTCTCCCATGAGCGAGGCGCTCTCACTGCCAGTGAGGGCGAACATCAGGACTGACCAGAAAATGATGTCATTGAGGTGGGTGCTGGGTACGAGGTTGTGCGGCGCGAATGATGTGGCCGAGCCGAAGCGGCGCCAGGAGATAAAGCCCATGACAACGATTATGCCCGCGGGAATCCACATGGCGAGGGCGCCGAGATTGTGCAGCCACTTGCCGATGTTGAGGCCGATGATGTTCAACACGGTTGCCAGGCCGAGCGCCAGCAGCGAAAAGACTACGTAATAGGCGGCGCTGCCCGAGAGATGCGCCCACGATGAGCGCATGAACAGCACATTGCTGGCCGCGAAATAGAGCACGGTCGGAAAGTAGGGCAAGTTGCTGGTCCAGTACGTCCAGGCGGCGATGAAACCGGAAAACGGGCCGAAGGCATGCTTGCACCAGACATAGAATCCGCCCTCCTGGGGATAGCGCGAGGAGAGTTCGATCACGGAGAGGGCGAGGGGGATGTAGAAACCGAGCCAGCAGCCGATCCAGACGACGATGGAACTTGGGCCAGCGGCGGCGGCGGTGGCAATCCAGCGCAGGCTGATTCCGGCAACCACGTAGAAGAGCAGCAGGTCGCGGAAGCCCATGACGCGTTTGGGAGTGACGGAAGGATCGGCGGCGAGCGGCGGTGCGTGGGAGGGTGAGCCGGCAGATGGAGATGTGTTGGGCACGTGTTGCGGGTAAGACGATACCGCCTTCGCGAAAGAGATTTAGAAATAGCATCTGGAGAGGGTGAGGGCAAGAATGAAATGGAGGCGGAGGGTGGGTCCAATTCCCGGTACATACGTAGCTGCGCTACGTCTCTAGGACCCGTTTGGAGGATTAGGTTATGTCGGAATAGGCGGAGCCGAAGTAGTCGGGGCCGGCGAGGAATTTTTCGTAGCACTCGGTGCAGACCCAGTCGCGTCCGTTGGTGAAGGCTTCGCCGTGGGTGGGGTTGTCTTTGGATTCGTAGAGTTCCCAGCGGCAGATGATGCAGTAGTCTTTCTTCCAGCCGGCGGGCACCAGTTCGAAATTGGCTGGATTGGCGGCGAGTTTGGTGTCGAAGGAGAAGCGGCCGGTTTTGCGGTCGATGATGATGTCGCGGGGTGTCCAGGGTTGTTTGTGCCAGTGCCAGGGATGTTGGCGGCATTGGCGGATGGCTTCGCGGATGAGACGTGTGTTCCAGCGGATGCCGTGAAGTTCGACGGTTTCTACCGCGTAGCGCGGCGTAAGAGTTGGGGCACGCTGACTTTCTCCGGGATGCGGAATTGTCGCAATTTGCGTTCGCAGTTGGTCAAGTTGGACTCCATGCTTTTCCAGGATCTGGGCTGCAAGTGAACGAGGCTCGCTCAGCATGGCGAGCAGCAGGTGCTCCGTGCCGATGTGGCGGTGGTAAAAGCGCTCGGCTTCTTCGGCGGCTGTGGCAAGGATGCGGCTGCACTCTTTGCTCAACGGAAGGTCAACGGAAGTCGACGTTTCCGGGTGTTTTTCTACCTGTGTTTCAACCTGGTGGCGAACCGAATCGTAGTTCAGACCCGGCAGGAGGCGGTATGCGAGTGCTCGCTCCTCGCGAAACCATCCCAGGAGAAGATGTTCGCTGTCGATATAGGGAGAGCCGAACTGGCTGGCTTCGTAGCGCGCGAAGAAGACGACGCGGCGCGCTTTTTCGGTGTAGCGCTCGAACATAGAGCCTCAGGCTTGCGGGGGCGTGGAGATTTCTGGAGCAAACATTATTCGTCTT
>DATJXG010000024.1:0-3732 GCA_035500455.1 Terriglobales bacterium | reverse complement strand
AAATATGTTGTGCCGGCTGTTTGTCCGCCTGCGACGTCTGCGCGCGTGGTTGCGGGGGCAACTGCTCCATCTTTACGCCACCCTCGAGGTGGACGCGGGTGAGCAGGTTCTTTCCCCGGAAATCGAGAGTGGCGCGATCAGCTCGGCCAGTCATCGCTTGGGAGCCGGCGGTCTGCCAGCGAACATCTTCAGAGAAAACCGCATTCTTCAGCGTGGACATCTTCGGATTGAGGAGCACTTCCAACCGGCCTGCACGAACCTCTGCCGGAGGATTGGTCCTTGACTGGACGTGTACATGACCGCTGGCAACCGCCTGCTCAACCGTGTTGTCGGCGCGAAGGTGAAGCCGGAGATCATCCGCCTCAAACTGCTGGGAACTACTTTGGCCGCGAGCCTGCTGGAACGACACAACCCGGGGAGCCTTCGCGATGACGGCGCGGTCGGCGGAGATCGTGGCTGGATTGGCGCCTTCAACCTCGGCCTGGATATTCGATCGCAACGTTAGAATATTGGTCTTCGAGTCATAAGCCGCGCCGGTGGCGGAGCCACGGACCTGCGGCATGCTGAATTCAACCTTTTCGTTGGTGTAGGCGTCGCCCGATTTGCGGTTGAAAACCAGGCCGCTGGTCCGGACGTGGATGGGGTTCTTCAGTTCCTCGGGCACGGCCTGGTCGGGATGTTTGATTCCCGCGGGGTTGGCTTCGAGATCGATCTGCACTTCGCCCTTGGCGGTGATGTCTCCGGAGCGCATATCGTACTCGAAGTCCGAGCCATAGATCTGGTCGAAGCGTTTGGAATCCGGACCGTAAAGGGTGATGTTCACGTCGTGCAGCGAGGCGTGGTCGCCTTGCTTGTACTGGATGGCCTTGCTCGCCTCCAGCTTGAAGATGGTGTGCCCCCCTTCGGATTTGGAAATGGTAAAGCCTTGCGCGCTTTGCTGAACCTCGAGGCCGATTTTCTCCGGAACCTGCTTGAGGGCGTTCTCAATGCGCCACTTGGCGTACAGATAGGCGCCGGCAACGACCACCACGACGAAAATCACCGCGAGGGCGAACCAGCGGCGAAGAGCTGAGATCTGGAGGGGCATCTGTCGATAGTGTAGTCCTGTGGATGTGATCGGACCGGGGAAGTGGCGAAACTCTCGGACACGGCTGGACCGGGATGGGACTTTAGTTCCGCGCGGCATGCTGGCTCTGGCGGAACAAACCCTGGAGCTGTCAGGTGTCGCAGTCTGGCTCTTGGGGCCACGGGGCAAGCCCCGTGGCTACACGGTCGGATAAGATGAATGCGGCATGGCTCCCGCTCCCGCTTTGCTTGATATGCAGAACGTCCGCGTAATGCGCGGCGATAAAGTCGTGCTCGATGATTTCAACCTGCGCATCAACGCGGGCGAGCATGTGGCGGTTCTAGGGCCGAACGGCTGCGGAAAATCCACTCTGGTGAAGACCATCGCCCGCGAGTGCTATCCCGTGGTGCGGGAAGGTTCTTCGATGACAATCCTGGGCCGCGACCGGTGGAATGTCTTTGAACTGCGCTCGCTGCTGGGGATTGTTTCCAACGACCTGATGTCCGCCTGCACGGGAAAAATAAGCGGGGGCGACGTTGTGCTCTCGGGCTTCTTCAGCAGCACCCGAATCTTTCCCCATCACAACATCGATCCCGCTTACCGTCAGTTGGCGGTGTCCGCGCTGGAGCAATTGCAGATTGCACATTTGGGCGACCGCCCGGTCGCTGAGATGTCTTCGGGCGAGGCCAAGCGGGTGCTGGTCGCGCGGGCGCTCGTGCACAAGCCGGGGGCGCTGCTGTTTGACGAGCCCAGCAATTCGCTGGATTTCTTCGCCCGCCATGAACTGCGCCAGACCATGAGCGCCCTGGCCAACGCAGGAATCACTATCGTACTGGTGACGCACGACCTTGCTGATATCGTCCCCGAAGTTGGCCGGGTGGTGCTGATGTCGGGCGGACGCATCCTGGCGGACGGAACCAAGGACCAGATTCTCGAATCAGCCCGCCTGAGTACGTTGTTCGGCATGACCGTAGAGATTGCCCGCCGGGAAGGTTATTACCATCTGTGGTGAGAACTGCGCACTCCCTCCTAAAGTTCCCTGAATCACTCGCCGAATAGAGTATTGAACGTCCGAACCGAGGCGATTCGGTTTTCATGCTGCGGATCACACTCAAGGCGAAAATCTACGGGCTGGTTGCGGGGTTCACAGGCCTGTGCCTGGCGGGAATTCTATTTCTGACGGGGCAGATTACATCGACCCACGAAAAAGACAATCATGTTCTGAACCACCTGGCCGTGGAAGACAAGGCGCGCGTGGTACAGGTGAACTTCAAGAAGCAGGTTCAATCCTGGAAAGACACTTTGTTGCGCGGCGCGGACCCGAAGTCGCTGGAGAAGTACCGGGCGGAATTTTTTGCCTACGAAAAGCAGGTGCAGGAAGGCGCCATGGACCTTCGGCAACAGGTGGACTCGCCGGAACTGGCGGGACAGGTGGATCAGTTCCTGCAGGCTCATGCGCAACTGGGTTCCGAATACCGTTCTGCATTGCAGAACTTCGTTCGCTCCAAAGGAAGGAAATTTCACCAGGCCGACAGCCAGGTGAAGGGCAAAGACCGGCCCCCCACCGATCTGATTGACCACATTGTGGAGGGAGTACAGGCCTCCTCCAAGCGGGCTGAGGCGGAAAATGCCGAGGCGGTGGCTCGCGCCAAGTCGATCACCCTGACGTCTTCGCTTCTGTCTTTAACGGTACTGGCGGGCTTCGGGGTGTACATCGCTTTTGCGATCGCCCGCGTCAGCACGAAGCTGGTGCGGCAAATCTCGGGACAGGCGGAAGACCTCAGCCAGGGGCATGGCGACCTGACAAGGCGGCTGGAAGTGGATTCCGACGATGAATTTGGCCGGCTGGCCTCGGCATTCAACGTTTTCATGGAAGCTCTGGAGCGATTGATGGCAAAGCTCTCGCGCAGCAGTGTGCAGCTGGCGGGCGCCAGCGAGGAAATCTCGACCAACGCCAGTCAGGGCGCGGAACGCCAGAATCAGCAGGATGAACAAACCGGGCACCTGGCGACGGCCATGCAGGAGATGTCGGTCACCGTCTCCCAGGTTTCTGAGAACTCGCAAAGAGTCGCCAACGCCGCGCAAGAGGCTGCGGCCACGGCGCGACACGGTGGTCAGGTGGTTGAAGAAAGCCTGAGCACCATACGCAACATCGCCGAATCCACCAGGAAAGTGGCGGAGCGCGTCAATGAATTGGGCAAAAATTCAGACCAGATCGGTCGCATCATCGCGGTCATTGAAGACATTGCCGACAAAACCAACCTGCTGGCGCTGAACGCCGCCATCGAGGCGGCGCGCGCGGGAGAACAAGGCCGCGGCTTCGCCGTGGTAGCCGATGAGGTACGCAAACTGGCCGAGCAAACGACCACAGCGACCAAGGAAATTTCCACCATGGTGCAGGCTATCCAGGGCGAGACCGCACACGCGGTGCAGGCCATGAAGCTGAGCAGCCAGGAAGTGGAAGCCGGGGTCGGGAAAACCGCGGCGACCGGAACCGTGCTTTCGAAGGTGATCGAGACCATACAGAATGTGGGAGAGATGATCGGACACATCGCGAGTGCGGCTACTGAACAGTCAGCCACGACGGAAGAGATCAACAACAGCCTGAACAATATTGCCGGCCTGAGCCGCCAGACGTCGGCCAGCGCCCAGGAGGTCGCCAAGGC
>DATJXG010000023.1:0-5047 GCA_035500455.1 Terriglobales bacterium | reverse complement strand
CCTTGAGTTTGAGCGGAAGGCATCGCGGTAGATAGATGATAGATTCTCTACTCTGCCACAGCGGTGCGGATTGCGCACGCGAGAGGCGGCGGTTATTCGGGCCCCGCGCGCATCTGTACTTCAGCGTCGCAATACCGGGACAATCCACTCCAACAACTCGCGGGCGTTGACTATGAGTGTTTGCACGAAAGTCTTGACTTCGCTTAATGTTCGCCTACAATTGTCTCATGGCGATTACACGGCGGCAACGGCAGGTTTACGACTTCATTTCGGAGTTTGTGCAGAAGAACGGTTATTCGCCCTCGTTCGATGAAATCGGGCAGGGCCTGGGGCTGAATTCCCTGGCTACCGTCCACAAGCACATCACCAACCTGGAAAAGAAGGGGTTGCTTACGCGCGATTACAATCGCAGCCGCTCGATCGACCTGCTGCCGCCTAAGGGGCGGCTGAAGCAGGCCATGTCTGTGAACACCACCATGGTGCTGCCGCTGATGGGGCGCATCGCGGCCGGCCAGCCGATCGAGGCGATGGAAAACCCGGAGACCATCTCGCTGGCGGATTTCGTGCGCTCCAAGGAGGTGTTCGTGCTGGAAGTGCGCGGCGACTCCATGCAGGATGAGCACATCCTGGACGGCGACTACGTGCTAGTGGAGAAGACGAAGACGGCACACAACGGCGAGATCGTGGTGGCGCTGGTGGATGAGGCCGACGCGACTCTGAAGCGGCTCTATCGCGAGGGCGACACCATCCGGCTGCAGCCCTCGAATATGAACATGAAGCCGATCATTGTGCCGGCGGCCGCGGTGCAGATCCAGGGAAGGGTGATTGGGGTGTTGAGGAAGTATTGAAGTAGCAGCTGTCAGCTCTCCGCCGTCCGCTTTCAGTGTTCGGCCACAACTTCAAGGGCACGGATTTACGCGGACAAGCCTTCTTTTTTAGGCTTCTGTTGTCAGCCTTCTTGTCTTAGTTTCTTGTCCTTGATTTACTGCTTTTGATCGGCGCTCATCCTCGTGGATCCGGCTGTCGCTTTGAAGTTCTGAACGACACCCACGTCCGGGGAGAAGATTCCTCGCTTCGCTCGGAATGACAATGTGGGCGAATGGGGCATGACAATGTGGAATGACTTTAGCAAATGAAGAGGAATGAGCAGAGAAACAGCGCGGCCGGCAGCGCCGGGCGCTCTTTGATGACCACTGATAGCTGAGAGCTGAAAGCTTACCCGATGTGCTTGTCCAGCGCCTTGAGAATGGTTTCTTTGGCCACGTAGCCTACGATCTGCTCCTTCACTTGGCCGCCTTTGAAAACCAGTAATGTGGGAATGCCGCGCACGCCGTAGCGCATTGGGGTGGCGCTGTTGCGGTCCACGTCCATTTTGCCGACTTTCACTTTGCCCTGATACTGCTGGGCGACTTCGTCCACGATGGGAGCGATAGCGCGGCAGGGGCCGCACCAGGTTGCCCAGAAATCCACCAGAACCGGCTGCTCCGCCTTCAACACGTCCTGGTCGAAGTTGGTGTCGGTTACCTCAAAAATTGCATCGCTTGCCATCGTTATGTTCTCCCATCGCCGCCCGCGGCCAAGCCGGGAGCGGCGTTCCACTTGGCGGAATGACTCCGCGGTTCTCTATCCTAACATTAACATTTGATGACCAGGGAGGTGGAAAAGTCGCAGGCATCGAGGGGCAGCGGCACCGCGCGTGCGGCCTGGAGTCCCGATTTGGAAGCGGCTGTGGACAAACGACTTTGCCCGCCGATGCCGCCGTAGGCACCGCAAAGAACGAAGAAGGCGAAGAAACCAAACCGACGGAGCCGCCCGCCCGCGGCGCCAAGAACACCTCCCACCGAAACGCTAGTTGTCGGTGACATGCGGAGCCGGATGCGGCTCCGGCGGAGATGGAGGCCGAGGTGGGTTTGGCGGCGCCACCATGGGCGAATGCTTGCGAATCTCAATGGTGCCGTGCTCATTGTTAATTACGATGTGCGGTCCGGCAGAGCCCACGGAGCCTGTAGCTACCGCCTGATTATTGGAATTCTCTACTTTAAGCTGGTCGAAATCGGTTTCGATGTCGCCTTCGCGGGCGCGGGCGTCGAGCTGGAACGACGCTTTCTCCGGCAAGGAGAGGCGTACATCGGCATTGCGATTCTCGATCTGCACGCTGCCCATTTTGTTGAGCTGCAGTTCCACGGCGCCGTTGGAATCTTCCAGCCGGACATCTCCGGCCACGTCCTCAAGGTTGATGTCTTTCTCGCGAGTCAGCAGGCGCAGCGGCCCTGCCAGATTGTTGGCGCGCAGGTCGCCGGAGTCGAGTTCGAGTTCGCCGTCGAGCCGGGACATCTCCATATCGGTGCGGGAAGACTTGAAAGTTACGCCCTTGGCGATCTTGGAGAGCTTTACGTTTTCCATGAACTCGCCGGTCAAGTGCGCGGCGCCCTGAACGTCCTCGATAGAAATATCGTTGACGCGTCCCTGGATGGAGACATCATCGCTTACCTGGGAAATGCGCCCCGAGCTGCCTTCCAGGCTGAGCGTCGCCTTGCCTTTGATATCGGAGACACTGATGTCTCCCTTCTGATTGGAGATATCGACATCGCCATCGCGCCCGAGAATGCTGACGTCGCCACGGCGCGAGGTCACGGTCACCGCAGCTTTGCGGGGAATCGAGATGGTGAGATCGCTGGACACGCTGTGATCGCCGGCGCCCTCGACGTTGGCGTTCACCGTCACCGTGTTTCCGCTGACTGTGATCTGCGGGCGCGTGCCGGTATTCCACTTGCCGGCTTCTTCCTCGTTATCGGCGCGGATGCGCTTGTGGATCTGAATCTTGATCTTCTGATCGTCCGACGCGTTGATGCTTACCGCGCCCCGGTCGTTGACTACGTGCAGGCTGGCGCCGGCGGGAAAGTCCTGTTCGAGTTGATCGTCGAAGCTGTAGTTATTGCCGAAGAAGGGGAAGTCTTCTCCCCCCAGATCAATGTGGTCCCCCAGTCCCTTCCAGTTGACGCGGGAAAGGTTGGTGGCGGTGAGCCCGAAGAGCACCAGCATGATGAGCAGGAAGATGCCGCCTCCACCAATGCCGGGGGAACGCACGCCGGCGCGCTGGGCGTTGTAGTGGTCGATGAGCTTGAGCACGCCCCAAAGAATCAACAGGACCGGCCAATACTGAGCAAACCAAATCAGGATGCTGTGCAGATGCACGATTCTCAGGGTGCCCAGCAGAAAAATTACGCCGATCGTGATCAACACCAGCGGCCCGCTAATGGAGCGATAGCGGTAGGACGGCGGTGGGACCGGCGGCGGCTGAATGGGAGGCGGAGCTGTGCTAGCCATTTTGCACCTCAGTGGGAGACTGCTGGGCCGGCGGTGGCGGTGGAACCTGGCTGGGCGGCGGTGGCGCAGCGGCCGGCGGCAGTAATTCCCGGTGTCCAGTGGTGGGGGCGTTCCCCTGGTAAACCTTGAGCAATCCGATAACGATCAACAGCGCCGGCCAGGTGTGTCCAAAGGACACGATGTGATCGATGAGGAAAAGCACACCCAGAGTCACCAGGATGGCCGGACCCATCAGGCAGTTGGCGCGGCAACGCGGGCACTGGCAGGCGGCTGTCGCCGGACCGGCCAATCCCCATCTTTTGGCGAAGAGCCAGAGGCCGATGGCAATCAGGATGGTAGGCCACAGGTAACGGAAATCAAGGAACCACACATCCATGGTGTGCAGCAGAAAGAGCAAGCCCAGAGCAATCAGTACGACCGCCCCGATAGGTACGTTGCTTTTGCTGGGTTGTTCCCCGGCGCCGAAGGTGCGGGCGATTCCAAAGGGATCGGGAGCGGGCTGGCCGAGTTGCAAGGCATGGGCGGAACGGACCGAGTCGATGATCTGGTACACGTAGAAAAAGCCGGCGGCGATGGCCGCGGCAGTGATCACGTACCAGGGCGAATCAGAGCCCATAATAGCGATTAGGAAAACGGCGGCCCCCAGGTGCACCAGGCCCTTGGCGTATTGGCCGGTATAGACGGCGCCCACGCCGAAGGGGAAGAATCCAGCCAGAATGCCGGCCAGGGCGGGATTCGGGCCCACACTTCCCACCGGCACCGCGCCCGCAGGCACGCCTGAAGGCATAACCCCGGGAGCGACTCCCGGCGGCACCGCGCCCAGGCGCTGGGCGAGGCAGGTTTCGCAGTAAATCACGCCTTGAACGGAACGTGAGCAGGTGGCGCACAGCGGTTTTCCGCAAGTGCGGCAGTAAGCGGTATTGGCAATATCGGGATGGTTAGCGCAGTTCATGAGAACCTCCTGTGGCCGTTCACCGTCGCGACAGGCGGCTCAGGAAGACAGGCCAGCACGGGCTGGTTGTTTTCCTGACTGTAGTTGCGTTGCTGTTTCTGATCGGGTTGTCCACTGGTATCGTTATTTTTCGGCTTCTTTTCCTTTTCTACAGGTCCAGGTTCCGCGGGGGTGGTGGCGCGCCGAAATTCGCGCACCCGCGATTCCACCTCGTAAACGAAGCGGATGTTTTCGTAGTACTTCACCACCTTGCCCGAGGTGGTGTAGTAGGCGCGCCGGACGGCGCTGGGGCGCAGGTCGAGCTGGCGAAGGTCGCTCATTCGCACGCCTGCCAGGCTCATGGTGACGGAGAGCGAGAAGAACACCATGCTGAACGACATGGCGAAGCGCGGCTGCCGGATCACGGCAAATACCGGCCGCAGCCATCCCGCCAGGGCGTCTTTCCAGGAGGCGGCCCGAGCCGGTTGCGCAGGGGCGGTTGACGCTTCACGCCCCGTAGTCGCCGCCAGGATGTTGTGCACTAGGTTGACGGGAGGCTCAACCTCGGGCAGCGACTTCATCCACTGCAGACCTGCCTGAGCATCCGCCAGCAGCGGCCCGCAGGCCGCGCAGATGCGGGCGTGGGCATGGAATGCCTCCAGTTGCGGCCCACTCAGTGTGCCGTCCAGGACGTCACTCAGCAGGGCATCGAATTCCGAGCACTGCATCCGGTTTGTGCTTTCTCCTGGCATCACATCACCTGCCTATAGGTACGTTGTAGTAGGCGTG
>DATJXG010000022.1:0-11371 GCA_035500455.1 Terriglobales bacterium | reverse complement strand
GGTGCCGCGCGATGTCGCCACCCGGGCGATTTTCAAGGTCGTTTACGAGAACAAGCTGGGGATCGACGGCAAGCCGATGGTCTATCTCGACCTGACGCACATTGACCGCAAGATCCTCGACCGCAAGCTGGAAGGCATTCTGGAGATTTACGAAAAGTTCGTCGGCGACGATCCCCGCGATACGCCCATGAAGATTTTTCCCGGCATGCACTACACCATGGGCGGGCTGTGGGTGGATTTCAACCAGGCCACAAATATTCCCGGCGTTTACGCGGCGGGCGAGTGCGAGTATCAGTACCACGGGGCGAACCGGCTGGGCGCGAATTCGCTGGTTTCATGCATCTTTGGCGGATTTGTGGCGGGGCCGAATGCGGTGCGGTATGCGCGCAGCCTTGCCGCGGCGCCCAGCAACGGGCACTTCGAGGCGGAGAAGAAAAAGCAGGAGGAAGACAATGCCCTGCTCATCAAGAATGAGGGCAATGAGGACCCCTTCCGCTTATGGCGCGAACTGGGCGAGCTGATGACCGAGAATTGCACCGTCATCCGCTACAACAAGAATCTGCGGGAGACCGACGCCAAGCTGGTGGACATGCTGCACCGCTTCCAGAAGATCAACCTGAGCGACCGCTCGCAGTGGGCCAATACCAGCGTGATTTTTGCGCGCCAGCTTTACAACATGCTGCAGTTGGCGCGGGTAGTGGCGCAGGGAGCGGCGATGCGCGATGAGTCGCGTGGCGCGCATTACAAGCCGGATTTCCCCGAGCGCGATGACAAGAATTGGCTGAAGACGACCAAAGCGACGTTCGCGCCGGACGCGGATGAGCCGAAATTCGAGTTTGAGCCGGTGGATGTTTCGCTGATTCCGCCGCGGCCGAGAAGGTACGACGCGGTGAAGTAAGTATTTCCGGCTCGCTTCGCTCCCTGGACGGGGCAAGCCCCGTCCCGACACGGGCAGGGGTGATCCGTGGATTGTCATCCTGAGCGAAGCGAAAGATCTGTGGAGTCGTCGGCAGCGCGAAAAGCTGCAAGTTGCGCAGGACCTTCGCTGCGTGTTCAGTATGACAAGTTTTAAGCTAGAAGCTAAAAGCTAGAAGCTAAGAGTTCGAAGCTAGAAGCTGCAAATCATGGCTGATTCCAAGACCGTAACTTTCAAAATCAAACGTCAGGCCAACCCCAGCGCGGAATCCCGCTGGGAGGAATTCTCGCTGCCGTGGCATCCCGGCATGAACGTGATCTCTTCGCTGATGGAGATTGCCGCCAATCCCGTCACCAGCGACGGCAAAAAGACCACGCCCATCACCTACGATTCCAACTGCCTGGAAGAAGTCTGCGGCTCCTGCGCCATGCTCATTAACGGTCGCGCCCGCATGGCTTGCTCGGCGCTGGTGGACAAACTGGATCAGCCCATTCGCCTGGAGCCATTCTCGAAATTCCCCGTGGTGCGCGATCTTGCGGTGGATCGC
Organism: Terriglobales bacterium; assembly: GCA_035500455.1. Lineage (GTDB taxonomy): Bacteria > Acidobacteriota > Terriglobia > Terriglobales > Acidobacteriaceae > DATJXG01. Next base: position 9,908 of record DATJXG010000022.1, on the reverse strand, counting down.
AGCGTGCTTTTCGAAAATCTCAAAGCGGTGAAGGCCTGGGTTCCCGTGGACGGCTCTTACGACCTTGGCTCCGGGCCGCGCATGACCATGGAGCAGCAGGAGGCCGCATACCCTCTTTCGCGCTGCATCTCCTGCTGCTGCTGCATGGAAGTCTGCCCGCAGTTCAATGACGATACCGGCTTCGTGGGCGCGGCGGCCATCTCGCAGGTGCGCCTGTTCAATACCCATCCCACCGGCTCTGCGCTCAAACGCGAGCGCCTTACCGCGCTGATGGGGGACGGCGGTATCCAGGAATGTGGTTACGCGCAGAACTGCGTGGAGATTTGCCCCAAAGATATTCCTCTTACCCGCTCGATTTCCGAGGTCGGCCGCTCGGTGATGGTGCAGGCCATCGGCGATCTTTTCCGCAAGTAATGTGGACGCGCGTCCTCGCGCCGCCCGATTCGGAAATCCAACTCCGCACTTGCTGCACGCGCGAAAACGCGACGCCGGCACAGAAATTCCCGAAGTAATCTGTTCGCTCGCAACTTGCTCTGGGAACAGAAGTACGCAAAGTTGGCAAAGAGTGACTGCTGTAATGCCAAATTCAGTCAACCTTGCGCATTCGCGACAGCCAGTTCGAATTGCCTTCTGCGATTGCTCATTTGCCTTGCCCCAAAGCCAGCCCGCATCGAGCCAAAGTAATTCATTCATCATGGCGCCTATCTTGTTGAATCGACGCAGTGTAAACGCACACAATTCAGCAGCAGAGTAACCTTTCGCCGGGTCTTCGTGGCCCGTAATCACCGCTCCGTAACTGTCCCGTAATCTGACACTCTGAGTGTTCGAATGTTGGGCACTTGCGTGCATGGAGTAGAATGGGCGCCTCGCCACGGCGCCGTGGAAACTTGAGAGCAGTTGCAGTTTGAAGATTGAGGCCACTTCGTGCAGAAGCTACGTCCAGCCATCGCCCTGCTATTTGTGTTTGCTGTCACCGCCGCATCGTCCGGCCTGGACAGCGCAGTAAATTCCCTCACCCGCAGCAGAACCACTCACAGAACGCATCACCGGCGCGGCGCATTGTGGAACCCGATGTTCCGGCCGTCGCACGAATCCATGGTGCGGCAGAACGAAGAAGTCGACCGGCTGGAGTTGCCGCGCATTCAGGACGAGGAAGAACTCAACGAACTGAAGGCTAACCATTCGCTGGTGCCGATCCAGGCCAGCGAGTACGTGCGCTTCGATCCGCGGCTCGATCCTGACCGGCGCTATTGCCGTCCGTGGACCAACCGGTTCGTGCAGGACCTGGGCGAAGCCTTCTACAAGCAGTTCCACAACTCCATCCAGGTGAACTCCGCGGTGCGCACGGTGCAGGTGCAGAAAAAATTGCGCCGCCACAATCGCAACGCGGCGGCGGAGAAAGGCGAACTGGCGTCATCGCACCTGGCAGGGATCACTGTGGACATACAGCGCCGCGGCCTGAGCCGCGAGCAGATCCGGTGGGTCGAGGAGTACATGCTTCCCCTCAAGAACATGGGGTTGATCGAGCCGGAAGAAGAGCGCCATCAGTGGGTGTTTCACGTGATGGTTTCAGATCGCTATACGGAATGGCGTGACGGCGATACGGTGGCCGGCGATGAGCAAACCGAACCGCCCCAGCCGGAGTTGCAGGAAGAGTTGTCGCGCGAGTCGCAAATCATCAAGAGTTTTATCCTGGGTGCGCAGTAAGTCTGTTTTATTCCCTCTCGCTCTCTCAGGTTCTGCGGGTTGAAGGATTGCGCCAGAGGCTTCTGGTTACAGCATTCCGCGTAGAGGGTGAGGTTATCGCAGGGCTGAAAAAAGCGCGGCCTTCCAGCGCGCGTTATTGATCGCCCAGCAAACTTTAGCGTTTGGGCCTTTGGGCAGAAGTTCCGCCCACACACTTCGATTGCGCTCATCGGCGGCAACGTTCAGGCGGTCCACTACTGTCATGCCGCGAGTGAGTTCGCTCCTGGTTTCCACGTCCACATAGTGGGCGCTCCACTGCGTGCCCACGGTGGGGTCTAGGGCGACGCTCATCGCCACCGGGTCGGGGAGTGAAATGCCATCTTCGCCGGTCTGCTCTTTGTAGGCCTCGCGGGCGCGGCCGTTGCATTCGATGGCGAAGTGGGCGATGGGATTGGCGAGACCCTCAACCCGGGCAATATCGGCGTCATTGAGGACAGCCCCGCCTCGGCAGGTCTGCCAGCCCACCAGTTCCAGCGGCAGGCCGCTCAGAAAAACCGCGCGGGCAGCTTCGGGATCGACCCAGATGTTGTACTCCGCCGCCGGTGTGACGTTGCCTTCACAGCAGGGCGCGCCTCCCATGATCACGCAGCGGCCGACCTTGGTGGCGATCGCGGGCTTTTTCAGGACTGCCAGCGCCACGTTGGTGAGCGGGCCGAGTGTGATGAGGACCAGGCCCGGGTTGGCCTCGATGGTTTCGATGATGGCGTCCACGGCATGCTCAGGGCGCGGCGATTGGCGGGGCGGAGGGTAGCCGTGATCGCCGAGGCCGTCCTGGCCGTGGAACCAGGTGGCGCTCTGATGAACGCGCAGCAGAGGTTTCTCTGCGCCGGCATAGACCGGGACGTCCACTCCGCAAAGTTCAGCGGTGTATAGCGCGTTGCGTGCCGCCTGTTGCACGCCGACGTTGCCGGCGACGGTGGTGATGGCGGCCACGCAGACGTCAGGGGCTCGGAGCGCCATGATGATAGCTACCGCATCGTCGGAGGCAACATCGGTATCGATGAGGAAGGCGCGCGGCATTCGCGTATGATAGCAAAGCAGCTTTGGCCGGCTGCGGGTTGAAACACGACAGTTGAGGCGGCGTGTTTTAGCGTCATCCGTAGTAGCGGAAATCCTTCCAGAACTCGGGCCAGCTCTGTTTCAGGCCGCGGCACACGAAGATTTCGGGATGGTCGCTGGTTTCTTCGTTCTCCACGTTGAAACGGTTCCAGGTGTGGGCGGCCAGTTCGCAGGAGCCGAAATTTCTATCCACAAAACTGCGCGACAGGCCAACCACGATCAGGGTCTGCGGTGGGGGATCGCCATAGCCGCGCTGCCAGAAGGAATTGATTCCGCTGATGGCCTGCGGAAGATGGTAGTCGGGGCCATAGAGGTTGATGGCGCCGGCCTCGCCGTAATTGCCGGCCAGGATGCCGAGGTGTTCGCGGTCTTGCCCGGGTAGGGAATCACGCAGGTGCGCGACTGTCTGCACCAGTTCAGGCCAGCCGATTTCTTCGCGGAGATCGCCATTATTCTTGACCGCGAAGTTCCACCAGGGAGAGTTCACGGGCGCCATGGGGATGGCAATGGCGGCGAACAACACAGCGTCGAGCGCGAGAGCGGACCACGCGAGCCTGCGCACGATGCCGGCTCTCAGACGGCTCAGGGAAGCCAACCAGTTCTCGCCCCAGACACTGCCCGCGGCGTAAAGCATGGGATATGCCGGCGCGAGGTAGTACCAACGGCCTTTGGCGACGATAAAGAGCAGTAGCGGAGCGATATACATCCAGCCCAGCATGCGAAAACGGGCGCCCGCCCGGGAGAGCAGCAGGAAATACAATCCCGCTGCAGCCAGGGGGAAACTCAGCAGCATGAGCTTGAGTTGGTCCGGCAGGAAGCCCTGGGTGCGCCCAATGCGAACATCACGGGCGTGAATGTGCTGCAGAAAATCGAGAGAGATGAAGCCGTGCCGGAATTGCCAGAGGGCGTTCGGCAGAAAGATCAGAAGGGAAAGTGCGACGCCGTACCACAACCATCGGCTGGCGAGATAGCGGCGAGCGGGGGTGGCCAGCAGTCCGGCAACGACCCCGGCGACGAAGAAGAGCATGGTGTACTTGGACATCATGCCCAAGCCGATAGCGCTGCCGACGGCAAGCCACCAGCGGGGATCGCCTGATTTGAGCAGGCGCACGATGAAATACGCGGTGAGCACCGAGGAGAGGTAGTCGAAGGAAACATATTGCATGAGGGCGCCGCCAGCCAGGCAGAAGGGCAGAGCGGCTGCGGCTGCCACCAACTGCGCGCCACGCCGGCCGCCCATTTCGCGTGCCATCAGGCCGGTGAGCACCACCGCAAGAGCCTGGGCCACTGAGGCGAAAAATCGGAAGCCCGGGAGTGATCGGCCGAACAGCAGAAGTGACAGCCGCCCAAAAAATGGAGTGACCGGAGGGTAGGCAACGTAGCCCCAGGCAAGGTGGCGGGCGTCGTCGAGGGTGGCCAGTTCGTCGCGGTGGAAGCCGTATTCTCCGGCGGTTAATGCGTGCACCAAGACCGTAGCGGCAGCCAAATACAACAGAATGGCGGTATTGCCAAACCAAAATGTGGACGAAAGCCTGGCGCTGGTGAGTTCTGCGCGCTCGCCGGTGGCGGATTGCTCGGACCTGATGGCCATGGTAGCGTGGATGAAGATTCTGGCTGTCTCCAGCTGCTGACTTCGCAACGAACAGAATTGCAACCTGATTCGTACCGGTCGCCGCTCAGCTCGACAGCTTTGACGTTGCTATGCTTCTCTTTCCATTTACGGCATTTCGATCCGAAAGTTCCCTTCGGCGAGGATTTGGAACTCATGCCGTAATATGCCTCTTGGCTCTGCTGGGGCTTGTTGCCCCGGGGCCACTCCAGGCCCAGTCGCCGCCAACAACGGACGCGGCTAGTGTACAGGGATCAGTGCGCGACAACTCTGGGCGGGGCGTTTCAGGCGCGAAAGTTGTGCTGGAGCGACGAGGGGCAAACTCGCCGGCAACAACTGTGACGGATGCTCAGGGCTGGTACCACTTCGCGGCAGCCAATTCCGGGGACTACACTCTGCAGGTTTCCGCTCCCGGCGGAGAAGCATTCGCCGGGCCCTTCCCGGTCGCGGACAGGGAAGTGAAAAGGGTGGACCTTGTGCTGGCGAAGCCGAGTGCTTCGTCAGTAAAGAGCACCGCGGCTGCGCCGGAGTTCTACGACGAGCCGTCGTTCACCGTCGCCGGCGTGACCGATAGTACGAATCTTGGGGGACACGGATCCAATGTTGTTGCCCAAACCAAGGTGGCTCTGGCAAAGGACGTAGCGTCGCTCGGCAAGGAGCCCTCTAAGGCCTCCGCCCCGAGCTCCGGCGCGGGGGAACGGGCAAGTCCCGCTACTGAGGCGTCGTTGCGTCAATCGGCAGAGCGCACCCGCGCGCAACTCGCGCGGCCTGATCTGAGCCAGAGCCAAAAGGCTGAACTCCATCATCTTCTGGGCGATACTGAAGAGCAACTCGGCGATCCGGTGGCGGCGGTCCACGAATACCAGCTCGCAGCTGAAATGGAACCGAGCGAGCCGAACCTGTTCGATTGGGGCGCGGAGCTTCTGCTGCATCATGCGCCCGAACCTGCTGTGGAAGTATTCACCAAAGGAAACCACCTGTTCCCGCGGTCGATGCGCATCCTAGCCGGACTCGGAACGGCTTTCTACGCTCAGGGTTCGCTGGAGCAGGCGGCCCAGCGGTTAAGAGAAGCCTCCGACCTGAGGCCGGATGATCCAACCCCTTATATGTTCTTTGGGATCCTGGAGAGTGCGGACACTACCCATTCCGGCGCATTCAAAGCCATGCTGCAGCGCTTTGCCAAGCGGCAACCCGACAACGCCATGGCAAACTACTACTACGGGCTGGCGTTGTGCAAAGGATCAAGCGGCCAGGGAGAAGACAAAGAACGGGCAGAGGCGGAATCCTTGCTGGAAAAGGCGGTGCGCCTCGATCCCGGTCTCGCCGCCGCCTACTTGCAACTAGGCATATTGCACGCCGACCGGGGAGATTATCCTGGAGCTATACCGCTCTATCAGAAGGCGATTGCCGCCAAAGCGGACCTTGAGGAGGCACATTACCGCCTGGCCCGCGCCTACAGCATGAACGGTCAACAACCCGAAGCCCAACACGAGACCCAGGTCTACAAAGAACTGGCGACGAGGAACGCCGAAGAAATTGACCGGGAACGCCACCAGATCCAGCAGTTCGTCTACACGCTGCGTGGCGGCGCGGCAGGCAAGCAGGCCCAGTAGCTGCCAGTCGGTCATTTCTGCCCGGCGGATAAGAGATCGATGTAAGCCAAGGGAACCAGGTCGCATTCCTGGATGCCGAACTCCTGCATCAGGAATTGGGCTATCTGTTCTCCTTCTGCATCCGGTTGCCCTTCCCGCAGCACAACTTCGATTTCCAGGAAGTCTCCCAGGCCCTCGACTTTGTCTAGATGAATGCGGCTTTGGCCTGCCAGATAGAGACTGCGCACCTTCCTGACCGTGCCGAACGAACCCAGCATCTGTTCGAGGATTTGCCGCAATACCAGCGGATCCGGAGTGGACGCGATCTGGTAGTTCGAGCGGCGCGGGCCGGGCTGGTCAGATCGCTCGTAGAGTATGAGTTCGCCGCGAGCCGCAGCGGCCTCGTCCTCGTCAAATATCCGAAGCTTGAGTCGGCCGCGCGGAGAAGCAAAGAAGACGTCGCACTGCCGGAGAATTTCTGGTCCCTTACCGCTCAGCCTTTTGGCGATAGCGTGGGCCGATGCAACGTCCTGCAGCCTTGCCTTGAATTCGATGTTCGCGGCCATGATTTTTGCCCTGCGGGGCCTGTTGATCCTCTATTCCCGTGTTGCCCTCCGGCCGATTTGCCGGAATCGAGTGTTTCGCATGAAGGTTTTTGGGTGAAATTCAGTTGCCAGTTTTCAGTTCCCGGTTCTCAGTTTCGGCTCTCGGCTTCGGGTTTCAGGGCTTTGGAGCCCTCAGCAAGTTGGTGAACATCTTGTAAAACTTCGGAGCGTCCAGGTCGAGTTGAATCTCAACAGGTTGCACGGTCACACCTGGCTTGTCCTTTTCCGTCCAGGTCAGGGTATTGCCGTAGCCTGCGCCATGGTCGATGTCCACGCTCATGTAACGAGTTTCTTTTTGGGTTATCAGGCTGGGATCGATCCACGCGGCGGCGGCGAGTTCATCCCACATGTATTCGCCGCCTTGCCCGGTCTGGAAGAATTTCGCCACGTATCGCGCCAGGGGCGTTCCGCTGGATTCGATCTGGCTGATCATTTCGCGAGTGAGGCGCGTCTTGATGGAAATGTCCACGGGCGTGCAGACGATTTTCTTCCACGGCGCCCGCAGGACAATGTTCGCCGCTTCCGGATCAAACCAGAAATTGAATTCGTGGCGCGGATTGCTGACAAACTCCGGATCGTCGGTTTGTGGGCTGAGGCTTCCGCCCATGAATACCAGGCCTTCGGCCACTTCGGGGAAGGTTGGATCGAGCGAAATGGCGAGCGCCAGGTTGGTCATGGGGCCGCCTTCGTAGATGGTTACCTCGTGCGGATATTTGTGGACCATGCGGAGCATGAAGTGCGCCGCATCTTCGTCTGCGGGTTTGGTTGTGGGCTGCCCTTCGGGGAGCGGCGGAATTACCGAATGTTCGTGCCACCAGCGGTCGTCCCAGGCGCCGGCGAAGCCAACCTTCCCATAGCGCTGCTGCCACAGTTGGGCGTCTTCGCGAGTACGGACCAGAGGAAAAACTGCGCCGGGGACCACCGGAATATCGGTGCGGCCCATGATTTCGAGCAGGCGCAGGGTATGGGCGACTTCCTCATCGCGCCATTGATTGCCGCTGACCACGGTGATGCCGAGCACTTCGACCTGTGGTGATTGCACCAGCAGAGCGATGGTCTGCATGTTGCTGCCGCCGGGGCCGGACCCATCCTGGTTGATGATGATTTTGCGGCGAGGTTGGGCGGCAGCGAAGCTGGCCGCTAAAAGAAGGAGCGCAAGGATGGAATTGAAACGCGCTTTTTTCATTGTTCGCTTGATTCAGACTCGGGGTCGATTCACTGTGCCTGGACACGCGGTGGTTTGGTCATCAACTCTATGTATAGCTTATAGAATTTCGGTGCATCGATGTCGAATTGCACGTTAGCCAGGTGTAGGTAGGGCGGAACCTGGGCCTTTGCGTCCCAGAAGATGGTTTTGCCGTAGCTAGCGCCGTGCTCCACATCGATGTCCATGTAGAGCTGCTTATGGCCGGTGATGATTGTCGGATCGATCAGGGCGGCGCCGGCGATCTCGTCCCACATGTAGCCGGGGAGCGAATACTTGTCGAGATATTGCGTGATCGGAGTGTTGGCCTTGGAAATTTCCGCTTTCATCTCTTCCGTGTAGCGGGTCTTGACCGAAATATCGATGGGCGTGATGGTGACCTTCCTCCACGGGGCGCGCAGCACGATGCGGGTGGCCTCCGCGTCAAACCACCAGTTGAACTCGCGGCGGGCATCGATCGCGCCCGGATCAATCGCGCCTTTATCAGCGTAGAGGCCTCCGCCCATCATCACGAATTCCTTCGCCAACGTGGCGACTTCGGGATCGAGTTTGAGCGCCAGCGCGTAATTGGTAAGCGGGCCGCCCGCCCACAGAACCACCTGGCCGGGATATTTGTGGACCATCTTGACGATGAACTCAGCTGCCGTGCCCGGCGCGGCCTGGATGTGTGGCGCGCCCTCTTTCATCGGCGGAACAACCTCAGGATCGTGGTAAGGCTCGTCGTAGATGGTGGAGCGCTTGGCCTGAAAATGCTCGGTCCAGCAGCCTTTGTACTCCAGTTTGCCGTACAACGCCTCCCAGCGCTCAGTCTCTTCCTTGGAATTCAGCAGGGGAAATTCTGCGCCCTGGATGACGGGAACGTCGGTGCGGCCGGCGATCTCCAGCATGCGCAGAACGTGCTGAGTTTCTTCTTTCACCCACTGGTCGCCGCTCACCGTGGTGATGCCGAGAACGTCAAACTTGTCCGATTGCAGAAACACAAGCAGGGCTTGCTGGTCGCTGGTGCCGGGACCGCGGGCATCCTGGTCCACGATGATTTTGATTTTCTGGGCGGAGGCGGAAGCAGCGAGAAGAACGGCAACCAATGCCGGAAAGAACAGCCGGGCGCAGCGATGCATCGATCCCTCACAGGGTTCTAAATTGCAAATTTGAGGGCAGGCAGAGCCAAACCTGGTGTTTCCGGTTTGCCCGGCCTGCCCGAATGTCACGAGCGCGGTATTCCGCCTTAGAACGTAAGCCTGAGGGCGAACTGGACCACGCGTGGGTTGTTCACGGTCTGGTTGACTATGCCGAAACTGGTGCCAGCGTTGATATCCTGCATGCCGCTGCTGCCGCCAGTCAGATAAAACTGTGCATGGTTGAACAGGTTGAAAAACTCAGCCCGGAACTGCATGGCGACCGATTCTGTAAGGTGGAAGTTCTTGATGGCGGAAAAGTCGGTGTTCACGAAGCGCGGTCCGTACATGGGAGCCCGGGAAGCATCGCCCAGTTCTCCTGCCGGGGCCGCCACAAAGGCGCACTGATTAAACCAGTGGCTCAAAGTGTGAATCTGGCTAGGTGCCGCGCAGCCCGGGTTTGCAGCCACGGCTCCCGCTTTATTGGGGTCTCCTACTTGGTCGGGGCGATTGAGGCTATTCCCGTTCCATTGGAAGTTCACTCCCGAATCGTTGGCACTGTCCACTATGAAGAGTGGAAAGCCGGAGGTGGCTTTTTCGATCACGTTTACCTGCCAGCCTCCGAGGATTGCATTCTGCGCACCGCTCCAACTGCTGCCGTAGTGCTTGCCCTTGCCGAACGGAAGGTCGTAAATCACGCTGGCGGTGAACTGGTTATTGAGATTGAGCTGCGAGAGTCCCCAATCGGCCTTGTTGCTTCCGGGCAGCGGCCAGTAGGTCGCGCCAGGAGAAGTTCCCAGACCATCGGCAAAACCGGAATCGAAAGTGCGGGAATACGTGTAGCCGAGCAGAGCATACAACCCATGCCGCGCACTCTTGGTTTCCGCCTTGATTTGGAGAGAGTCGTAGCGCGCAGCGCCGACGTCGTTGTTATTGGAAATCACTCCAAACGGGGACGTCGGGGGAGTGTAACCGCAG
>DATJXG010000021.1:0-3413 GCA_035500455.1 Terriglobales bacterium | reverse complement strand
ATCGGCGAGACCCAATGCCCGGTCCATGTGGCAGCCGATTTGACGCCGGAGCAGATCCGCGGCCTGCGCCTAGCCGACAACCGGACGAACCAGGAGTCCGTGTGGGACCTGGATTTGCTCGGCGTCGAGTTCCTGGAATTGAAGGCGCTCAAGTTCGACTTGAGTTTGACGGGGTTCGATTCGCGCGAGATCGACCAGTTCACGCTATCCGTAAATCCGGCTGAGGATGACGTCCCCCCAGTTCCCGAGTTCCCGGTGACGCGCCCCGACGACCTGTGGCTCCTCGGACCGCACCGGGTATTGTGTGGGGACGCAACCAGCCCCGAGGCAGTGGCCCGCCTGCTGGGCACATGCAAGCCGTTCCTGATGGTGACAGATCCACCCTACGGCATCGAGCTCGACTCGGAGTGGAGAGACCGAGCGGGCCTTAACGGCTGTGGGCCTGCCGAGCCCAGTTACATGAAGCACCGCACTACCGGTCACACCGAAACGAGTATTTCTGGAGACACGCGGGCCGACTGGAGCGAGGCATTCGCCCTGGTGCCGAGCCTGCAGATAGCTTACGTGTGGCATGCCAGCCTCTACACGCGCGAGGTCCTGGATGGCCTGCTGCGCATCGGCTTTCTGCACCACCAGCAGATAATATGGGATAAGCAACGTACCGTTTTGACTCGCACCCATTACTGGTTCCAGCATGAGCCCTGCTGGTACTGCAGAAAGAAGAACGCTCCTTGGTACGGACGCGCGGGCGAAAATTCCACGATTTGGGCATGCCCAAGTCCGAAATTCATAATGGGCGGGTCAAAGGAAGACGGAGACGAGAAACAGGACCACCCCACGCAAAAGCCTGTCGAGTTGATGCGGCGCCCGCTACTCAATCACACCAAGCGCGGTGAATCGGTTTACGAGCCATTCCTGGGTAGTGGTACTACACTCGCTGCTGCTGAGTTGACCGAACGTGTCTGTTACAGCATAGAACTTGATCCTAAGTACGTGGACGTCGCCATCCAGCGGTGGCAAGGATTGACTGGCAGGCAGGCCACCCTCGATGGCAACGGCGCGACCTTTGAGCACGTCCGCGCTGGCCGCCTGATGGAAGCTGAGGACCGGGACAAGGACGACGCCCTGCGGCTGATGGAGGATGCGCGCTAAGTTATTCCCGCGCATAAAAAAGAATGCCAGGCGGACGCCCAAAATACGAACCGACCGAGGCCGACCGGAATACGGTTCGCAGTATGGCGTCACAGGGATTCCCCCACGACACCATCGCTCAGTGCTTGGGAAAAAAGGGAATCGACGCAAAGACAATGCGGAAGCATTTTCGGCGCGAACTTGACACGGCTGTGGCGATCACGAACGCGAACATCGGAACTATGGTCTACCAAGCCGCGATGCGCGGGGAGGCGTGGGCGTGCTGTTTCTGGCTGAAGTGCCGGGCCGGATGGCGAGAAAAAGTCGAACTTGAGCACAGCGCTCCTGGTGGAGGCCCAGTGACACTCAACGTTATTGGAGTTCCTGCTCCCAAACCCGCACCTGATGGACATTGAGCCTCCGAATCTTTGAGAGGATGCGGATGCCGTCTTTATTTACGAGTCCTGTGTTAAGGCGGCCGACGGGGTAACAGCGCAGCGTGTGGGACTGACGTAGCATGTGGCGGCTGGTGTCGCGGCGAAAAGGGCAAGGGTAGGCCTGTGGTCCGCCTCGAAACGGGAAGTGCAACGTGGGGCCTTGTACCGCCACGACTGGCCAATGGTTGCGCAGAAGCAAAAAAAACCCGCCGCGGCCGGGGCCGGGCGGGCATGGGGGCGGGCAGATGATGCTACTTAGGGAGGCGGTAACTCCGCTCACCTCCTTCGGGCTTGAACGACTCGACGGTGAAGCCCGCCTTCTTCATGGCCCCGGCCATGAACCCACGTACGGTATGACGCTGCCACGACATGGCGTCCATGATCTCGGTGATGGTGGCGCCGTTCTTGCGCTGCAGCATGGCGACCACTTGCGCGGTCTTGCTGCCCTCGCGCGGCGCGCCAGCTTCCGCAGCCTTGGCGCTCTTCTTGCCCTTGGGCGCGTTCTTGGCGGCGCTGGTCTTCTTGCTGGCCTTCCCCTTCGCCGGCGCGCCCTTGGCGGCCTGTGCCCTACCTTTGGCTTTCTTGGCGGGCTTGGTCTTCGCCGCCGGTTCCGGCTCCGGCTTCGAGGCATCGCTCAGCCCCTGGATGCGCGCCCAGATGCGGGCAACGGCAGCCTTGGGGTCCTTCAGCTTCTTGACCGGCTTCTCGCCAGCCAGGCTATTCAGAATCGCCAGCAGGCGCTCGGTCGGCCAGGATGCGGCCAGATCCGCCAGTTCCTGCTGGCTGGAAAAAGTGTGAAACGGTGTCTGCGCGCCGGTGCTGGCCTCTTCCGCGGTCGCAAACGCCACGATTTCGTTCTGTTCGTTGATGGTGAAGGTCGTCATAATCGTTCTCCTTGGTCCGCGCTCTGCGCGGTCATGACATGTGATTGATCGGAAGCTATTGAAATGCAAGGCGTTTTTGCTTTAAATCGACAGAGGCGAAGGGCCGGCGATGATACTCGCAGGTTGGGGCAGATTGCGTCAGGTTGCGCCAAAAAATGAAAGGGCACGGCAGCAAGTTCGGAAGGAAGAAGGAAGCGGCAGTGGTGGCGTTGCTCACCCAACGCAACATCGAGGAAGCCGCCAAAGCAGTCGGTGTCGCGCCGAACACGCTTCTGAACTGGTTGAAGGACCGGGAGTTCGCGGCTGCCTATCGGAAGGCCCGTGGGGCCGTGGTCGGTCAGGCCGTCGCGCGGTTGCAGCAGACGACCGGGGCCGCTGTGTCCACGTTGCAGAAACTGATGGTGGACGCCAGCACGCCACCCGCGATTAAGGCGCACGTTGCAAGGGCAATACTGGCCCTAGCCATTAAGGGAGTCGAGATCGAGGATATCGAAGCGCGCCTGGCGGAACTGGAACGCGCCGCCGAAGAGTCGAAAAACAAGCGGTGAGCGATGAGGGCGATCAACAGACAGCTGGAGCGGGTCGAGACGCAAATGCGGCCGGCACTGGAAGCGATGCGGAAAGCGGCCGTTCCCGAAGGCCCGCCAGCCATCGAGGTGCTCAGAGCCAATCTCGCGCGCATGGGAATCGAACAGCGACCGGACGAGAGCCTGGCCGAGGCGACGGCGCGAGGCATGGGAATCAGTTGTCAGGAACTGCGGCAACAGTTGATGATGCGGGCGGCATCGTGATGGCGGGTTTCAGTCTCACGCCGATATGGGGCGTTATCAGGCCGGTTAATGGAAGGAAATGGGCAACCACGCTCTAATAGAAGCGAGGTTTGCGACGTAAGACTTTATTGCTCGCTTTCGAGTTACTCGCCAATTTTGCGATCTCACGCTTCATATCGTGACCGCGCCAT
>DATJXG010000020.1:0-6796 GCA_035500455.1 Terriglobales bacterium | reverse complement strand
GATGGCGCATGGGCCGGCCATGATGGCGAGTCCTGGGCCGCCAATGGTGGCTTCGGTGCCGGGAAAGCGGATGACCGTGTTGTCTTCTTTGAGTTCGCGGCTTACCAGCTTGTAGGGCTTGCTGACCTGAATCAGTTCCTGCACGCCGGGCATTTCTTCGAGCGCGCTGGGCTCAACCTCGCGCGCGTTGCCGGTAATGCCAATGGCGGTGCGCTGCGCTCCCGGCATGGGGTGGGCGCGGTACCCCAGTTGTTCGACTTTTTGGCAAACCGCCCGCACCTGCTCTTCGGTGGCGTGGGCTTGCATGACGACTAACATGGGAATCCTCTGATGAACTCGTGCAGGAACGGAGATTAGCCCGTCCAGACGGCCAAGTGTTTGAGTTTATCGCTCCCCGCGCCCGCGCCGCAAATAGCGGTTGCATGCGGCCATGCGCTCCCGGTGTGACTTCGCGTGTCCTCTTTTTGATGTCCCTTGTGGTTGTTTTCAGGCAGGGTTCAACCGCATGCGGTCAATGCAACCACGCTGGGCACCAAGGTACACGAAGGACTCCGCGAAGGAAAACCCTTCCCTCAAGCCGGTTTGGCCGGGGCCGCTGCCGCTTATACTCTTGGCGTGGCTCGTTCCATTTCCAGTGAGCAGGACATCCTGAAATTGCCTGCGCCGAAACGGCGGCTGGGGGCGGTCTCTCGGCGCGTCGGCATACATACGTCCATCGCGGGAGGAGTGCAGAACGCGGCGGAGCGCGCTTACCGGTTGGGCTGTACTACGCTGCAGATATTTTCTTCCAGCCCGCGGCAGTGGGCGCCTTATGAGCTGAGCCGTCCACAATGCGGCGAATTGAACCGGTTGCGGGAGAAGTACGATCTGCAGCCGCTGGTGATCCACACCAATTATCTGATCAACCTGGCCAGCATGACGGAATCCTTCTTAAAGAAGTCGATCGAAGGCTTTCGCGGTGAGATCGAGCGGGCGCTCATGCTCTGTGCCGATTACCTGGTGCTGCATCCGGGATCCTTTCGCGGGGCTAACCGTGAACGAGGCCTTTTGCAGACGTCGGCCGCGGTTGCGGCTTCCGCGCACGGCCTGGATCTGGCGAAGGGCGGGTTGACCATCCTCATTGAGAACAGCGCCGGGGCGGAATACTCGCTGGGCGCAAGTTTCGAGCAGGTGGCGGAGGTGCTGGAGCATCTCAAGGGCTTGGTGCCGGTGGGCGCGTGTATTGACACCTGCCACACGCATGTTGCGGGCTACGACATCGTGAGCGAGAAGGGAATGCGGGAGACGCTGGCACATCTGGATGAGACCATCGGGCTGAAGAATGTTCGGGTATGGCACTGCAACGATGCGAAGGCGGCGCGCGGCTCGAAGCTGGACCGGCATCAGCATGTGGGGAGGGGAAGCATCGGACTGGAACCGTTCCGCCGGCTGTTGAACGATCCGCGGCTGGCGCATGCGGCGTTCATTGCGGAGACGCCGATTGATGAGCCGGGCGATGACCGGCGGAATGTGGAAACGCTCAGAAAGCTGGCGAAGCCTGGGTAGTCTGGCGTCGCGGCGACGCATCGCTGCCACACCAGATCGAATATGAAGTGGGTTTCCCGCAGCCTTTCTCGAAGATCGACGCTTTTCGCGGGCGGGGGCGCCCGCGCCACAGTTGATTTGCTACACTGCTGATCCTGTGAAACTTTACCGCACGGCTCACGGTTTCTTTGCTCAGCAGGATGGCCGCTACTACTCCGTGGCGAGCCCGTCCTGGGACGCGCTGGTTTCCCGCGAAGACTTGCACGAATATCTCAAGCAACTTATCCGCGCGGCAAAGGCTTGTGCGGAGCCCTCCGCGCTGCTGGCTCCCATCGGCAGCCAGGAGGTTTGGGCCGCAGGAGTTACTTACTACCGCAGTCGCGACGCACGCATGGAGGAGTCGAAATCGGCAGGTGGCGGTGACTTCTATGATCGCGTTTACACAGCGGAACGTCCTGAGCTTTTTTTCAAGGCTACGGCGCACCGCGTGGTCGGGCCGGGAGAAAAAGTGGCGATCCGGAGTGATGCGACCTGGTCGGTGCCCGAGCCGGAGCTGGCGCTGCTGGTGTCGCCGGGCGGGAAAATCATCGGCTATACCGTCGGCAATGACATGAGTTCGCGCGACATTGAAGGGGAGAATCCGCTGTATTTGCCGCAAGCCAAAGTTTACGACCGCAGCTGCGCCCTGGGGCCGTGTGTGCTGGTTTCCAGTGAGCCGCTGCCGCGTTCAACGGAAATACAGATTGAAATCGTGCGCAATGGTAAGGCTGAGTTTTCGGGGTCGACAAGTTTGAACGAGTTAAAGCGCGATCCGGCGCAGCTGGTGAAATATCTTTACCACAGCGCCAGTTTCCCCAGCGGCTGCTTTCTGCTGACCGGGACGGGCATCGTGCCGGGCGATTCGTTTACCTTGACGCACGGCGATGAAATCCGCATCACCATCCCGCCGATTGGAACTCTAAGCAACGTGGTGGGGTGATAGCCCGCGTATTGCCTGGCGATACGCGGCTGAGGCTCTACAGGCAACGTTCCTGCTGCGACGTGGCTCCTCGTCTCTCTGTGTGCTCCCCGGGCCGTCAGCGGGCGCCTTGTATGTGGCGCTCGTGTCTATCGATTGAGACCCGAAATCGTACAGAAGTTTCTGGTACGGACGGTTTCATTACGAGATGAAGATCGCGGGCGTGAAAACGGTACAGAGTTTCAGGCAGGGAATCCTGGGAAGTGAGGGGCGGCAGGGGCGCGTCCTGTTCCTTCGCTAAGCTGTCGACCATGTCTTTCGGCAGCTCATGCAGAAGCTGAAGGAAAACTCCGTTCGTCCAGCCGAAGCCGACCACGTTGATTTGGTATCCCGCCGTCACTTGTGCCTCGGAGGACCGGGTCACCACGTTGTATTTTTCTCGAATCGTACCTTCGCGGCGGAAGTTTTGCGCCACGATCGAAAGGAACTCGAGGGATACCCGGCTGGCGTCCTGGTTGTAACCGTAGTGGCGAAGCCCATCTACCGCCAGTACCTGCAGCGGAGCCCAGCCGTATGGAAAATCCCACTGGCCGCCGGTTTGCTTCGGGCTGGTAACCAATCCTCCGGGCCGCTCAAAGACCTTCAAATGTCCCGCCACAGCCCGTGCCTGCTCCGGGCTGGCAAGGCCGGCCCATAGCGGATAGAACGTAGTTACATATTCGTAGTTCGACCGGGTGGATGTCTCGAAGTTGTAGTCGAAAAACATTCCCCGCTGGGCATCCCACAGATAGCGATTGATTCGCGCCCGTCGCGCGGTCTCCCGCTCCCGCCACTTGGCGGCCTCGGAGGCTTTGCCCAGTATCCGGCTCATATTCTCCAGATCCTTTTCGGTTTTGTAGAGCAGGGAATTGAGGCATACGGGAGCGTAGTGGTGCGTGGCTGCGCCGTAGGGACCGAAGCGGAAGGAAACGTCGAACCCCGATTCCCGCATGCTGCGGTCTCCGCGATAGTAGTCCTCGGTTAGCTTGATCGTCCCCGAGGTGTCGCAAGCGGGGCGTTCCGTGGTAGTAGCCGCTCCACAGACCTGAACCGTGTAGCCGGCCCCGGCGCCCTGTGTGCTGCCTTGCTCCACTACATAGGTTGCCGCCAGCTGAGGATGAACCAGAAAGTAGCCGGCAACCTGGCGATAGTAGCCAGTTTCATCCTGCAAGCCCTCGGGAGCAGGAGTGTCGCCGTAATCGTAGTAGCGGGAGAGGCCTGTGTGGCCGGCAAGATGTGGCTCCTGAATCCAGTTTCCGTAGTCTTTGGCCGCCACTGCATAAGCGCGCTCCAGCCACGGCCGGTCGTCATGGCCGGACGCCTTCTCAGCCTGGTAAACCGCCAAGATCATGGAAGTGAGGAAGGGCGGCTGCGACCGGCTCAAGTAGTAGGTGCGATTCGCATTGAGAACCGTGCCGTAGTGTTCAATTTCGAAGAGAAAGTTCTCCACGATCCCGCGCGCCAGATCAAGACGCCTGTCACGCACCAGCCCCAAGAGAATGAAGTAGCTGTCCCAGCCGTACATTTCATTGAAGCGTCCGCCTGGCACGACGTATTTTTCCGGCAGATACAGAAGCCCATGGGGGGAGATCTTGCTCACATCAATTTGTCCGGGATGCTCAATCACATCCGGCAGGCGCATGACGTGTACTTTGCAGTCTTGCTCCAGCTTTTTCACCGCCGCGGGTTCAGGAAATTCTGCCGGGAGATAGAGCACGGCCGCTTCCGGGAGTTTGGGATCCACAATGCTGTCACATTGGCTCATGGAGCGGGTCAGGACGTCCCAGTCGGAAGCGATATAGTGGAGAATCGGAGCCAGGCCGCCGGCTGCTTCATCGGTACCGGGAGGAGCGGGGCTGGCGCGCAGACGCGCCGGAAACGTGAGAAGAAAGAAGAGCGCGGCAACCACCGCGGGGCGTACCATTCGGACCATCACAGCGATCGCCTCCGGGTTTTTGTCCGCAGTTCATTCATGGGACGAAGCCATCCACGCGCATGCAATGATGGCGCCCGGGAAATGCAAGCGGGAACCCCAAGCCTGCAGCAAAACCACCACATGCAGACATTTACCGCTCGTGCGGGCCCGGGCGAACCGGGATGAAAACGAACTCAATTCTTAAGCAAACAGAATAGCGCAGGGCGAGACTCGCGGAAAGAAAACTTGTACGTCCGGGGGCGTCGCGCGCCCCCTTTAGCGGCCGGGATTAGGGTGGGGATCCAGTTTGCAAAAGCTTGCTACTGTCCGGCAGAATGAAGGTCGCAACTTCCGCTGGAACTGAGGGGCCAGGTACTGTCTCTTGCCGTCTTCGCGCCGCAAATTTCTAAGATCCCTCAGCCGGTCCGCCGTCGTATTCTCACTTACCGACTTATTCGGCGCCATGCGCAGTTTCGGCTCGCCCCTACCCGCTGTCTCTCCACCTTCCGGCTCGGCAACGGACAGCGGTCTGGGCGTGAGCTTCATCGATGTGGCGGCCGACTCCGGCCTGAATGCGACCACCATCTTCGGCGGAGAGCACAAGAACAAATATCTGCTGGAGACTACCGGCTGCGGGGCCGCATTTTACGATTACGATAATGACGGGTGGGTAGATATCTTCCTGGTTAATGGCTGGCGGCTGGAAGGATTTCCCGCCGGCCAGGAACCGCACTGCCACCTTTTCAAAAACAATCGCGACGGCACATTCACCGACGTCACTGCCAAGGCAGGCCTGGCGCACACAGGATGGGGACAGGGAGTCTGCATCGGAGACTACGACAACGACGGGTATGAGGATCTCTTTGTCACCTACTACGGAAAAAATGCTCTCTTCCACAACAACGGCGACGGAACTTTCACCGACGTAAGTGAGAAGGCTGGAGTCGCGGGCGCTAAGACGCGCTGGGGCACTGGCTGCGCGTTTGTTGACTATGACCGCGACGGACGCCTTGATCTTTTCGTCGCAAACTATATCGACCTGGATCTGGCCACCGCGCCGGTACCGGAGTCGGGGCCTTGTATGTACAAAGGTGTACTGGTGGCGTGCGGCCCTCCGGGGCTTACCGGCGGGAAGAACATCCTCTACCACAACAACGGGGACGGGACATTCACTGACGTGTCGGCGGGCGCTGGCGTCACCCGCGCCAACGGAACCTATGGACTTGGCGTGCTAGTGGCCGATTTCGACAACGACGGCTGGCCCGACATCTACGTTGCCGACGACTCGACACCGAGCGCGCTCTATCAGAACCAAAAAAACGGAAAGTTTCAGGACATCGGCCTGGACGCGGGATGTGCCGTGAGCGCCGATGGCAAGCCTCAGGCAGGCATGGGCGTCTCAGCGGCCGACTACGATTGCGACGGCAATCTAGATATTGTTAAGACCAACTTTGCCGGCGATACTCCGTCCCTGTATCACAACCTGGGTGGCGGCCAGTTCGAGGATGCGACTTTCAGTGGCGGCCTGGGAATGCACACTCAGTTCCTGGGCTGGGGGTGCGGCTTCATCGATTTTGACAATGACGGCTGGGCCGACATCCTGCTGTGCAATGGACACGTCTATCCGGAAGTGGAGCAACTGAAGACGGAGGCGGGTTATGCACAGCGTAAACTCCTTTATCTCAATCAGCGCAACGGCCATTTCGAAGATGTTTCCTTTAAAGCCGGACCGGGGATCTCCACCGCCAGGGCGGCGCGAGGATGTGCCTTCGGCGATTTTGATAACGATGGTGATATTGATGTTGTGGTAAATACCATCAACGGTACCCCGCAACTGCTGCGCTGCGACTCCACTCTGAGCCACAACTGGATCAAGGTTCGCACCATCGGAAGCAAGTCCAACCGCAGCGGCATCGGGGCGCGGATCAAGTGCGTTACCCAGGCGACTGGGGAAAGCAAGCCCCACGCCCAGTTGGACGAAGTGCGCAGCGGAGGAAGCTATATCTCGCAAAACGACCTGCGTATTCACTTCGGATTAGGCAAGGCCGAGAAAGTGGATCTGCTGGAGATTCGCTGGCCCAGCGGACAAGTGGATACTTTGAAGAACGTAAAGCCCAACCAACTGATCTACGTGAAAGAAGGCGAGGGGCTGGTGCGAAGCATGCAATTCGGTGGCGGTGAGCGTCGCAAGTGAAGCTAAAGCTTTCCCGGGACGAGCTTTCGGCCGGCGCCTTCTTTCAGAGTCGAAATCGCGTCGACCGGGATCCCGGCGAACTCTTCCACTAATCCGCTGGGCCAGCGCACTTCGAGAGATTCTATTTTCGCCTCCGGGCCCAGACCAAAATGTACACGCATATCAC
>DATJXG010000019.1:0-10330 GCA_035500455.1 Terriglobales bacterium | reverse complement strand
AGTCCCGGCTTTGAAGGCGTCCTGAATCCGCTCTACGGATTCATCAGCGATGGCCCGCAGCAGTTCGTCCTGCGGCATGCCCGGCTTTTGCACGTTCTGATAAACGCTTCGCGCGCCGGGATCGCCGAACTGATTGGCCAGGTCGAGCATGAAGCCCACCGCCCGTTCCGACTTCAGCTGCGGCGCATACTGCCGGATCATTGCCAGGGAGCTGGAGAAATCTTTCAAGGCCGTTCGCACCTGCACCTCCTGGAAAGGCAGGAAAACGGCAGCGGCCTTGAACCGGCTGGTCCACGGTTCAGCGATCAGATCGAAGGCCGGGTCGGTGGTCTGACCGCTCGCTGGATCAATTCCACCCTTGGGTTTTTGGGTATGAATCAGCAGGGCCGACGCCAAGCCCGCATCGCCCGCGCCGAATATCCGAGTGAAATCTTCCGACGAAGCGGTGGAGAACGCCCGGAGAATTTCCGTCAGCCGTCCCGGCTTCTGGGCCCATTGGATCAACCCGAACGAGAGTCCGGCGTGATCAGAATTCCGGTTCTGAGCTGAGAATCTTCCCGCCCCTTCCATCTGAGCTGTCACACTCATCACCTTGGTCAGCGAGTCGAAGGGGAAGTCCAAAACCAAAGTCAGATAGGACCGGGAAGCGATCGGCAGCCCGGCCGGCGCCTGCACGATCGCCTTAAGAGTTTGGTAGTCCACACTGTCTTGTGGGGGCAGGCTCTGTTGCAGGCAGAAGTTGCGCACGGCCTGTGCGGTGGCCGGTCCGAACGTGCCGTAGTTCGGACTGAGCAATCCCGGCAGCCCGGGCTGGCCGAGTCCCGCCAACAGATCCTGCAATGCGCCAATTGCGGCCTTATCCGGATCTCGCGGGCCAATTGCAGAAACACCGTTAGTTCCAGAGAGCAGCCCGTCAATTCGTGGAATTCCGCACTGCGCCATGGCGCCCTCCTGCTGATACTTTCCGGGGCCCCGGGCTTTTTCAAATCTGGTTAGAAGTGGTCATCCGAGAATGGCATGCGGGCTGACGCTGTGTGCGCCTGGATCAGCTTGTCCCAAGGGCCGGCCTGCCAGTTGTCTTTTCGTTTCTCAGTATGAATCCACGGCGGAAGCGTTACAAGCAGATTTCCCGCCATGGCTTGCGCATAGGGTTCGTAGAGCGAACGCAAATGAGCCAGCTTCTGCTCAGACTCCGGACCTTGGCGAAGCAGCAATTGGCGCTCCGCCAGCATCTGCCGCAGGCGTTCCAGTTCCGCCGGCGGGAAGCGGTCCGGCAGGTCGGGGTTGTAGCGGGCGTTGATGACCTGCGCCAGATCGACCACGGCATGGCGGGCGGCAGCAAAAGTGATCCGTGCCTGCTCGGCGCGTATTTCTCCCACTCCCGCAATGATGAGCGAGGTGGTATCCAGAATGGTGGTCAAGGCTCCCAGCCACGATTGGTTGTTGTGCTGAGAGCGGAAGAAACTGAGCACGGGGTAGGAAAGGTGGCTCTCCAGCACCTCTCCCGACCAGCGTTCCCAATCCCGCAGAACCTGGTCGAGCACGTCCTGTTTGGGACACTTGCCGAAGCGGGCCAGCAATTCGGCTGCGGTCGGCGGTGATCCCGCGCGCGCGTCCAGCAAAGAAATTTCCACTTCCCGGCGCGAGAACGCCGAATAAATTGTCGGCAAATATCCGATGACCACCCCAAGGAAAGCGAAGCCCATGCCGGCTTCGATCACCGCCAGGGCCCGGGCCGGACCTGAGGCGGGCGTAATGTCGCCATAGCCGAGGGTGAAGAAGGTCTCGCCGCTGTGATAAACAAGCACGCCAAACGTAATAGGCTCGCCGCCCAGCCGCACATGCTCCCCTGCCCCAAACTGCAGCAGGGCGAAGCCGAGGATCAGGCTGGCGGCCCAAAAAGCGAGAAGAAAAATCAGCGACAGGGGCCCGAAATATCCCAAAAACGATTCGCGCCGGCGCCCCGGCTCGATGCGTTGGGCCATTCTCCGCCAGGGAATCCAGGTGCGGCGGTAGAACCACGCGGTAAGGCGAAATAGTCGGGTGACGCGGCGCGGCAGCACCACCGTCTCGAACGCGTCCAGAAGAACCGAGAAGATAACGGCAAAGCCGAAAATGAGGCTGACGATCTGCATGGCATTGGTTCTGCCTTCTAAGCGTCCTCTTCGTCCTCCGTGATAATTCGCGACAGAAAGGGCCCCAGAAGATTGTGAGAACACCGAGGGATGTCGCGAATGTTAGCAGATTCGCTATGGCGCCGGCGGAAGGTTGATCGTCTTTCCCGAAGCTGCGGAACGCCGCGCTGCGTCGAGAATTTCCGCGACTACCATATTGGTCTCCAGCGACGACATGCCGTCAGGTTTTGCCCCATCCAGAACCACAGCCCGCAACATTGACAAGGAATTATCATAGGGAGCGGGCACCGGGTCACCCGCTACCTTTTCTTCGTCCTTGCCCTTGAGCCGTACCCGCACGTCGTCGTGGCCGACTGTCATGACGTATCCCGTGCTGCCGTACACTTCCATATCCTTGCGGTCGAAGGGCCAGTTCCAGGACGCTTGCAGAATGGCTTGGGCTTTCGGGTAGGTGAGAATCACCGTCGCCTCATCATCCACGCGGTATTCATCCGGCTTGATGTGCTGAGTGACCGCCGTTACCGTCAGCGGCCGTTTGCCATCCACCAGCCAGGTCATCAGGTCAGCCCCGTAGCAGCCGAAATCATAAAGCGCGCCGCCTCCGTTGAGTTTGGGATCATTCAGCCACGCCATGAATTCCGGAGGCACATTGATCTCTTTCGGCCCCTGGTGCCCGTCATGCACGACAACTTTGCGGACCTCTCCCAAGGCTCCCCGATGCAGCAGATCGTAAGCCGCGTGGTTGCTGCGATACCAACTGGTCTCGTAGTTCACCAGTACGTGGATTTTGCCTTGCTGTGCGGCTTTTTGCATCGCCAGGGCATCGGCGAAGCTCACGGCCAGCGGCTTTTCCATCATCACGTGCACGCCGTGGCGGGCACAGATCTCTACGACCTTGCGATGGTCGAAGGTATTCGTATAAGCCAGCACCGCTTGCGGGTGGGTTTTCTGCAGCATCTCTTCGAGCGAGGAGTAGAGCAGGGAATGGTCGATTTTGTAGTAACTGAAATACTTCTCCGCAAGTTGCGCATCCGGCTCCGCAATTCCCACCAGAGTGACGGAGGGGTCATTCATGGAATGCTGAAAGAATCCACCGACGTGGCCATGCACGAGTCCCACGATGCCTACGCGCAAGGGAGCGGCGTTATTGCCTGCGGGGCTCTGTGCCAGGCTCCAGGGGCCGCCCGCCAGCAGTACCAGAACCACGCCGAGATAGAAGAGATTTCGCACGGCATCCTCCCGCGATTGGTTTTCCCTTTGCGTTCTTTGCGATCTCCGCGGTTATGAGAAAGCGCAAAGATCGCAAAGAAGACCGTGAGTCGCTCACGGCGCCGCATGCGCAACTTCGATGCTCTTTTGGATCGCCAGCAACTCCTTCAAGACTCCGCGCAGCTTGGTGGATTCCAGCGCGTTCGCCCCGTCCGACTTTGCCTCTTTCGGATTGTCGTGAACTTCCAGAAAAACCCCGTCCACGCCGGCCGCTACAGCCGATCGCGCCAGCAGCGGAATGAACTCAGGCTGTCCACCGCTTGTGGCCTGCTCGCCGTCATTTTGCGCGGAGGGCAGTTGCACCGAGTGAGTAGCGTCGAACACTACGGGTGCGAATTGGCGCATGATCGCCAGCGAGCGCATGTCCACCACCAGGTTGTTGTAGCCGAAGCTGGCGCCGCGCTCGGTAAGGAATACTCGGCTGTTGCCCGCGGCATGGCACTTCTCAACCGCGTGCCGCATATCCCAGGGCGAGACGAATTGCCCTTTCTTGATATTTACTGCCCGTTCGCTCATCGCCGCGGCGACCACCAGATCGGTCTGGCGGCAAAGAAAAGCGGGAATCTGCAATACGTCGGCAACCTCCGCCACTTTGGCTACGTCGCCGGCCTCGTGTACATCGGTGAGAATCGGCAGATGAACTTCGTCCTTCACCTTTTTCAGAATGCGCAACCCCTCCGCCAGGCCGGGCCCGCGATAGCTGCGGATCGAAGTGCGGTTGGCTTTGTCGTAGGAAGCTTTGAAGATGAAAGGAACGTTCAGCGAGCGCGTGACGCCCTTAATGACTTCCGCCATGAACAGCGCATGCTCCTCGCTCTCGATCACGCACGGTCCGGCGATGAGAAAAAGATTGCCGGACCCGATGTGAATGTCCCCGACCTGGAAAGCAGCACTCATGCGCAGCCACAAAGATAAACCACAAAGGGCGCGAAGGTACACGAAGGAAAATGAGAGCTGGGAGTAGAGAACCGAGAACCGGGAACTGGCAACTGAGAACTGGTTCTCACCCAACCCGCGCCGGCAGCGGGGATCAGGCCGCCCAACGCATTGCGATACCCCCTGGCGGCTTCTTGGAAGAAAACCAGTTTCCAGTTGTCAGTTCCCGGTTCTCAGTTCGCGGTTTTCGGGCTGGACTTGATGCCGCGCCACCCTCTCCGGCCGGTGGAACATCTCCACCTCGACCGCGGTCTTCTCCGCGCGCCGCTTCAGCCCATGCTCGTAGGCGGCGCCCACGAAGGTGGCGAACAGCGGGTGCGGCTCCAGTGGCTTGGACTTGAACTCAGGATGAAACTGGCAGCCGATGAAATGTGGATGGTCGGGCAGTTCGACAATCTCCACGTAGGTGCCATCGGGGGTTGAGCCGGAAATACGCAGTCCCGCCGCCGTCATGGTCTCTTCATATTCGCGATTGAACTCGTACCGGTGGCGGTGGCGCTCGCTGATCTCGCTCTGGCCGTAGATCTTATGCGCCAACGTTCCCGGCTCGAGTTTGCAGGTCCACGCTCCCAGGCGCATGGTGCCGCCCAATTCCTCCACTCCGGTCAATTCGCGCAGCTTGTAGATCACGCGATGCGGCGTGGCCGGGTCAAACTCGCTGGAGTTCGCATCCGCCAACCCGCACACATCGCGCGCAAACTCAATGCATGCCGTCTGCATCCCCAGGCATATGCCGAAGTAGGGAACTTTGTTCTCCCGCGCGTAGCGGATTGCCTGCAACATGCCTTCAATGCCGCGCTTGCCGAAGCCGCCGGGCACCAGGATGCCGTCATATTCCGCCAGTTGTTCACGGCAGGCGCGCTGGCCCGCCTCTAATCCTTCGGCCTCAACCCAGTTCAGTTGCAGCCGCAAATTGTGAGACAGCGCGCCGTGAACCAACGCCTCTTTCAGGGATTTATAAGAATCCTCGTACTCCACATACTTGCCGACAATCGCGATCGTGACCTCAGCCTTGGGGTTGTACACACGGTGTACAACGTCATCCCACTTGGAGAGGTCGCGCTCCTTGGCTTCCAAGTGCAGATATTTCAAGGCCAGCGTGTCCACATTCTCGTTGGCAAACACCAGGGGCACTTCGTACACCGAAGCCACATCTTTGGCGGTGATCACCGCTTCCTCCGCTACGTTGCAGAAGAGGGCGATCTTCCCCTTGATCTCTTTGGACAAGAAGCGGTCCGTGCGGCAAAGCAGCATGTCGGGCTGAATTCCGATGCTAAGCAGTTCTTTCACCGAGTGCTGCGTGGGCTTGGTCTTCAACTCCTGAGCCGCCGCGATAAAAGGCACCAGCGTCACGTGCACGAACAACGTGTGCTCGCGCCCCAGTTCCTGGCGCATCTGCCGGATGGCTTCCAGAAACGGCAGCGACTCGATGTCGCCCACCGTGCCGCCGATCTCCACGATTACCACGTCCACTTCCTGCGCCACCTTCTTCATGGCGGCTTTGATTTCATTGGTCACGTGCGGAATCACCTGCACCGTCTTGCCCAGGTAGTCGCCTCGCCGCTCTTTGGCGATAATCTGCTCGTAAAGCCGGCCCGTCGTCCAGTTGTTGTCGCGCGAGAGTTTGGCGTGGGTGAAGCGCTCGTAGTGGCCGAGATCAAGATCGGTTTCGGCGCCGTCGTCGGTGACGAAGACTTCGCCGTGCTGAAAGGGAGACATAGTGCCGGGATCGACGTTCAGGTAAGGGTCAAACTTCATCAGGTTGACCTTCAGCCCGCGGCTTTCTAAAAGGCATCCGATCGAAGCCGCCGCCAGACCCTTCCCCAAAGAGGACACTACTCCGCCCGTGACAAAGATATACTTCGCCGACATCGCTTCCTCACCTTAAGTTGTCCTGGAATTTTGTGCAGGTTGGGGTGCACGATTGATTATGCCAGAGAATTCTGTGGAAAGGAATACGTAAACTCTGCCCGATTACTCCTTACTTCAACAACTCCCGCACCACGGCCCGAACGTGGATGTTGGTGGTATCGAGCACGGGAACTCCGGCGACTGTTTCTTCCGGCAGGATCAGCGAAAGCTCGGTTCCGCCCAGGATCAGGCCCTCGATACCGGCTTCGGCTTTCAGTCGCTCTGCAAGAGTCTGCAATTGCGCGCGCGTCTCGGGTAGAACAATGCCGTTGACCAGTTCGTCCATATATTTCCGATGAAGAAACTCCCGCACCGCGCCCTCCGGCACTACCAGTTCGACCCCTTGGCTCGAAAACACGTCGCGGTAGAAGCTTCCCTCCATCGTGAAGCGAGTGCCCAAGAGGCCGAGCCTTAGCAGCCTCAGTTGCCGGGCCTCGGCGCAGGTTGCCTCTACGATGCTGATCAGCGGTATGGGAGACTGCCGCTGCAGGCGATCAAACACCACGTGGGGCGTGTTGGCCGAAATGAAGCCGAAATCGGCGCCCGCGGCTGCGAGTTTCTCGATCGCCGCCAGCAGGTAGGCCGCCAGGCGCGCTTCGTCGCCTGCCGTGACCAGGTCCACTACCTCCTGCAGGTTGACGCTGTTGATGACGAGCGCCGGGTAGCTGCCGTCACCCTTAGCCGCACGGAAGGCGGAGATGATTTTGTGGTAGTAGATGACCGTCGATTCTGGTCCCAGGCCGCCGATCATCCCCGCGGTTTTCATTGCCTGAGTGTTCTTCGCGTCCTGAGGGTTCAAGAACCCCTATCTTCCAACGTGGAACCATCTACTCCACCCATTGGATAGCAATCAGCCCGAGCACGGTTCATAATTGATCCATGCGAAGCCGGGTTTTCGCAAGCTGCTTTCCGCTTCTGGCGATCGCCGGATGGTTGGCATTGTCATTCGCTTCCCAGCCATGCGTTTATGCCCAGCAGCTCTCCAAGCGCCTGATCCTCAAAGACGGCTCCTTCCAATCCGTCACTGAATGGCAAATCAAGGGAGACCGCGTGCGTTACATGAGCGCCGAGCGCGACGAATGGGAAGAAATGCCCAAAGACCTGGTGGACTGGCCGGCAACCGACAAGTACAACAAAGACCGCGAAGCCGGAGCGCCCACGCCCGAAGCCGTTGAACTCGACAAGCAGATGGCGGAGGAGCGCCGCGCCGATGAAGCCTCCTCTCCCCACGTCGCACCGGGGTTGCGCCTGCCGGAAGACGGCGAGATGGAACTGCTCGATACCTTCCAGGGCCAGCCGCAACTGGTGGAAATGCAGCAGACTGGCAGTGACCTCAACCGCAATACCAAGGCCAATATCCTGCGCGGCGCCATCAACCCGGTCGCCAGCGCCAAGCAGACGCTGGAAATTCCCGGGCTGCACGCCAAGATCCAGGCGCACGCCAACCTGCCCTCGATTTACGTGAACGTGACCCAGCAGGATCAGAATGGCCAGAACCAGAATGGCCAGAACCGGGACCAGGGCCCGCAGCCGGAACAGCCCGAACTTCCCTGGGACCGCTTCCACATCGTGCGCGCCCAGCCCCAGCCCAAGAGCGATAGCCGGGTTGTGGGCAGCCTCAAGGTAGCGGTTTACGGCAAGGTAAGCCAGAACGAGAAACTTATTCCCACCACCGCAGAAAAGCTCACCGGCGGCTGGATAAAGGTAACTCCTACCAAGCCGCTTGACCCGGGTGAGTACGCGGTAGTCGAAATGCTCGGCAAGGAGGGCATGAACATGTATGTGTGGGACTTCGGCGTGAATCCCAACGCCCCCGAGAACGCAATGGTCACCAAACCAGAGGGCGTCGAGCCATCAAACGAGCCGGCAAAGCTGCAGAAGCGCCAGCCGTAGCGCCGGCGTCCCGCCGGCAACCTCACAAAAGGCAATACCGCCGAAAGGCTCCCGCCTCCCGCCGAGGCGCCGGCTCTGCGTCTATAATCAACACATCGCACTTTTCCCGAGGTGACCGCTTGAGTTCCCACATGCCCCCGCGTCCCGGACAAGCCCCGCCAGCCCCGCAACCGCTGCCTGGCGTGGAAAGCATCATCGCCGTTGGTTCGGGCAAAGGCGGAGTAGGAAAAACCACGCTCGCGGTAAACCTGGCCATCGCTCTCTCGACACTAGGCCACAAAGTCGGCCTGCTCGACGCCGATGTGTACGGCCCGAACGTTCCCTTGATGCTCGGCGCCAGCGGCCAGCCCAAGGCCTCCAGCGACAACCGTATCGAGCCCATGCAGGCCCACGGCCTCAAAGTCATCTCGGTGGGATTTCTCAATCCGGGCGACAAGCCGGTAATCTGGCGCGGCCCGATGCTGCACTCGATCGTGCGCCAGTTCCTGGGTTCGGTGGAGTGGGGAGTGCTTGACTATCTCATCATCGACCTGCCGCCAGGCACGGGCGACGTGGCTCTGTCGCTCATTCAAACCGTGCCTCTCACCGGGGCCATCGTAGTCTCAACCCCCTCCGATGTTTCCCTGCAGGACGCCCGCAAGGCCATCGAAATGTTTCGCCAGATGAAGGTGGACCTGGTGGGGGTCGTCGAGAATATGAGCTATTTCGTCTGCCCCCACTGCAATCACGAAATCGACATCTTCTCCCGCGGCGGTGCCGAAAGAACCGCCAGCGAGTTCGGGGTCCCGTTTCTCGGCAATATTCAACTCGATCCCGAGATCCGCAAAGCTGGAGACACCGGCAAGCCTGCCGTCCTGGAGGGCGAAGACTCTCCCCATGCCAAGTCGCTGTACGATTTCGCCAGGAAAGTAGCGTCCAGGGTAGAAGAAATTAAGGCCAGCGCCCCTGAGGGCGTAATCCAGATCCAGTAGTACGCTTTTTCTGCCCCGAGGCCCGGCGCTGGTTGGCGCATTTCAAAAAAGTCGCGGCTCTCTTTGGTCTCGCAGGTTATCCTTACTGCCATGCCTTGTGCTTCAGTGCCACCCGGAGATCAGCAACTGGTGCAGATCGTGAATGCCGCCCTGGCCGACGCTTTTCAGCGCGGGGGAAAGTGGCTCGCCTGCAAACCGGGTTGTGCGAAATGCTGCGTCGGTGTATTTGCCATCAGCCAGCTCGACGCTGCCCGCCTCCGCAAGGGTTTGGCCGAACTTGAATTGAAGGACCCCGCGCGCGCGGCTCGGGTGCGCAGCCGTACTCTGGAAGTTGTGGCCCGGTTGTCTCCTGAATTTCCCGGCGATCCCGCCACGGGCGTGCTCTCTGAGTCCGACGAGTATGTCGATAAGTGGAACGCCTTTGCCAACGACGAGCCCTGCCCGGTGCTCGATCCGGAAACCAAGACCTGTGACCTTTACGAACATCGCCCGATTCTCTGCCGCACCTTCGGGCCGCCAGTGAAGTCAGAGGGCGAACTCGGCGTGTGTGATTTGTGCTTCGAAGGTGCAACCGAGGAAGAAATCGCCGCCTGCGAAATGATTCCCGACCCCGACAATCTCGAAACCACCGTGCGCAAGGAACACGAGACCGCTACCGGCACCAGCGGTGAAACCATCGTCGCTTTCGCCCTGGTGCGATAAATTACGCCCTTAACTTCCCAAGCTCCATCCTCACGAGGCCCTGACAATTTCTTGACATCGGCACCGGTTCGAAATTTTCTTGCACCCTGATTTCCGAGGCTCATTCCGCAACTTGTAAAAAAAATGTCAACACTGAGCAGCAGGCGGGCTAAGTGCCTTCAGCGGTAGTAATCTATAGCGGTTGTGGCGCTCCGGCTGCTAAAAGACTTGGCTTGGGGCTGGAATTAGGGGCGCAGCGAGTCATCGCTGCGATAAATGGGCTGTTGTCAACGGTGGTTTTAGCTACGGGGATCAAAGGCCCCCGCCAATTTCAAATTGGAGTGGCCTGCGAACGGCTCGTGACGGCTCCCGGGGATCGGCAATCAGTTGGTTTGTCGCTCCGCGCCTGGGCGGGCAACGCGCCGAAATCGATGCCTCGCACACAAGACGGAGACTAGCGCACCAAGAATGAGGGTTCGAGAATGATGCGAACTGAAACAGTCCGGGTTCCTGCCTCTCCCTGGGAGCGGGCGG
>DATJXG010000018.1:0-5494 GCA_035500455.1 Terriglobales bacterium | reverse complement strand
ACCGTCGGGCAGCGCCGCTCAAATCGCTCCGGCTCGCGGATGCCATAGAACTTCAGGCCGGGAATTGTCAGCAATCCGCCGATCAGCTTTTCGATTAGCCCGCGCTCGTGCTGCTGAATTGCCTGGTAGGCGGCAAGCAGCGCCGCCCGCCGCGGGAGCGTCCGAGTCCCGCCGGCGGTTGCACGAGAAACCATGCTTGTGCGCCGCGGGTCAGGTGCCGGCGGGACGCCGGCGCTACCTTCGCTGACCATCCGCCCCAGGTCCGCCAGATACTCCACGCAAGCCCCGATCCCTGCGATGCACTCATGATTCAGCGTCCCCCACTCCCAGCGGTTGGGAATCGCCTCGGTGTTGGCGCGCAGCTTGTAGGGGCGCAGCCGCTGCAGATGCTCGCGCTTGCCGTATAGCACTCCCATGTGCGGGCCGAAGAACTTGTACGTCGAGCACACCAGGAAATCGCAATCCAGTTCACGTACGTCAATGGGGCCATGCGGCGCGTAGTGTACCGCATCGATGTAAGCCATCGCCCCACGCTCATGCGCCAGGCGGACGATCTCATTCACCGGGTTGATCGTTCCCACGGCATTCGAAGCGTATCCCACAGCCACCAGTTTCGTACGCGAGCTCAGCTTGCCCGCCAGATCATCGAGGTTGAGCGTGCAGTCCGCCTCGTTGATGTCCACAAACTGAATTTTCGCGCCTCGCTCTTCCAGCGCCCGCCAGGGGGAGATATTGCCATCGTGGTCAAGATGGGTTAGTAGAATCTCGTCGCCGGGGACGATCTCACGGCCGATGGCCCGGCTCATGGCGTAGGTCAGCGTCGTCATGTTGGGGCCGAACACCACTTCGTCGCTGTCGCAGTGGAAAAAGTCAGCCATCGCCGCGCGCGCGCCGTCGATCATCACGTCCGTTCGTCGGCTGGTGGCGTAGGCGCCGTGAGTGTTCGCGTTGGAATACGCCAGGTATTCAGCTATCGCATCGATTACTCGCTGCGGTACCTGGGTTCCCCCGGGGCCGTCGAAAAAAACTGCATGCTCGCCATTGACCATCTGAGCCAGTGCGGGAAATTGCACGCGGATCCACACCAGGTCAAGAGCTGTTTCCTTCTGAATAGTTTCCATTTTTGTCGAACCTGAGGCCACTCCACATTCACCCAGCGGAACTTCAAAGTCAAGCGGCGCCAGTCGCGATGCCGGCGCCCTCAACGCCACTGCTACAATTTCAGCCGATGACCGCTCTGCCGTTAATCAGGCCGGCTGGAACCGCCGATGTCGCCGCTATCGTAGAGATCTACGCGCACTATGTGCGCAACAGCACCGTCACCTTCGAGACCGATCCACCCGATGCCACCGAAATCGCGCGCCGCCGGGCTGATGTCGAAGCCCGCGGCTTGCCCTACGTCGCCGCCGAAGTCGATGGCGCTGTGCTCGGCTATGCTTACGCCGTGCCCTATCGTCCCCGGCCGGCCTACCGCTTCACCGTCGAGGATTCCATCTACATCCATCCCGATCACATCGGCCGCGGCCTCGGGCGTTCGCTGTTGGCTGCGCTGATCGAAGCCTGCGAGCGCTGGGGAGCGCGGCAGATGGTGGCGGTGATCGGCGGCAGCGACAACCTGGCTTCGGTAAAGCTGCACGAACGCTTTGGATTCCACCGCGCCGGATTGCTGCAATCCGTAGGCTTCAAGTTCGGCCGCTGGCTGGACAGCGTGCTGATGCAAAAGGCCCTGGGAAGTGGCAATGAAACGCCGCCGCAGGAGCAAACCGGCTGACCTGCTCCCTGTCAAGATTGCTGCGCGCTCGAGCTTTCGCTATCGCTGCCGCAACGCCATCTGGATCACCTCCGCCAGATGCAGCGCCTTCCGCCCGGCGCACTGCGCGATTTGCTCCCGGCAGCTGAAGCCGTCAGCGATGATCAGGTTCTCCGCCGGCTCGTTACGTAGCGCGGGCAGCAATTCCAACTCTCCAATCGCCAGCGAAATATCGTAACGGTCGTGCTCAAAGCCGAAAGAGCCGGCCATGCCGCAGCAGCCCGCGGCCGGCGCGTGGAAATCGATGCCCATCCTGCGCAAAACTGATTCTTCGTCGGTCATCTTCATGATCGACTTGTGATGGCAGTGGCCATGAATAAGGGCTTTGGCATTTAACATCGGCAACGCGAAGTCCCCCGCCTTTTTCTCCAGAAACTCACTCAACAGGAACGTCTGCCGCGAAAGCTTCTGCGCGCGCGGATCGTCGGGAAACAGGTTCCGCAGTTCGTCGCGGAAAACCGCGGCGCAGCTTGGCTCCAGCGCGACCACTGGAATCCCCGCTTCGATCTCCGGCGCGAGAGCCTCCAGGGTTTGCAGCAGCAGGCGCTTGGCGCGGTGTAGGAAGCCGAAATCATAGAGCGGACGTCCGCAACAAAGAATCGTGCGCGGCAGTGACACCCGGAAACCGGCTGCCTCCAGCACTTCAACCGCGGCCTTAGCCGTATCGGGCAGAAAATAATTGTTAAAGGTGTCAGGCCAGAGCAGAACCTGCGGGCTCGCCGGATTCTTCCCCGGGCGCTTCTCGAACCACCCGCGAAAAGTCTGGCTGGCGAAGCGCGGAACCGTCCGCTGTTGCGGCATTCCCGCCAGCCACTTCGCCAGATTACGCAATAACGGCAATTGAGTTGGCAAATTGGCCAGCCACGGCGCCACCGACGCAACCCGCGCCCAGCGGTCAATATGGCCGAAAGCGTAAGCGCTGCGCGGGCGTAGCCGTCCTTCGTAATAATGCGAAAAAAACTCGGCCTTATAGGTCGCCACATCCACGTTCACCGGGCAATCGCTCTTGCAGCCTTTGCAGGCCAGGCACAGGTCGAGCGACTTCTTCACCTCTTGGTTGCGCCAGCCGTCGCGAATCACTTCGCCCTTGGTCATCTCCCACAACAGATGGGCGCGCCCTCGCGTGGAGTGCTCCTCCTCGCGGGTGGCCCGGAAGCTGGGGCACATCACGCCTTCTTCGTAGTTGCGGCACTTGCCCACGCCCACACAGCGCAGCGCGGCGTAGGAAATGCTGCCGTGATCCTCAGGAAATGTGAAGTGGGTTTCCGGCTCCCAGGGCTTGAACCCGGCTCCCAGGCGAAGATTCTCGTCCACTCGGTACGGCTCCACCACCTTCCCCGGATTCATCTTCCACTGTGGATCCCACAGGCCCTTGAATTCGCGGAAGGCCTGCACCAGCTCCGGGCCGAACATCTTCGGCAGCAGTTCGGCGCGCGATTGCCCGTCCCCATGCTCACCGGAGAACGAACCGCCGTAGCCGACCACCAGGTCCGCCGCCTCTTCCACGAAGCTGCGAAACTTGCGGATGCCTTCTTCGGTCTCAAAATCAAAGCTGATGCGCAAGTGCACGCAGGCATGCCCGAAGTGGCCGTAGAGCGAGCTTTTGTAGTGATACCGCCCCAGCAGCTTATTCAGGTCGCGCAGGTACCCGCCCAGCTTTTCCGGGGCAACCGCCGCATCTTCCCAGCCCTCCCACGCGATGGGCTCGCCCGCGTTGTGCGATACAACTCCCAGCGCCGACTCGCGGACCTTCCACACCTGCGCCACCTCACGCTTTCCGGTGTACAAACTCAGGCCGGGAGGATTTGCGCCTCGCGACAACGCCGCCATCAGTCCGCGCGCCTGAGATTCGGCTTCGGCTGCCGTGTCGGAGCCGAACTCCGCCAACAGCCAGCCTCCGCCCGGCGGCAGCAGCGCTACGCCTTCCGAATTCATGTTCTTACGCCGCGAATATTCCACCAGCAGATGGTCGAAGCCCTCCAGG
Source organism: Terriglobales bacterium (assembly GCA_035500455.1). GTDB lineage: Bacteria > Acidobacteriota > Terriglobia > Terriglobales > Acidobacteriaceae > DATJXG01. The sequence continues at coordinate 1,700 of DATJXG010000018.1, read as the reverse complement.
CCGATCGGCTTGTGCGCCATGATCTCGGGAACCCGGTCGGCGCACTCGAAGACGTCGGAATATCCGATAGCCAGCGTCACGCGCTCTTGCGGGCTCTCTACCAACCGGCACGTGGCCTCCAGCGTGGTGACGCACGTGCCTTCAGTCCCCACCAGCGCCCGCGCCACCTGAAAGCCGTTCTCCGGCAGAAGATAATTCAGGTTGTAGCCAGAGACGCGGCGCGGAATATCCGGATACCGCTGCCGCACCAGTTCGCCGTATTTCTCGCGGATCGCCTTCAGCCCCGCGTAAATTTCGCCGCGCCGTCCGCCCTCGCCGATGATCTTCTGCAGTTCGTCCTCGCCGGTGCGGCCAACTTTCATGCGCAAGCCGTCGTAGGTCAGGATCTCCAGTTCCTCGATGTTGTCGTCGGTCTTGCCCGCCATCACCGAGTGCACCCCGCAGGAGTTATTGCCGATCATGCCGCCGATGGTGCAGCGGTTGTGCGTGGCCGGGTCGGGGGCGAAGGTGAGCTTGTACTTTTCGGCGGCCGCGCGCAGGTGGTCAAGAATCACTCCCGGCTGCACGCGGGCGATGCGGCGCTCGGCATCGATCTCCAGAATCTGCGCCATGTACTTGGAAAAATCCAGCACCACCGCCACGTTGCAGCACTGTCCCGCGAGCGAAGTGCCTCCGCCGCGGCAGAGAATCGGAGCCCCATATCCCCGCGCGATGGAAACTGTGGCGATTACGTCGTCCGCGTCGCGCGGAATCACCACCCCGATCGGCACCTGCCGGTAGTTCGAGGCGTCGGTGGCGTAAAGGGCGCGGGCGCTGTTGTCGAAGCGGACTTCCCCCCGCACCTGGCGGCGCAGGGAATGCTCCAGGGCCGGAGCATCTACAGCAGCAGATTTGGCGGCGGAGGCGAGTTCGGCGAAGCGGTCAGGCATGGGCGGATCAACCGCTTTGAAAGGCGCGGCTCCAACCGCGCAGCAACCCCATAACCAGGGACGTTAGTCCCCGCGGAAAAGTACATCGCAGCGGCTTGCCTCAGATCCTTCCGCTGCGAATTTTAGGAAACGCGCTGCTAGTGCGCTGTCCCGAAAGTTCGCATAATAAATTGGATTGTCATCCTGAGCGAAGCGAAGGACCTATGTATTTTGTCCGGCGCGCCGATGCTCTCGCAAGGCCCGGCATAGCTAGTTCGGCGCGCCCGCGTGCTCCACTGCCTTGCCCGTGACCTTCGCGATCTTGATGTGGGTTTTGCCCTCATTGGTTTCGATGGTAATCGTCGTCACCTTCCCCCGGTCGCCCGCGACGATCGAGGTATGGTCCCCTTCCGACGACATCACGTTCGCTCCAGGAAACCGCGCTTTGTAGAAGTCGGTCACCGCGCTGACCGAGTCGCTGGTCTCCAACTCGACGGCGGCGCTGCTGGTATTGCCGAAGGTAACGTTGGCTGACGAGCCTTTCACGACCGAGGCCCCGGGATAAAATTCCACCCCGAGGTTCTTGGACACCTCGTCCGGATCCGTAGTGTTTTCCACGGTGCCGAAGGGCGTCTCCACCTTCACCTCGCCGTCTTTCTGGTGGATGTGTGTGTTATGCGCGATGCGCCAGCCGATGAAGCCGATGGCGCCCACTCCCAGGATCCCCAGCCCGACGATCACCGCAACGACGATGAGAATGATCTTCAGCGCGCTGCTGCCCTGGGCCGGTGC
>DATJXG010000017.1:0-9883 GCA_035500455.1 Terriglobales bacterium | reverse complement strand
TGCCGCACCAGGATGTGGTGAATCGAGCTGTGCTTGAGCGCATCGTAAGCAGGCAGGATCGCGCCGCCCGGGTAGCCGAAGATGTGCTTCACGCCTTCGCGCTCCAGGCACTCCCACAAAATTCTCGAGCCGGTCAATGTCGCTTTGTCGTTAGCCATAAAACCCTCATTACCTGATTTCTCTGCGATCTCCGCACCCTTCGGTTAGAAATCTTGTGAACCGCGAAGCAGCTCCAAAACACGAAACCCACCTCACCAGGGCCTCTGGCAGGTGGGTTTGAGAGCTTTCTAGAATTGCTGTATCAGCTCACTCATGCCCTCCAGACCGAGGCGGCGGAGACACGTACTCGTAGGCCTACCAGACTTACTCGCCGTACGATGCGCCTGTCGCTCATGTGCTCGCGTCTGGACTACTGAAAACAGCTCAAACTTGAATGCCATAATGTAGCGCCTGCACTTCCGGCCTGTCAAGGCGCTGGCATTGCAGCTCCTGACTCCCCGGTTCTTTGAGGAAGGCATCACGCGCTGAACGCGTGCTTCTTGGCGACCTTTGCGATCTTTGCGGTTTTGCAACTCCGGAAGACGCCGAGGAACCCTCGATACCCGATTTGAAGCGGATTCAGGAGCGCCCCCGGGCGCGGACAAATTGTCACCCTCCGGGCTAAATTCTTCGCCGTCCTTGACGAACTAACTACCAAGTTTTACAAAACTTTACACCGAACCCAGGGTGCACGCGCGATTATGCTCAGTACGCGTCTTTTTCAAGTTCTTTCCGCAACCAGCACTCGTCCTGGGCCGTCCAATTGCTAGCCCGAAATTTTGGTATTGCCTGAGATTATGATGAGACGTGGCACACTTACCTACGACAGGGGTCCTGCGCAATGACAAGAGCTTCGTCTGAGTTCGCGACTGGAGGTAGTTCCGCGCCGTCCAAGCTGTGGGCTCTACCCGGCGGCCGGATTGGGATTTCCTGCAAGATTCTCGCTTTCGCGTCTCTCTTATCGCTGTTTGCGGTAGCGATTGGCTGCTCGGGCAGCTCGTCAGTATCGAAAGCCCGCGCGAACCTGAATCAAGTAATGCCGGTTACGGTGGCCAAGGCCCTGAAACAGGATATGCCCGTGTATCTCAACGGGCTGGGATCGGTGACCGCCTTCAACACCGTGAGCATAAAGAGCCGGGTTGACGGGCAACTGGTGCAAGTCGCCTTCAAAGAAGGCCAGCATGTCAATAAGGGCGATCTGCTGGCGGTAATAGATCCGCGGCCCTACCAGGTGCAACTGGAGCAGGCGGAAGCGCAATTGTCCCGCGATCAGGCCCAACTCCGCGATGCCAAACTGAACTATGACCGATTCAAAGGCCTGCTGCAGGCCTCCGGTGCCATGTCACAGCAGCAAGTGGACACGCAGCTGGCTACGGTGAACCAGCTCGATGGTACCGTGCGTAACGATCAGGCCACGATCGACAACGCCAAGCTGCAGCTCGTCTATTGCCGCATCACGGCCCCCGTGAGCGGACGCATCGGCCTGCGCCTGGTGGACCAGGGCAACATGGTGCACGCGTCCGACACCAACGCCATGCTGGTGATCACACAAATGCAGCCCATCGCGGTAATTTTCACTTTGCCCGAAGACCAGCTCCCTGAAGTGATCCAGCACATGCACCAGGGGACCCTCATCGCGCAGGCCTACAGCCGCGACGACCAGACCAAGTTGGAAACCGGCAAACTGCTGACCGTGGACAACCAGATCGACCAGACCACCGGCACCGTCCGCCTGAAAGCGGTTTTCGATAATAAAAACGAAACCCTGTGGCCGAACCAGTTCGTCAACACCCATCTCTTGCTGGAAACCCGCAAAAACGCCACAGTGGTTCCCGCCGCCGCCATTCAACGTGGGCAGCAGGGCAACTATGTGTTCACCCTGAAGCCGGATAACACCGTGGAAGTGCGCCCGGTGACCATTGCTATCACCCAGGGCAACCTCACCGCCATCGCCAGCGGCCTGTCGCCGGATGAGACCGTAGTCACCGACGGCCAGGACAAATTGAAAGAAGGCAGCAAGGTCGAGCCTCGCATGGCAGGGCGCGCAGGCAATCATTCGCAGGAGTCCTCGACCGCAAACGGGGAGCCGAGCAGCACAGGGGATGGAACCTCGGGAAGCTCAGGCACGGGCGGGCGCTGAGCGGCAATGAGCAACGAGTCGAACTTGAGACCAGGACGACAACATCCATGAGCGGACCTTCACGGCTATTCATCCTCCGGCCCGTCGCCACATCCCTGCTGATGATTGGCCTGACGCTGGTGGGGATCGTCGCCTACCGCCAGCTTCCCGTCTCCGCTCTGCCCGAGGTGGACTATCCCACCATTCAGGTCGCCACTTTCTACCCCGGCGCCAATCCTGAGGTCATGGCTTCTTCGGTCACCGCTCCCCTGGAGCGGCAGTTCGGCCAGGTGCCCGGCCTGAACCAGATGACCTCCACCAGCTCCTTCAGCAGTTCGGTGATCACGCTGCAGTTCAGCCTCGACCAGAACATCGACATCGCCGAGCAGGAGGTGCAGGCGGCGATCAATGCCAGCGGCACCTATTTGCCGGCGGACCTGCCCAACCCGCCGATCTACAGCAAGGTCAACCCCGCCGACTCTCCCATTCTGACGTTGGCCATGACATCGGCGACGTTGCCCCTTTCCAAAGTTGAGGATCTGGCCGACACTGCGCTGGCCCAGAAAATTTCCCAGTTGCCGGGCGTAGGACTGGTTTCGATCAGTGGCGGGCAAAAGCCGGCGGTGCGAATTCAGGCCAATCCTACAGCGCTGGCCTCCTATGGCATGAGCCTGGAAGACCTGCGCACCGCGCTGGCCGCGGCCAACGTGGACCAGGCAAAAGGGAACCTCGAAGGCCCGCGCCAGTCCTACACCATCGGAGCCAACGACCAGCTCACCTCCAGTGACGACTACCGGCCGATCGTAGTGGCGTATCGCAACGGCGGACCGGTGCGCCTTTCCGACGTGGCTACCGTGACCGACGGGATTGAGAACACCCTGCAGGCGGCGTGGATGAACCGGACTCCGGCGGTGCTGGTCAACATCCAGCGCCAGCCGGGCGCCAACATCATCACCGTCGTGGACCGCATCAAGGGCCTGCTGCCGCAACTGCAGGCTTCCCTGCCCTCGTCGGTCAGCGTGCAGATTCTTACCGACCGCACGGTCACCATCCGCGCCTCGGTCGCCGACGTCCAGTTCGAACTGATGCTTACCGTCGTGCTGGTCGTGCTGGTGATCTTCCTGTTTCTGCGCAACGTGTACGCCACCATTATTCCCAGCGTCGCGGTTCCGCTTTCGATCGTGGGCACGTTCGGGGTGATGTATCTCTTGGGCTACAGCCTGAACAACCTCACACTCATGGCCCTGACGATCTCCACCGGATTCGTGGTGGATGACGCCATCGTCATGATCGAGAACATCGACCGCTACCTCGAGCAAGGCCAGAGTCCGCTGCAGGCGGCCCTGGAGGGCGCCGGCCAGATCGGCTTTACCATCGTTTCGCTGACCGTCTCGCTGATCGCGGTGCTCATCCCGCTTCTGTTCATGGGCGATATCGTGGGGCGCCTCTTCCGCGAGTTCGCGGTAACCCTGGCGGTCACCATCCTGGTTTCCGCCGGCGTCTCCCTCAGCCTGACGCCCATGATGTGCGCCAAGCTGCTCAAGCCGAGAAGCGAGAAACGCAGCCGCTTCTACGAGGTGTCGGAGAATTTCTACAATCGCGTGATCGAGTTCTACGGACGCACCCTGAAGTGGGTACTGGGCCACCAGACCGCGACTCTGTTGGTGACAGCGGGCACGCTGGTGCTGACGCTGTTTCTTTACGTGGTGGTTCCCAAGGGCTTTTTCCCCGTGCAGGACACGGGCGTGATTCTCGGCATCTCGGAAGCGCCGGAAAACGTATCGTTCGACGCCCTGGCGCAGCGCCAGCAGCAACTGGCTGCGGCCATCCTCAAAGACCGCGACGTGGACAGCCTCTCCTCCTTCATCGGCGTGGATGGCACCAACATCACCCCCAACAGCGGGCGCATTCAAATCAACCTCAAGCCGCGCGACGAACGCTCTGCCACCGCATCCGAGATCATCCGCCGCCTGCAGCCGCAACTGGCGCAAATCCACGGCATCACGCTATACATGCAGCCGGTGCAAGACCTGACGGTGGAAGACCGCGTCAGCCGCACCCAGTTCCAGTATTCCATGGAAGACACCGACTCCACCGAACTGGCCCGGATTTCTGCGCGCCTGCTGAGCAAGCTGCAAACCGTTCCGGAACTCACCGACGTCGCCAGCGACCAGCAGAACAACGGCCTGCAGGCCGACCTGGTGATCGACCGCGACACCGCGGGCCGACTGGGAATTCTGCCTGCGACCATCGACAACACTCTCTACGACGCCTTCGGTCAGCGCCAGGTTTCCACCATCTTCACTCAACTCAACCAGTACCACGTGGTGCTGGAAGTAGGCCCCGACTTCCGTCAAAGCCCGGAGGCGTTGAAGAACATCTACGTGAAGTCGGGCACCGGAATGCAGGTTCCGCTTTCTGCATTCAGCCACTTCGCCTCCACCAACGCGGCCCTCTCCATCAGCCATCAGGGGCAGTTTCCTGAGGTGACGCTCTCGTTCAACCTTGCGCCCGGCGTTTCCCTGGGCGATGCCACAAAAGCCATTGACACCGCCGAAAAAGACATCGGCATGCCGGCCAGCGTTCACACCAGCTTTCAGGGCACGGCCGCAGCCTTTCGCAATTCGCTTTCCAGCGAGCCCTGGCTGATTCTGGCCGCCATCATTACCGTGTACATCGTGCTGGGAGTTCTGTACGAGAGCTACATCCACCCCATCACGATTCTTTCCACCCTGCCCTCGGCCGGCGTGGGTGCGATCCTCGCCCTGCTCATCACTGGCAATGACCTCGGCGTGGTCGCGCTGATCGGCATCATTTTGCTGATCGGCATCGTGAAGAAGAACGCCATCATGATGATCGATTTCGCGCTGGAAGCCGAGCGCGAACAGCACAAAGAGCCCGAAGAAGCCATTTTCCAGGCCTCGCTTCTCCGCTTCCGCCCCATCATGATGACGACTATGGCCGCGCTGCTGGGCGGCTTACCTCTGGCCCTGGGCCGGGGCACAGGCTCGGAGTTACGCCATCCGCTGGGCATCACCATCGTCGGCGGATTGCTGGTGAGCCAGCTGCTCACTCTTTACACCACGCCGGTGGTTTACCTGTGGTTTGACCGCCTGGCGAAGCGGTTCGAAAAGTACAGCATCGGCAACCCGATCGAAGCTGAGGCGGCAGGCACAGACTGAGCACTGAGCTATGAGCGTATCCACCCCATTCATCAAGCGCCCGATCGGAACGTCACTGCTGACGCTGGCGCTGCTGATGTCGGGTGCCCTGGCTTTCAACTTCCTGCCGGTTGCCCCGCTTCCCCAGGTGGAATTTCCGGTCATTTCCGTGGGCGCGGGGCTGCCCGGCGCCAGCCCGGAAACGATGGCCTCGGCCGTGGCCACGCCGCTGGAACGCCAGTTCGGACGCATCGCCGGCGTCAACCAGATGACCTCAACGAGCCAGATGGGCTCGACCGGCATCGCGCTGCAATTCGATCTCAACCGCAACATCGACGCCGCCGCCCGCGATGTTCAGGCGGCGATCAACGCTGCCCGCAGCCAGTTGCCGGCCAACATGCCGGGAAATCCCACTTACCGCAAGGTAAATCCGGCGGACGCGCCCATCGTGATTCTCTCCCTGACCTCAGACACCATTCCCCTGCCGCGCATGTACGACTCCGCGGATTCTATCCTGGCGCAGAAGCTGGCGCAGGTGGAGGGCGTGGGCCAGGTATTCGTCGGCGGCGGCGCGCGCCCGGCAGTGCGTGCCGAGGTCAACCCTACGCTGTTGAACAAGCTGGGCGTGGGGCTGGACACCATACGCACCGCTTTGGGCGCCGCCAACGCCAACCGCCCCAAGGGACAAGTGGCCAACGCCGTGAACACCTGGGCGATCGACGACAACGACCAGATCAAGTTAGCCGATCAGTACCGCCCCCTGGTGGTCTCTACCAACCCCGCGACCGGCGCCACCGTCCGCCTGGGGGATGTGGCCGACGTGGAGGACTCGGTCGAAGACATTCACAACATCGGTCTCTCAGGCGGCAAGCCCGCGGTGTTGGTAATCATCTTTCGCCAGCCCGGCGCCAACATCATCGGCACCGTGGACCGCGTCTACGCCTTGCTGCCCGAACTGCAGGCTTCGATTTCGCCCGCGATTCATCTTGACGTAGTGATGGACCGCACCACCACCATCCGCGCCTCATTGCGCGATATCGAGATCACCCTGATGATCTCCGTCGTTCTGGTGATCCTGGTGGTTTTCGTTTTCCTGCGCACCCTGCGGGCCACCTTGATTCCCAGCGTGGCGGTGCCGCTGTCGCTGGTGGGCACATTCGGCGTGATGTATCTAATGGGCTACAGCCTGGACAATCTTTCGCTCATGGCGCTGGCGGTCTCCACCGGGTTCGTAGTGGATGACGCCATCGTCGTGCTGGAAAACATTACCCGCTATCTCGAGCAAGGCTTGCCCCCGGTGCAGGCGGCCTTTCGGGGGGCGCGCGAAATCAGCTTTACCGTAGTCTCCATGAGCACCTCGCTGGTGGCGGTGTTCATCCCGATCTTGTTGATGGGAGGGATCGTCGGCCGGCTGTTCCGCGAATTCGCCGTCACTCTGAGCATCGCCATTGGCGTTTCTCTCATGGTTTCTCTCACCACCACGCCCACCATGTGCGCCAAGTTTCTCAGGTCGCTGGGCGAGGAGAAGCATGGCCGCGCCTATCGCTTCAGCCAGGGAATCTTTGACCGCATCCTCGCCTTTTACCGCGTCACTCTGGGATGGGTGCTGCGGCATCAGCCGCTGACTCTGTTCATCACCATCGCAACCGCCGCCCTCAGCGTGTACATGTACAGCACCGCCCCCAAGGGCTTCTTTCCCCAGCAGGATACCGGCCGCCTGATGGGTTCGGTGCAGGCATCGCAGGACATTTCCTTCGACGCCATGCGCGTCAAGATGGTGCAGTTCGTCAACATCGTGATGAAAGATCCCAATGTGCAAACCATCGTCGGGTTTGCCGGCGGAAACACCGCCATGAACCAGGGGCGAATGTTCATCACTCTCAAGCCTCTGAACCAACGGCAGCGCAATAAGCCTTCGTTTCAATTGCCCTGGTTGAAAGGTGATCCCAAGTCCGCCGACCAGGTGATCAGCGAACTGCGCCGCAAGCTGGCGGTGGTTCCCGGCGCCACGCTCTACATGCAGTCGGCGCAGGACCTCAACATCGGCGGGCGCCTGGGCCAGGCGCAGTACCAGTACACCATCCAGGGCGAAGACCTCACCGAACTGAACAACTGGGCGCCGCGCTTGCTGCAAAAGTTGCGCACGCTGCCTGAACTGCGTGACGCCAACACCGACCAGCAGGATCACGGTCTGCAGGCCGGGATTCTGATTGACCGCGACACCGCGGCCCGCATGGGTGTTACCACGGCAGCCATCGACAGCGCGCTTTATGACGCCTTTGGCCAGCGCCAGGTTTCAACCATTTACCAGGAGTTGAATCAGTATCACGTGGTGATGGAAGTCGATCCCCGCTTCCAGCAAAGCCCGGATGCGCTGCAGTCGGTCTGGGTTCGCTCCACCAACGGGCAGATGGTGCCGCTCTCCACGTTTGCCCACTTTGGCCCGTCGAATACCGCCCTGGCCGTCAGCCATCAGGGGCAATGGCCTTCGGTGACGATCTCGTTCAATCTCGCTCCCAACATTTCGCTGGGGCAGGCGACCGAGGCAATCGAGAAGGCGGAACAGTCCATCAACTTCCCTGGAACCATTCACGCCAGCTTCCAGGGGACTGCCGCCGCGTTCCAGGACTCGCTGGCAAACGAGCCAATCCTCATCCTGACCGCTCTGGCCACGGTTTACATCGTGCTGGGAATGCTCTACGAGAGCTACATCCACCCCATCACAATTCTTTCCACGCTGCCTTCCGCGGGCGTGGGCGCGCTGCTGGCGCTGAAGCTCACCGGCAATGAGCTGAACGTAATCGGTCTGATCGGCATTATTTTGTTGATTGGACTCGTAAAGAAAAACGCCATCATGATGATCGACTTCGCGCTGCAGGCGGAGCGCGAAGAAGGCAAGTCGCCGGTGGACGCGATCCACGAAGCCTGCCTCTTGCGCTTCCGCCCCATCATGATGACCACCATGGCGGCCTTGCTTGGCGGCCTGCCCCTGGCACTCGGCAGCGGTACCGGCTCAGAGCTGCGCCGCCCGCTGGGAATTACCATTGTCGGCGGGCTAATCGTCAGCCAGGCGCTCACTCTCTTCACCACGCCGGTGGTTTACATCTATTTGGACCGCCTGCGCTGGTGGATGAAGCGCCGCAAGCACGTTCCCACGCCCGCTGCCAGCCCCACCCACGCCGACTGAGAAACGCAACCCGTAGCGCCCGCGTCCCGCCGGCAACGCCGGACAGAAGCACAGCGCTCAAGGCAAAGCGAGAATCCCCGACGCAAACCGGCGAGACGCCGGCGCGACAAGTAAAAAGGCGCCCCGAAACCCGAAGGTTCGAAGCGCCCTGGCAGCCCTCCCCCAGAACTGCCGAAATCACACTACCGATACTAGGTCAGGGACTCTGCATCGTAAATATCACGTCAGTAATTCCTGAGAGTCACCAGGTAACACCTGGAAGTAATCGTGCTCCGCAGACGCGCAGAACCCGCAATCGCTTGCAAATCTTTTCTTATCAGACAGAAACCGCGCGGCGGCGGCTTTCGCGCAGGATCCTCTAAAATCGGTTACCGGCGCGGGTTTTGCACAGCCCAAGGCGAAACACGAAGGAGCACGAAGGAAAAGCACACGAAGGAGCACGAAGGAAACCCGACTGTGCCGATTGCCCAGAAACTCGGGGGTAAGAAGAAAAAGCAGCGGGTTTTATTTTCTTTGCGTCCTTTGCGTTCTTTGCGGTTTTATTCTTCACCGCAAAGATCTTCCGGCCTTTGGATTACCGTTTCAACCAGGTCGCGCCGCCATCGGTGGTGGCCCAGATTTCCTGGTTCGCCGTCGTCAGCCGCCCGTGGCGCGCGTCGAGAAATTCGATGTGGACAATGTCTGCCGTCAAAGCCGTCCCCAGAAACACGGGCTTCACCTCCGTCCAGTGTCCCCCGCCGTCGGAGGAGTGACAGAGCAGACCATGATCGCCGCCTGCCCAAACGTCCCGCCCCACAGCTGACACGGCGTGAAAGCTGGAACCCTCGAGCATTGGCACCGCCTCCCAGGTTTTACCCGCGTCAGTCGAGCGCTGCAGTCTGCCTTCGGGAGAAACAGCCCAATTGACGGATGAGCTGCTGATTCCGGCGAAGCCCGAGCCCGGCCCGTTCGCCCGGCGCATGCCCATGAAGAAGGGATCCCGCAAAGGCTTGGCCTTGGCAGCCACCGGACCAGCCGTAGCCTGCAGTCCGCCGGAAGCAGCGGCGGGTTCAGATTTGGCAATCTCGCCCACGGCGCCATCCTTCGCCGGTTGCGCCACTGTCGCTTGTTCCACACTCACACTCACAGTCTCATTGGTGTTTCGCGGCAAAACTCGCGCCGTTGCCGGCGCGGAAGCCGGAGACGGCGCTGCGGGTGCGGCAGCAGCCAACTCATTCGCCGCCTTCTGTCGGCGCGTGTCCAGTTCACTTTCGTCGCGGACGGTCACCGGTCTCCTGACGGCTCTCAGGGGAACCGGCATGCTCGACTTCGCCAGCGCGTCCTGCTGAGTCGCTTGCTTCTTGACTTCTTTCTCAGCCGCCGCCGACACCTTGTCAG
>DATJXG010000016.1:0-3141 GCA_035500455.1 Terriglobales bacterium | reverse complement strand
AGTTAAAACTGAGGAGAAAAGTATGCCGATGAGCATGATGAAGAAATGGTTCTATGATCTGGTGTTTCTCTCGATCTGCGCCGCCGGTTTTGTGGGCCACGCCGCGGCCTGCGACCGTTCAGCGCTGTTGCGGCAAGTGATGTCCGGGATGGCTGCGCCTTCCGCCAGGCCGGCGTCGCGGTCCGCACTTCCGATGGCCTTGGCACAGGCAGCCGCGGCGCAGCCGGCGTCCGCCAAAGACGGCAAAGGCTCGGCATCCATCGTGGGCCTGTGGGACGTAACCTTTTACGTGGACGGCCAGGCAGTGGGCGAATCGTTCGACGCCTGGAACCTGGGCGGAACCGAGGTACTCACCGATGGCACCAATCCCATCGAAGACAACGTCTGCATCGGCACCTGGCAGCAAACCGGACGGCGCACCTACAAGCTGTTCCACCCCTCGTTCTTCTTCGACGACAGCGGCAACCTGCTGGGCACGGCGATCCTGCGAGATACGGTTACCCTGAGCCGCGACGGCAACAGCTACACGGGCGGGGAAACGGTGGATGCCTACGACCCGGCCGGCAATTTTCTCGGCCACTCCACAGATACGTTTACGGGGACTCGTCTGAAGGTGGATTTCTGATTGGCGATCGGTGGCCGGGTAGTTGGCCGCTGGTTGTTAGCTGGAGGGTGAATTCATAGTATGAATTCACCCAATCCCGCATGCTAGAGACTGGCGCCAACGGCCGCCGAGCGGTTTTCAGCGCTTGCTCTGCACGGCGGCTTGTCTTTCCTGGGGAGTCATCTCGTTCCACAGCACCTTCAGGTCTTCCTGGATGCGGGTATTGCTGGGATCCTTCTGCAAGGCCTGCGCAAACCACCGGTAGGCGCTGATCACGTCGCGATCCACGCAGTGCCCGGTGGCGTACATCGTTCCCAGCGTGCTCTGGGCCTCGGGATTGGAGCGAGCAGCGGCCGCCAGCATTTGCGCCTTCGCCCGGCGGCAATCCTGGGGAACACCGTTGCCATAAAGATATTTCTGCCCGTCAATCACCCAGGCGGCAGTGGGATCGACCGGAGTTGCCCTTTCAGAGGGATTTGGACTGGGCTTCGCGGCTTTTCTGGGTTGAACTGATCTGGGTTGAACCGGTTCGACGTCGGCTTCCTCTTCGTCATCGTCAGCAGAATCGTCGGCCTTGCTCGCCGTTTGCGCGGCGCGCTTGGCGGGTGCTGCGGCCTTGGGTTCGGCCGACGCTGGTTCGGCAGACGTAGGTGCGACAGACTTGGGTCCGGCGGACGATGTTTCCGAAGTCGACGGCTCTGCCGCCTTAGGAGTAGCGGGCTTGGCGTCGGCCTGCTTCGCTTCGTCGGAAGGTGACCCTGACTGCGCGTGATCTGCCGCTGGGGCTGAAGCCGTAGTGGCCGGGGCCGCCGGGGCCGTAGCATCGGTCGTTGCTGTCGGCGGCGGAGGCGTCGCGGGCGCAGGAGGCTGCGTCGAGTTGGCGGCCGGATTCGCTGGATTGACCTCTATGGCAGATGGTGCAGTGGAGTCAGCAGGCGCAGAGGGCGACGCAGGGGCCGAGGCTGGCGTCGTGACGTTCTCGTTTGCCGGATGTCCTCCCAGGCGTGCGTCCCATGGGTATCCACTTTGCCGCCACCGCCAAGCCCCCACAGCGACGACCCCGAGCACCAGCAACAAAACCAGGTAAACAAAACCTCGGCGGCTGGGTGGTTCGTCAGCCTCTTCCAACAGGTAGTCCACGCTGCGGCTGGCGGGTTCCTCGCCTCCCAGGCCGAGAATCGACGGTCCGCTGATCCCCGGCACCGGCCTGGTCGGCGGTGTGGGCGCGGCATAAGGGGCGCGCAGCGGCTCGCCGCACATGCCGCAGAAATGATGCTGCGGATCGTTCTCGAAACCGCATTGAGAGCAGGCTACAAACACTGGGGCCACTGTAACGAGTTTACCTCCAATAAGTTAAGATTACCGTTGGCTCATATCGGTTGGCTACTTGCGCGGATTCTTCTCTGGACTCAAGGGGTTACGAGCATTGAGCTTGGGCGGGATAGAAATTCACGACGAGGCGTACAGGCGGCAGCCATAGACGATCCCAAGAACAAGCGCTCCGGGAGGCATGCGGGGGCCGGTTTCAGCCCACGCATGCCGGTTCTTGGCGCTTATTGCCCGGTGGTGGGGGGGGTCATGGCCAGCGGCCGCTCCACTTCCATCACCAGTTCAGTTCCCGCCGGCAGCACGGCCGAGTTGCGCTTGCTGAGCCAATAGGCGATAGCTGCCGTGCCGCCGATAGCAGCTCCGATCAACGTGCCTTTGCCTGCGGCGGCGAGACCGCCGATCAGCATGCCGCCGCCGGTACCGCCCGCGATCTCCAGCAGGTCTCGACGGTCATGGCCGGCGCCCTTGAACTGGCCTTCCTCGTTGACGTCGGTGCCGTGCCCAAGATTGGTATCCACCAGCGTGGCGTCGATGGCGAAGTGCTCGCCGGTGGGCAGAACCAGCGTCTGCGGAAGAATTCCGATGGTGGGTTTGCCGGCAACGCGCCGTGGCTCGCTGACCCTGGTGACCCGGCCCTGCACCACTGCCCCCACGGGCACGATCGTCTGGCCGTCAATGGTCAGCGCTTCGGTTACATGGCCGGAAAAGGCATCGCCGCTTTTGCTCGAGAAGGTCGCGAGCGTGTTGTCCAGTTTGACGCGCAGCGCCGTGCCCGCGGGCACAGTCTGGGCAGCCGCAGCCGCTGCAAGTAAGAGTGCGAAGCCGATGCCCACAATCTTTTTCATCTTCACCCTGCCTCCTGAACGTACCTGGTGTTTTCTTCGCGAATTCTGGGTTCGTTGCGGTTCAGTACTATTGGCGAACACGCGAGCAAAGTCACGCTTTCACTAATCCTGATGCGAATGTAGTTCAAATTCGGTGCGCGCAAGAAGAAATTGAGTGCTGCCCGAACCAGTTGTGACAAGCACCTGATTTATAATCGGCAGTTCCCTGAATTCACGGACGGTGATACTCGCACAGGCGGCTGGCCGGCAGGAAATCGTCTCTCCAACCGGGATCAAACTAATTCGTCATGACTCAGAAAGGAATTTCATGAGCACGATTACCGAGATTCGCGCCCGCGAAGTGCTTGATTCGCGCGGCAACCC
>DATJXG010000015.1:0-7627 GCA_035500455.1 Terriglobales bacterium | reverse complement strand
TCCGGATTGGTCTGTTCGAGGGGAGTGAATTTGTAGAATAGCGGGTCAACCAGCACTGGCGATATGAATGTAACGAAAAGCACGACCGGAATGCAGATCAGCCAGCCATAAAACCACCAGCGCCGCGGGCTGCGCCGGATCATGGCATAGAGCAGTAACAGCAGCACCGTTTCCAGGGCAATCGTAAGAGCCAGTATCTTCACCCAATCGCCCAGCCATGAGCCCCAGCTTTGAATTGAGAGCCCGTATGCCCGCCGAACATACTGGTGGTACGCGTCCATAGGGATGGTCAGAACCGCTGCCGTAATCACGAACAGCGGCAGCACAATCAATCCTTGCAGCCACTTCCGCTGACTTTTACTTTCGGCGAAGGTACGAAAGCGGGCGATCACTCCGAAATACAGCAAGCCCAGCAGAACGAGAAATCCGTAGAGCGGATCGAGGATCAGGAAGCGCTCGGTTTGGAGGTAGAGGGCGCGCGCCTTCTGCATTTTGTCGGGTGGAAGGGTGTACTCGATTCTGCCGGTTGCAGTGGTGCTGGCCGTCGACTGGGAAGTCGATGGAGCGGACGTTTGTCCCATTGCCGGACAGCAGAGCACAGGGATGGTGAGGACGAGTATCGCCAAACCTATGAAACGCATTTAGTCCTCTTTAATGAGATTGTCATGCTGAGAGGTTGTGACTAATTTGACGTAGGCGGCACCGTGGAAGGGCACGGCTTCCAGCCGTGCCGTCAGAGTGCCCAATGGACGCGGCTTTTAGCCGCTGTGGCATCTCTCGCTTTCATGAGATGCCTGTCGAGGAGCAAAAGTCACAGCCTCTGAGCGAAGAAAAGGATGACAGTTCATCAGGAATCCAGCCGGAGCAACGCTGCTACGGTACGTATCCTTCTCCGCGCAGCACTTTCCCGGGCAGCTTGCCCGTCATCTTTGCGCCGTCGATCACGGGAACTCCGTTCACCAGCACATACTCCATTCCTACAGACAACTGATTCGGGTTCTCGAATGTAGCCACGTCGCGAATGCTTGCGGGGTCGAAGATTACCACATCCCCCCACATTCCCGCTTTCAGCACACCACGATCGGTAAGCCGCAAGCGCTGTGCCGGCAGCGCGGAGAATTTGCGGATCGCGTCTTCCAGAGTCAGCTTGTGCTCCTCCCGAACGTACTTCCGCAGAATGCGCGGAAACGTTCCGTAGCCGCGGGGATGAGGGTGTTCCTGCCCCAGAAGGCCCTCGGGAGAGGCGCCCGAGGAATCGTTGTCAATGGAAACCCAGGGCTGCTGCAGAACCAGAGCGACATCAGGCTCCGACATGCCGAAGACGGCCACTCCAGTGAAAGCGTTGTCTTCGATCAGGAGATCGAACAATGCATCCATAGGGTCTTTGTTCCAAATCTTCGCCACCTCGGAAAGCCTCTTGCCCTGCATGGGCAGCAGTTTGGGATTCTGCACGATGCCGATCAGCACCGCCTCCGGTCCGGGAATTTCGTCCCATTCGTTGTCCCAATCTCTCGATGGCGTCAAAAGGTCTTTGCGGATGCGGGCGCGCGTGGCGGGATCTTTCAGCCGCTCGATCAGCTTGGCGTCGCCGCCATCGTGCGCCCACGGCGGAATGAAAGCCGAAAGACTGTTGAACCAGGCGGTGTAAGCGTAGGTGTCGGCGGTTACATCGACGCCGGCGGCGCGCGCGGCATTGATCTTGGCGACCACCTCTGGCATGCGTCCCCAGTTGTTTTTGCCGGCCACTTTGATATGCCAGATCTCCACCGGGATATGGCCCTCTTTGCCGATGCGCAGCGCTTCGTCGATGGCCTCCAGCACCGAGTCGCTCTCGTTGCGCATGTGGGTGGCGTAGATGCCGCCGAATTTCGAGGCCTCGCCGGCCAGGGCGATCAGTTCGTCTGTCTTCGCGTAAGGGGCGGGGGCGTATTCGAGCGAGGTGGAAACGCCCACCGCGCCATCGCGCATGGCCTGCCGCACCAGTTCCTTCATCTGGTCGAGTTGCTCGGGAGTGGGACGCACGTCATTGTCTCCCAGGACCATGCGGCGCACCGAGGTTGCGCCCACGTAGCTGGCGAGGTTGATCCCCATGCCCTGCTTCTCGATCCGCGCAAAGTACTGGCGCATTGTTCGCCAGTCGGGAGTGATGTGGTAATGGTCGTAGCCCAGTTGGTCGGCCTTGATCATGGCGTCATTCAGCGGCGCGGCCGATTCGCCTTCGCCGGTGATCTCAGTTGTGATGCCCTGGTAGATTTTCGACGGCAGCCGCGGATCCACCAGAATTGTCAGTTCTGATTGGCCGAGCATATCAATGAAGCCCGGAGCGACGACCATGCCGTGTGCGTCAATCGTGCGGGTGCGCGCAGCACCGGTGAGATCGCCGATGGCGGCAATCTTGCCGTCGCGAATGCCGACGTCTCCTGAGTACCAGGGAGAGCCGGTGCCGTCGATGATGTGGCCATTGGTGATGACCAGATCGAAGGCGGGAGGCGAAGGCGCGGCGGCCGAAGTGGCGGACGCCGCCAATAGCCAGCAAAAGGAAAGCAGCAGATTTCGAAGTACGTAATGCCTTAGTTTCCGCATAGTATTTTCCTGTTCCTCAAAGGCAACTGTCCTACTCACAAATCTTCCCCTTATCATTCCCCTCCCATTGTCATTCCGAGCTTCCCATTGTCATTCCGAGCGAAGCGAGGAATCTCGGTCTGCCCGGTCTCCGCCCAGACCGGGATTCCTCGCTTCGCTCGGAATGACAACACGAGTCAACCCGCGCCATCCCAGCCCAGCTCCTAACACTACCCAAACTCCCAGCGCCAGCCATTCCGCCTGGCTGAAGTGTCCCGGGATGGCGGGAACAACCTTCATCAGAATCATCAGCAGCCCGATGATCACCCCGAAGAGCGCAGCAGCGCGTTCTTTCGTATTCTGCCCCATGCGATAGAACGCAGCGCAAGCAGCCAGCCAGCCGGCGGCGGCGGCCACCGAGCCGACCTCGGTTACCGGCACCAGAATCGCATCCCCCAGGAACATGCACCCCGCGGTAGCGATGCCGATCCACAGCACAGAAACCGAGGGGGTCTGATTCCGGGGATGAACGCTTCCCAATTGTGCCGCCACCAGGCCGCGGCGGCCCATGCCGAAGATCAGGCGGCTGGCGGCGACGAAGTTGGCGTTGAAACACTTCACCAGCGAAAGCACCGCCGCCACCATGATCGTGCTCACGATCCAGCGCGAGCCGCTGGCGCGCTCGAACGCGACCGCGGTCATGAAGGGCAGCCCAGTGAGCTGCCGCCACGGCGCCGCGTAAGCCACCGCCGCAATGATGATCGTATAGAAGAGGAGTCCGGCAAGGATTGCCATCCACATCGCAAGAAAAAAGTTGCCGCCCTCGAACGCAGGCCCGGCTTCCTCAGAGCCTTTTCCCACAGCTTCGAAGCCGGTCATGAAATAAGGAACGATCTGCAAGACCAGCAGAATCGAAACGAAGCCGCCATGGGTGAACAGCGGCGGGAAATTGGCGGGCGCGCCTTTGGCTGCCCCGAATCCCACGAAGACCGCGAACAGCGCCAGGCTTCCGAAGGCCGTCCAGTTGAGAAACGTCGCGCTGAAGCGCACGCCGCGGTGGTTCATCGCGGTAAGAAAACCTGTGAGCGCGAGGCCGATCACCAGCCGTGGCAAGTACACCGGCTCACCGCCGATGCGGTACAACTCAAGCGAATTCAGCGAAGGCAAAACATAGGCACAAATTTTGCCGATCGCCACCGCCTCCCAGGGGCAGACGATGAAGTAGGCCAGCACCATCATCCAGCCGGTGGCGAAACTCACCGAACGGGGGAAAACTCTCGCGGTGTAGGCGACTTCGCCCGAAGCGTCGGGCATGGCGCTGATCAGCCGGCCGTAAACGTAGGCGACAGGCAGGAGCAATGCGCCGCCGATGGCGAAGCCGAGGATGGCGCCCAGGGAGCCGCCGCGGTTCAGCCAGTCGTCCATCACGACCAGCCAGCCCACGCCGACCATGGTGCCCCAGCCGAGGGTGAAGTAATCGACGACCCGGAGTTTGCGGGCGAGTGTGGGCATGGTTCTTGTAGCAGCGGCGGCCTCAGCCTTCAGCACTCAGATTGGGCAGCGTCTGAATCAGACAGCGCCTGAATCAGAACTTAGCGTTACCGAATGCTGAATGCTGATTGCCGAGTGCTAAAAGCCGCTGGCGCTACATCAGGCACAGCAGCTCATACAACAAATTCGCCGCCAGCAGCGAGGTGATCTCACCGTTGTCATACGGTGGAGAGACCTCGACCAAATCGCATCCCGCCAGCTGCAAGCCTTTCAGCGACCGCACCAGTTCCAGAATCTGCGGGCTGGAAAGTCCGCCTACCTGCGGCGTGCCGGTTCCCGGCGCGAACGCCGGATCGACGACATCGATATCGAGCGTGATGTAGGTGAGCCGTTTGCCGAATTTCTTCAGGCGCCGCTTCACCAGTTCGACTCCGCCGCGATGAAACTCCTCGGCAGTAATCATGGCGATGCGGTGCTGGCGGGCAAAATCGAAATCTCCTTCCGAATACACTTGCCCACGCAGCCCCACCTGCAAGGCGTAGCCGGGAGCGATCAGTCCTTCTTCTACCGCGTGCTTCACCGGCGTGCCGTGGGAGTGCGGGCTGCCGAAGTATCCGCCCCAGGTATCGCCATGGGCGTCGAGTTGCACAAAAGCCACCGGCCCGAAATGCTTGTGGATCGCCCGCAGAATCGGCAGCAGGATGGAATGATCGCCGCCCACGCACACCGGCCTCGCCCCAGCTCGCAAAACATCGCCAAGCTGCTCGGTGATTCTCTGGTATGTGTCTTCAATTGAAAGCGGATTAATCGAAAGATCGCCGAAATCACCAATGCGCCATTTCTCGAAAGGATTGACCTTCAGCACCGGGTTCCAGGGGCGAATCATCGCCGACTGCACCCGCACGTTTCGCGGCCCGAAGCGCGGGCCTGGGCGGTAGGTGGTGCCGCCATCGAAGGGCACGCCGATCAGCGCTAAATCCAAATCTTTCGCGTCCGGGACGTGTGGCAGGCGCATAAACGTTGGCACGCCGGAAAAGCGCGGATAGACCAGAGCATCTACCGGTAGCGGATGCGGCTTAGCGATCTTCTTGGGCTTCATGACGTGGGGCGAATTATAAAGTATGTCCGTAACTCGCAGGACAACTCGCCCGCCGGGTCGAATCCTAATTTCCAATGTCTCGACATCCCGACCGGAGCGCGAGGCAAAGCCGAGCGCGGAGCGGAGGGACCTGTTTTGGGTCTTCGGTCAGACGATTTCAAGTTGTGGACATGGCCCTCGGCTGCCCAAGTCCCGTGTCGCGGGCCGCTGTGCTATGTTTAGTTTTCCTCCCAGCCGAGACGCTTATGCCACGCTACGAATATCGCGCCCTGAACCCGCAGCCCGACGCCGAAAAGGCCTTCCTCGGTTGGATCGAACGGCTGGACCGCGAGTTCATGAACCGCGATCCGCAACACCGCAGCAGCGTAGTGCAGCAGGAGTTGCACCAGCTTTATTTGGGACGTCCCTACGAGGGAGCCAAGCCATGGGCTCCGGCGGCCGAGCAGGTGCTGGTGCACTCCTTCGATCCGCGCAACACTACGCTCGAGCCCGAGTATTACGGAGACGTGGACGCCGCAAAATACGCCGAGCGCAAGCCATTGATCTGGTTCTGGATGATGTTCGATCGCTCTCCCGCCGGCCTGAACCACTGGCTGGGCTTCCGCGTTCGCGCCATGCTGGCGCGGCATGTCTTCCGGCACTGCGGCAAGAACGTAAAAATCTTCCACGGCGTGGAAATCTCTTTTGGCTACAACCTGACGGTGGGAGACAACTGCACCATCCACAAATATGTGCTGCTGGATGATCGCGGGGAGATCATCGTCCACGAAGGCAGCTCGATCTCTGACTACGCCAACGTCTATTCCCACGCCCACGATCTCAACGATGGCATGATCGTGAGCAATCACAAAACCGAGATCGGCCCAAAGGCGCGCATCACCTATCACGCAACCGTGCTCAGCGGAGTGAAAGTAGGCGAGCACGGGATGGTAGGCTCCATGGGCGTAGCCTCCAAGAACGTGGAACCGTTCCACGTGGTCGGTGGCATTCCTGCCAAGCCCATCAAGGTGAAGCCCATCGCCCCGGAAGAAATCAAACGCGCCGAGCAGCAGTGATCAGTGATCAGGCGACAGTGGCCAACTGCCGCCGCCGCTGAAGCGGCGCTCTTTCTAAACGCTTCCGTGTCACTAAACACCGATCACTAACCACTGACCACTAGCCACTGACCACTAGCCACTGACCACTGCATGTTAGTATCGAATCCGGCGCTTCCCCCATGACTCTGGAGAATGTAGATAAGGTATTTCAGCTGATCGTTTTCTTGTTCGCGATCAGCTTTCATGAGTCTGCGCACGCCTGGATGGCCAACCGCTGTGGCGATCCCACCGCGCGCATGCTGGGGCGCATTACGCTCAATCCCATCAAGCATATTGACCTCTTCGGCACCATCATTCTGCCGGTGGTAGCCATGTTGAGCCACTTTCCAGTGATCGGATGGGCCAAACCCACGCCCGTGGACCCGCGCAACTTCCGCAACAAGGTGCGCGACGATATTCTTACCTCGGTCGTGGGGCCGATCAGCAATTTCACCATCGCTTTCGGGGCGGTGGTCGTACTGGGGATCATTGCCCTTTCTTCGCGGCTGGGCGCTTCCATTGTTCACATATTGCCATACACGAACCCCAGTGATCTGGATTCGCTGGCGGCTCAAACCAAGTCGATGTTGCTGCCCGCCTCCCTTCTGGCCTACGACTTCATGCTGATCAACGTGGTGCTCGGAGTTTTCAATCTGATCCCCGTGCCGCCGCTCGACGGCAGCCACGTTCTGCGGCACTTCCTGCCCGAGGGGGCGCTGCGTATTTATGACGCCGTGGGCTGGATCGGCCTGATGGCGCTGGTCTTCTTCGGCGGCCGCTTCCTGGACGCGCTCATCAGCCCGGTGCTGGGCTTATTCGACTCCTTCATCCTGAGATTCTGATGCCCCAGACTCCCATGCCCCCTGACCCAACTCCCCGCAAACGCGTGCTTAGTGGTATGCGCTCCACCGGCAAGCTGCACCTGGGAAATTACGTGGGCGCTCTGCAAAACTGGGTCCGCATGCAGGACCAGTACCAGTGCTTCTTCTTCATTGCCGACTGGCACGCCCTCACCACCGACTACGCCGACACTTCGCAGGTAAAGGCGAACTCGCTGGAAGTGTTTCTCGATTTCCTCGCCGGCGGCTTAGATCCCGAACGCTGCACCATGTTCATCCAGTCACATGTGCCGCAGCACGCCGAACTCTACCTGTTGTTCTCCATGATCACGCCCCTGGGTTGGCTGGAGCGGGTGCCCACTTATAAAGAGCAGCGCGAGAACATCACTGAGAAAGATCTCAGCATGCACGGTTTTCTGGGCTACCCGGTGCTGCAGGCGGCGGACATCCTGATCTACAAAGCGGATTTCGTTCCAGTAGGCGAAGACCAGGTTCCCCACGTGGAATTGACCCGCGAAATTGCTCGCCGCTTCAACCAGTTCTATCAGTACAAAGGGCGG
>DATJXG010000014.1:0-10171 GCA_035500455.1 Terriglobales bacterium | reverse complement strand
TCCAGATCCAGGGCGTAGATCTCCTGGCTGCCCACATCGCGCGTCACTAAAGGCGAGTCGTCGGGAGTGAGGCCGGTGAGATGCCCGCCCAGCGTCGGGGCCAGGCGCACGCCGCTCATGCTGGTTACCAGTTCGAGGCGTTTTTCGGCGACATCCACGCGGTACAACACCGGCACGCTCTCCAGGGAATCAAAGTACACGTGGCGTGAATCCCGCGACCAGATAGGGAAATCAACCTGGATACTGATCAGGTCACTCCACTTCTGCGAATGCACCTCGTAAAGATGCAGCGTCTCGGGGCCAACCCGCAAAGCGATGATGTAGCGGCCATCCGGCGACCAGCGCGGGGAGTAGAGGCCGTCGGAACCGGGAATGGTGGAGAGCTGGCGGGTTTTCAGGTTGTAAAGCTGGATGGACCGGGGCGAGGTGGATTCGAAGTCGGCCATCCCGGAGTGAAAGATCAGCGAGGTTCCGTCGGGGGACCAGCCTACGTCGCCAATGCCGGTAAAGATTTCCTGGGGCTCTCCGCCCTCGGCGGAGATGACGAACATCTTCCATGGCTTGCCCGGCCGGAGGGCCTGGAAGGCGATCTGTTTTCCGTCCGGCGACCAGCGCGGCTCGTAGGCCTCGAGCGGCGCCTGAGTGAGTTGCAGGCGCTCGCTGCCATCAAGCTTGCTGCGCCAGAGGCCACGCTCGGGGATGGTGGTGTAGGCCACCCACTGGCCGTCGGCGGAAAAGTTCACCCCGTCCGCCGACAATCCGCCCATGAAGGGGACGAATTGTTTGGTCCTGGCGTCGTAACGGTCGAGTTCACCGTGGGGCTGGGAGCCGACTACGTAGAGCTTCTTGCCGTCTTTGGCAGGAAGCGGCCCGATAAAGTTCATCGGCCCCGCGGTCAACTGCACGGGCGTGGAATGGAACCAGGGGAAGGTCGAGTCGCGGAGTGCCCAGACATCGGAACGCTGGTTTTGAATGGACTCGTAAACAAAATATTTCCCGTCAGGAGTCCAGCTGCCGCAGCATTGCGCCTCGAAAGCGCTACCCCCGTTGAGCAGTCGATGCAGGTTCCGGCCTTCGCTGGTGGCTTCCCAGAGAGAAACCGACTTGAAGGGATCGGTAACGGTGAAGCGCAGCCTGCTGCCGTCCGGTGACCAGCGAATCCAGGAAGGCATGCCCTCGGTTTTCAGGACAGCGCGGATGTTGGTGCCGTCGCTGCCGGCGAGGGTGAGGGTGTTGCCTTTGCTGAAGGCGAGGGTCTGGCCGTCGGGGGACCAACTGGCGTCGCCGGAGATGACGCCGCCCAGGCGATGACGCGGACCGAGCGTGGGAACGACCCAGAGCGGTCCCTCGCCGGTGGAGCCTTCCCAGCTATGCACCAGAAGGTCCGATCCACCGGCAGAGTTGGCGGCGATGGTGGCGGAGAGTCCGGGAAATGGCGGGCAGACCGGGGCGGCCTCTCCGCCTGTAACTGAAACCTGGTAGGGAACGTTTTCCATGGCGCTGCCGCTGGCGGTGTAGTAGAGGCGGGTGCCATCGGTAACCAGCGGCGCCAGCTTTACGCTGCCGTCGTTAGTGACCTGGTCGATGCGCGAGACCCGCAGCGGGGTAGACGGCCACTTCAGCCATAGCAATACCACCGCCGCCACAGCCAGGACCGCGGCCAGCGGGGCCCGCCACTTGAGCCAGAAGGTCTGCGGGCTGGTAGGGTGCTTGGCGTAGGCGCGGGCGCGAGCCGAACTGGTGGCGAAGGTCTTCCCGGATTCGGTGTCGCGCTTGAGACGCTGCAGGTCGGTGCGCATCTCGGAGGCGTGCTGGTAACGCAGGGCGCGGTCTTTCTCCAGGGCCTTGCCGATGATGTCTTCGAGCTGCAGCGGCAGGTTGGGGTTGAGTCGTACGGGCGGGGTGGGATTGGAATCGAGGATGGAGTGAAAGATGGCCCCGGAGGTTTCGCCGCGGAACGGCATAATGCCGGTCCCCATCTCGTAGAGCACACCGCCGAAAGAGAAGAGGTCGCTGCGGATATCGAGATCTTTGCCCAACAGCTGTTCCGGCGACATGTAGGCGACGGTGCCCATGGCCGCGCCCGGGCTGGTGAGGTGCTCCTGCGCCATCGTGGGCGCGTTAGGAGTGGCTGACTTGGGGCCGGTGCCGGCGGTTTCGCCCGGCGCCATTTTGGCCAGGCCGAAGTCGAGGATCTTGGCGTGGCCACGCTCGGTGACAAAGATGTTCGCGGGCTTGATGTCGCGGTGAATGATGCCTTTGCTGTGGGCGGCGTCGAGGGCGTCGGAAATGTCGATGGCCAGCGAAAGCAGGGCTTCCACGTCGAGCGGACGGCCGGAGATGCGGTGCTTGAGGGTGGCACCGCTGAGGAACTCCATAGCGATGAAAGGTCGGCCTTCGTGCTCGCCGATGTCGTGAATGGTGCAGATGTTGGGATGATTGAGCGCCGACGAGGCTTCGGCCTCGCGCTGGAAGCGGGCCAGAGCCTGGGCATTTTGCACGACTTCATCGGGCAGAAATTTCAGAGCTACAAAACGGTGCAGGCGGGTGTCTTCGGCTTTGTAAACTACGCCCATGCCACCGCCACCGAGTTTTTCGATGACGCGGTAGTGGGAAATCTCCATCATGGGTACGACAAAATCAGGGCTGCTATGTTACGGGGAGGGGGGTAGGGAGTCAATGAGATTAGCGGCGGCGAAAGGGCGGAATCAGCTGCTTTTTGAGGGGTGAGGAAGCCTTGTTGGCCTGTGATGGCGGGCGTAATGCTGCGCGGGGAATGTGACGTGTAGCGACGGGTTGCCCCGTCGTGCGAGCAAAGCGAGCGAGAACGTTCGAGTGCGAAAAGCAGCCCTGGATGTAAACGAAGACTGGGTCTGAGGCGCTTCGGCGGCTGAAAGCTGGGGTGTGCCTAAGCGGGTCGCTTCGCCCGCGGGACCCCTGTCGCCCGCTTCGCTCGCGGGACGGGGCAAGGCCCGTCCCTACACGATGGCGAATCCCCGCTGGGTGTAAGGTGGGCGCCTCCGAAAATCTCATTGGCGGGCCTGTCCGGCGTATGATTTTCGTCGCGGAGAGGTGAGATGCCCTCCGACATCCTGACGCCCACGAAGAAAAGAGAGCCCGATGCAAAAAATGCTCTACCAGATTGCCGCGACTCTGCTCGTCGCCGTGCCGATTGCGATTCCCAGCTGGGGTCGGTCCCAGTCGCCGAGGCAGCAACTCATCGCGGACTCGAATTGGAAGTTCTCTCTGGGCGATCCGCCGGACGCAGCGGCGCCATCGTTCCAGGACGCGGAGTGGCGAAGGGTAGATCTGCCGCATGACTGGAGCATTGAAGGGACTCCCGAGGAAAAGAATCCCAGCGGGTCAGGCGGCGGATACTTTCCTACCGGCGTGGGCTGGTATCGCAAGACGTTTACCGCTCCGCCGAAGTGGAAGGGCAAGCGGGTGAGCGTTGAGTTCGAGGGAGTTGCCGCGAACGCAACCGTTTATCTAAACGGCAAGAAGCTGGGAATTCATCCCTATGCCTATACGAGTTTTCGCTTCGATCTCACGCCGGACCTCGAATTCTCCGGGCCGAACGTGCTGGCGGTGCGGGTGGATACTTCAGAACAGCCGAGCAGCCGATGGTATTGCGGATCGGGAATCTACCGGCACGTGCGAATCGTGGTGACGGGCCCCCTCCATATCTCCCCCTGGGGTGTTTTCGTCAGCACGCCGGAGGCTTCCGGCGAGAGCGCGAAGGTTGTGGTGCGCATCCGGGTACAAAACGACTCGGCGCAGGCGGCGGAAGTATCTGTCAGAACGACGCTGCTTTCGGCCGATGGGAAGCCTGCTGCGAAGGGCCAATCGGAACTGCGAGTGGAAGCGGGAGCTGACCAGGAATCGACGCAGGAAATCGCCCTTGCCCGGCCCCGGTTATGGTCTCCGGAAAGTCCGAGCCTCTACCACGCAGTCACCGAGGTGGTTCAAGCCGGAAAGGTGGTGGATGAAGTTGAGACGACCTTCGGAGTGCGAACTCTTTCCTGGTCGGTGGAAAAAGGCCTGGTCCTGAATGGCCAGTCGATCAAGCTGATGGGGGGAAGCGTCCATCATGACAACGGTCCCCTGGGAGCTGCGGCGTTCGACCGGGCGGAAGAACGAAGAGTAGAACTTCTCAAGGCGGCGGGTTTCAACGCCGTGCGCACGGCGCATAATCCGCCGTCGCCGGCGTTTCTGGATGCCTGCGACCGCCTGGGGCTGCTGGTGCTGGATGAGCCGTTCGACGTGTGGACTATTCCCAAGGTGAAGTACGACTATGCGCACTTGTTCAAGGAGTGGTGGCAGCGGGACCTCGACTCCATGGTTCTGCGCGACCGCAATCATCCGTCGGTGATCATCTGGGGCATCGGCAACGAGATTCCCGAGGCGTGGACGAAAGAGGGAGCACCCATCGCGAAGCGGCTTGCCGACCGCGTCCGTTCTCTCGATAACACTCGGCCCGTGACTGAAGCATTCCCAGGGGCGACGTACACGCCCAATACCGACGCCGTCATGGCGCAACTCGACATCACCGGGTACAACTACAACCTCGCGCAAAATCAGGCCAACGATCACGAGCGGGTTCCGGGCCGGATCATGATGACCACGGAATCGCTGCCGGCGGCGGCATTCGAAAACTGGAAGGTGATCCACGAACATCCCTATACAGTGGGCGAGTTTGTGTGGACGGCGATGGACTACCTGGGGGAATCCGGCATTGGGAGCTGGTCTTACAGGACGCCAGAAGAGGCCGCGCAGGCGGAGCAAGTCATAGCCATGATGCGGAACGCCATGGCCAACATGGGAGCGAACGGGGAGAATCCGTTTGAAGCGATGGCGAAGCAGGACAAGTCGAAGCCAAACCCAATGATGAGCCTGATGTTTCCCGGGTATCCGTGGCACGCCGCCGATTCCGGGGACCTGGACCTGACCGGCTATCGGAAGCCGCAATCCTACTACCGCGAAATTCTGTGGAAGGGAGGAGACCGCATTTACGCCACGGTGCGGCTGCCCGAACCTGAAGGAAAGAAGATCGTTGCCGTAGGCTGGAGCGTGTTTCCCACCCTGCCGAGCTGGACCTGGCCGGGCCACGAGGGAAAAGACATGCAGGCGGAGGTGTACTCCGGCACGGAGAAGGTGCGCTTGTATCTTAATGGCAATCTGGTCGGCGAAATGCCGACCACGGCGGAACAGCAACGCAAAGCGGTGTTCACCGTTCCCTATGCGCCGGGCACGTTGAAGGCGGTGGGAATCGATGGCGATCGCGAGGTTGCGACCAGCCTGCTGGAAACCACAGGAGATCCGGCAAAGCTGCGCCTGTCAGCCGATCGCACTGTGTTGCAAGCCGACGGCGAGGACCTTTCGTTCGTCACCGTGGAGGCGCTGGATGCACAAGGAAGATTACAGCTCAACGCGGCAAACGAAGTGCACTTCACAATCAGCGGCCCAGGCACGATCATGGCCGTTGGAAACGGCGATGGCACGAGTAAGGAACCGTATCAGGGTGACCATCGATCCCTGTTCAATGGTCACGCACTCGTGGTGGTGCGCACCAGCCGAACCCCGGGGACGATTAGGCTGGAAGCCGATGCTCCGGGGCTGGCCGCGGACAGCATTACCATTCGAACCGAGCCTGTCAATCCAAAAGCGGAGCTGCAGTAGGAGTTATTTTCCGAGGACCGCCCTGGGAGGCGATTGGCGTTCGTCACGGAGGAAGGGCGACAAGCCAGGCTCCGGGACGGCACGTTCGAGCCCTAGGCCGTCACGGACTGGAATTCCTCATAGGCGCCTTTGAAGTCAGTGATGCGTGCATCGCCGTCGAAGTGCCAGATTCGGGTGGCTACTTCGTCGATGAGGTCTTCGTCGTGAGTGACGAGCAGGACCGTGCCCTGGTAACGCTGCAGGGCAATGTTGAGTGCGTTTATGGACTCGAGATCCAGGTGGTTAGTGGGCTCGTCGAGCACCAGAACGTTCGGTTTTTGCAGCATGAGCTTGCAGAAGATGAGGCGGGCGGCTTCGCCGCCGGAGAGGATTTCGGTGCGCTTGGAGGCGTCGTCGCGGGGAAAGAGCATTTGGCCGAGCAACCCGCGGATTTCCTCCTGCACCGCTGAAGGATCCCACTGGTGTAGCCACTCGAAGACCGTCGTACCCGCCTCGATCAGGGCGCGGTGATCCTGCGCGAAATATCCCACGGAAGCTTCGTGTCCCCAGATCACTTTTCCGCCGCTGATTAATGGGCCATCGTAGCCGCTCGTTTTGCGCAGCTCAGATTCAGGCGTGGTGGGCGAGTTGGCGAGCAGGGCGTTCAGCATGGTGGTTTTGCCGACGCCGTTGCGCCCCAGCAGGGCGATCTTTTCGCCGCGCACAATGCTGGCAGTGAAGTCGGCGATGACCGGCTTGTCATCGTAGGCCTTGCTTACGCCTTCAATTTCCAGGATGTGCTTGCCCGAGGGCCGCTTCTGCTCGAACTTCAGAAACGGGCGCTGGATGTTGGACTTCGCCAGTTCGGTCACCTGCAGGCGTTCTACTTCTTTGCGGCGCGACTGCACCTGGCTGGAGCGTGTGCCGGCGGCGAAGCGGGCGATGAAGTCGTTCAACTGGGCAATCTTCTTTTCGCGCTGCGCGTTTTGCGCTTCAATCTGCGAGCGGATCTGGGTCTTGGCCACAACCATATCATCATAGCTGCCGGTGTAGGTGATGATGGTCTGGTAGTCGATGTCGGCGATGTGAGTGCAGACTCGGTTGAGAAAGTGGCGGTCGTGCGAGATGACGATCAACACGCCTTCGTACTCGTTGAGAAATTTCTGCAGCCAGTGGATGGAGTCTAGGTCGAGGTAGTTGGTAGGCTCATCGAGCAGAAGGGCCGGCGGTTGTCCGAATAGGGCTTGCGCCAGCAGGACGCGCACTTTCTGTCCGCCTTGCAGCTCGCCCATTTTGCGCTCGTGCAGCTCGTCGGGAATATCGAGGCCCTGCAGCAGAATGGCGGCGTCGGTTTCGGCGGTGTAGCCGTCTTCTTCGCCGACGACACCTTCGAGTTCGCCGAGCTTCATACCGTCGGCGTCGGTCATTTCTGACTTCGAGTAGATCTGGTCACGCTCTTCCATGGCGGCCCACAGGCGCCTGTTGCCCATGATGACAGTATCGATAACGCGGTAGGCGTCAAAGGCGAACTGGTCCTGGCTGAGCACGCCGAGCTTTTTGGGGCGGACGACGCTTCCCTTCTGCGGCTCGAGTTCGCCGGTGAGCAGCTTCATGAAGGTGGACTTGCCGGCGCCGTTGGGGCCGGTGAGGCCATAGCGCTTTCCGGGCGAAAAGCTGGTGGAGACTTCGTCGAATAGAACTTTGGCGCCGTAGCGCATGGACACATTGCTGACTGAAATCATGGCTTAAATGGGAACTGCGGGAATCGCGCGTCAGGGCGGGTACGCAGCTGCTCCCATTAGAATAGCATGGGGATGTTTTGATGGCAGAGGCTGGTTAAAAGCAGATCTTACAACGCTGAGCGCGCGGAGGAAGGCCGCCGAGGCGCAGAGAACACCGGTTTCTGCGCAACTTTTGTGGGGTTTGGGGTTTATATGTTTTAGCCGAAGGAGTACTCCGTGTGTGCGGGCTGGAAGCGGCCTGGCGCGCCGGACAACTATACCCATCATGAAAATGGAAACTGCTAAGTCGGTTTTTCCGGTGAACTCTTCAATCAAACGCATTTTGCGCACGACTCCAATATTGCTGGCGGGGCTCCTGATTCTGGGCGCGGCCACGCTTGTGGCCTCTGCCCAGGACCAGGCGATGGAGGGCGGGACGGCGGCCAGCGCCGGCGGCAAGTGGACACAGTACACGGTGGAAGACAAGATGACCGAAGCCAAGCGGGTGCGCTTCGAGCTTCCGGCGGACAATGAGAGCGGGCCGGACAACGCCAAAATTGTCCTCTTCTGCAGCCGGGGGAAACTGGAACTCAGCGACTTTCGCCCGAATATGCGGATGGCGGCGCCCAATCGTCCAGGCTTCTGGGGACAGCCGCAGATGGAAGTGACCGTGCGGGTGGACCACAGCCACAGCAATCACGGCTGGAACTGGGTGAATGGACACTTTCTGGCTATGGATAAGGGAACGACCCGGGAGTTAATTGGGGCGCAGATACTCAAGATCGAGTTTGCTACGCCGCGAGGGCCGCAGATCGCGGAGTTCTCGCCGGGCGGGCTGGATTTGGGGCGGGTTCAGGGCGCGTGCGGGCTGACGCCTAAGAAACCTTGAGTTTGCCCTCAGAACTCTTGTGGGTCTCTTCCGATCACGTAGTCGCGGACCTTCTTTGTGCACCTTCGTGTTCCCTTGGTGTCCTTCGTGCTGGTCTGGGTAGTGCATCAACAGCAAACCAAAGGCAACCACGAAGGACACGAAGGTGCATGAAGAAGACACCTGGAATGTCGGCAGGGGTTTTTGCGGCTGGGCCCAAAAACTTGAGGCCCTTAGGTCTGCGAGGATAGCGATGGGACTTTACTTCCCTGCCCAGGCCAGGCCGTCGGCCAGTTTGCCGGCGTCGATCAGGCGGCTCACCTTCCAGGTCTCGAGATTGATTTCCGCTACCTTGCCGCTGGCGTCGCAGGAGACGTAGGCGGCTTTACCGTCGGGGCGCACCAGCACTTCCTGCGGGGCGCGGGGCACCTCAATGGTGCGCGCCACCTTCAGCGTGCCCAGATCAACTACCGCTACGTGGCTGGCTCCGGGTACCGCGACCAGCAGCCATTTTCCATCCAATGTCGGGGCTGTTCCGTAGCCTGTGGCCGCGAGGGGCACCCATGCTTTCACCTTGTTGGTGGAGGTATCGATCACCGCGAGTTGAGGTTTGGTCTGGTCGGCGGTGAAGGCCATGCTGTCATCCATGGAGACGGAAATTCTCTGCGTGCTCCCCGAGATTGGAATCACAGTAAGGGTTTTGCGCGACTTCATGTCGAGAACTGAAACCGTTCCCGGACCGACGTTGGCGGTGTAGCCGCGGCGGCCGTCGTGCGAGATGGCCAGCATGTGCGACTCGGGCTGGCCGGTGGGAATGGTGCCCACGATCTTCAGAGTTTTCGGGTCAATCACGCTGATGGTTTTGTCTAGTTCGGTGGTGACGTAGAGCAGGCCGTCCCTGGGGCCGAACATGGCGCAGTGCGGGCGCACGCCGTGGCCGAAGTCCAGGTTGCCGGCAAGTTTTCTCGCGGCCAGATCGACGACCACCATGTTGCTGCCGTCGGTGCCGGGCTGGCCGACGCCGGAGTTGCCGTAGATGGGAACGTAGGCCAGCTTGCCGTCGGGAGAGGCGGCGACTTCGTGTCCGGTGATGCCCTCTTCGGCGACGGAAGCGAGCAGCTCGCCCGAACTAGGATCGACCAGGCCCAGGCTGCGCGCGCCCTTTTGCGCGACCAGCAGCAGTCCTCCGGCGGCTGCTTTGGGTGCGGAGCGCACAGCGAGCGGAAGAGCTATGAATCCAGCCGCGAATAATAATCCGAAAGCACGATGCAACATGGCAGATCACCCCGAGTTTGAGACAACTCAGTCAAACAATCCGGCAGCAGTGTAACACCGCTGGCCTGCGGGTTTGCGGGGGTTAGCAAGATTGAGTGCGTGCGCCGGGGGATTTGCGATTTCCGTCGTGCGCGGCGCCAGGAAATTCCCCGGTGAAGATGGCTTGCTCTGTGCGAGAATCGGCAACTATGTTCGCCACAAGATTGCGGAATACTCTGCTGTGCATCGGGTCGCTGCTGTTGCCGGTCGTTTCCTTCGCCGCTGAACACCCTCCTGTGTTTCTCTGGCCGCACGGCGCGCCGGGGTCCGAGGGCAAAACCGCGCCGGAAGCGGTGCGCTTGAGTCCGGGTGGCGACCACGTGATCTCGAGCATTCATCGGCCTTCGATTACTCCGTATCTTCCCGTCAGGGGCCTGGCTACCGGGGCGGCGATCATCATTGCGCCCGGCGGCGGGCACCGCGAGCTTTGGATCGACCATGAGGGATATAGAGTCGCCCAGTGGCTGAGTGAGCATGGCGTGGCGGCGTTTGTGTTGAAGTACCGGCTGGCGCACGAAGAGGGGTCCACTTACACCGTGGAGGGCGACTCCCTGCGGGATATGCAGCGGGCGATCCGACTGGTGCGCAGCCGCGCGGAGGTGTTTGGCGT
>DATJXG010000013.1:0-8179 GCA_035500455.1 Terriglobales bacterium | reverse complement strand
GCACAAAGCAGGAATACCCAACCAAGGCCGCGGCGTGGAAAGCGGTCAAGGTGCAGCCGGAAGCCACACCTAAACCCAACGGGGAAACCGTCAACGCTGTGATCGCCCGCTATCAATCCGAACGGATGCCGTTGCGTCATTCCACGGCGCGGATGTACCGTTCGTTTCTGGCGAATCATATCATCCCGAAGTGGGGCGAAACGTCCATCGAAGACATTCAGCCTCGCCCGGTAGAACTGTGGCTTCGCGCGCTGGACCTATCGCCAAAGTCCAAGACGCATGTGCGTAGTTTGCTCCATTCCATCGTGGAATTCGCGATGTTTGCGGGGGTGCTTCCGATTGGGCGCAACCCAATTTCCTTGGTCCGAAACAAGGGAGCAAATACGCGGGTTCGTAAGCCTCGCAGTCTCACAGTTGAGCAGTTTTGTGCTTTGCTGCGAGAACTGCATGAACCCTTCGCAACGATGCTCTTTCTCTGTGTCTGTTTTGGGCTCCGTATCAGCGAAGCGCTTGCACTGCGGTGGGGCGATGTGGATTGGCTCGGCGCGCGACTCAGCATTCGCCGAGGCATCGTCCAACAGCAAGTGGACGAATGCAAAACGGAAGGGTCCGCCAAAACGTTCACTCTAGCGAGCGGCGTGATGGACCGCCTCCGAACACATAAACAGTTAAGCCAATTTTCCGAGGCTACAGATTGGGTGTTCGCTAGTCCGTATAGCATCGGGCGATTGCCTTACTCTTACACTTGTGTCCGCTATGAACTGGCTCGCGCAGCGCGCGTGGCGGGAATCGGGCATACCACAACGCACGCATTCCGCCACACGCATCGTTCTTGGCTGGATGCTGTGGGCGCTCCAATTTCAGTGCAACAGAAGATGATGCGGCACACGGATATTCGTACCACGATGAACGTATATGGCGATGTGGTCACGGATGAGATGAGCAAAGCATCTTTGAAGGTAGCTGAACTCGCTTTGCGTGCAAACGGAGCGCAGACAGAGCGCAAGGCCCACTAAATCATTGAAAACGTGGTGGGCGCTATAGGATTCGAACCTATGACTTCCACCGTGTGAAGATGGCACTCTACCGCTGAGTTAAGCGCCCACTGGGTGCGGTAAGTCCATCATTATACACATGTTCGCCGCCCTTGCGCTTATGGCGACGAAAGCTGCCGCGGTCCCGGTGGCGACGCGGTTTGGTGCGCTGACCGCACTTTCTATCAAGTCACCAGGTCGCGAATCCGCGGCGCCAAAGACGTCATCATTTTCGTGCTCTTGCCTCGGCTAGTCTGGCATCTCATCCAAGTGCCGCTTACGCGACATCGTGCCTTTTGCTCGCTTCGCTGCGCATCCGCTCTCGCTCGAGCATTAAAATCAAAGTTCGACCGAGCCGGATTGAATTCGCGGAGGCTTTTTGTCCTTACCGATTGAAGATTACGCCGTGATCGGCGACTGCCACACCGCCGCCCTCGTCTCCCGGCAGGGATCGATCGACTGGCTCTGCCTACCTAACTTCGATTCTCCCGCCTGTTTTGCCGGGCTGCTGGGAACGCCAGAAAACGGGCATTGGTCCATCTGCCCGGCGGAGCCCGTGCGCCACATTCGCCGTAAATATCGCGAGGGAACGCTGGTTCTGGAGACCGAATTTGAGACTGCCAGCGGATCGGTTTTGCTGGTGGATTGTATGACTCCGCCCGACGACGCTCCTAAACTCCTGCGCATGGTTGCCGGTATTCGCGGCCAGGTCAAGATGAAGATGGAACTTGTGATCCGCTTCGACTACGGCTCGGTGGTTCCCTGGGTGCGGCGTACCGACGATGGAATTTCCGCTATCGCCGGCCCCGACCGGCTCAGCCTGCGCGCGCCTGTAGAACTCCGCGGGGAGAACCTCAAAACGCTTGCAGAATTTACCGTGTCCAAGGGAGAACACGTGCCCTTCGATCTCACCTGGTATCCGTCGCATCGTGACGAGCCGCTGCCACTGAAAGTGGATGACGCGATCCGGCAGACCACTGACTGGTGGCTCGACTGGAGCAGGCGCTGCTCTTACCACGGAAAGTGGAGCGAGGCTGTAACGCGCTCGCTCATTACGCTGAAGGCGCTCACCTTCCTGCCCACGGGCGGCATCGTGGCGGCGCCCACCACTTCGCTTCCCGAAAAGCTGGGCGGAGTGCGCAACTGGGACTACCGTTTCTGCTGGGTGCGCGACGCCTCTTTGACTCTGCACTCCCTGCTCGATGCCGGATATCACAGCGAAGCTCAGGAATGGCGCGAATGGTTGCTGCGCGCCGTGGCCGGCAGCCCTTCGGAACTCAACATCCTGTATGGCCTGCGGGGCGAGCGCCGGCTCACCGAACTGGAATTGCCCTGGCTGCAGGGCTACGAGAATTCAGCTCCGGTGCGCACCGGCAACGCCGCCTACCGGCAGTTTCAATTGGATATTTTCGGAGAGGTAGCCAACACCCTTTATGAGTGCCGCGAAGCGGGAATCGACCTGCCGCGGAATGGAAGCGAGGATGTAGCCAGGTCGCTGCTGGAGTTCCTGGAGACCGGATGGGAGAAGCCCGACGACGGTATCTGGGAAGTGCGCGGCCCGCGCCGCCACTTTGTTCACTCCAAGATGATGGCGTGGGTCGCCGTGGATCGCGCCATCAAAACGGCCGAGCGGGGCTGGATCCAGGGCGACATCGCCCGTTGGAAAGCGTGGCGAAAGTCAATCCATGAGCAGGTCTGCCGCCAGGGCTTCGATCCAGGCCTCAATTCTTTCGTGCAGTATTACGGCTCCCAGCATCTCGACGCCAGCGTTCTCATGATGCCGCTCATGGGCTTCCTGCCGCCGGAGGATGCCCGCATGATCGGCACCGTCAAAGCCATCGAAACTCATCTGGTCAAGGATGGCCTGGTGCAGCGCTACACCCAGGATTCCGCGGTTGACGGGATGCCGCACGGAGAAGGAGTATTTCTCGCCTGTTCATTCTGGCTGGCCGACAACTACGCCTTGCAGGGCCGCCATCAAGATGCCGTATGGCTGTTCGAGCAGTTGTTGGAGATTCGCAACGACGTTGGCCTGCTCTCGGAAGAATACGATCCCGCCGCCAAACGTCTGCTGGGCAACTTCCCGCAAGCCTTTTCCCACGTAGGCCTGGTGAACACCGCGTTCAACCTGGAGCATGGTGTGCGCACGCCGGCCACAGGCAGGCGCCCGAGGAACTCACACCCGAAATAAACCGGACAGGGTCCGGTCGTGCTTTTCTTTGCGGCCTTTGCGCTCTTCGCGGTTAAAAAAAGGCCGCCAGCAATTTTTCTCCTTGACGTTACTATATGATCACGTTAGTATTCACTCACATAATGAACCTCAGGAGGAGTCGCATGAAACTGGAAGATCTCACCCTCGACGTTGAGCAGCATATCGACATCAAGGCCCCGCCGGAAAAGGCGTTTGCCGCCGTCCTGCACCGCTTTGGCAAGGGCAACACCCGCCCCGACGGCCAATCTTTGCAGATGCAACTGGAACCCACGGTGGGCGGCCGCTGGTACCGCGACCGGGGAAATGGAGTCGGCCACCTGTGGGGGTTCGTGCAGGTCATCAAGGCGCCGAACTTGCTGGAACTGAGCGGGCCGATGTTCATGTCATATCCCGCAAATAATCACGTGGAAGTCAAAGTTGAACCCGTCGCGGGAGGCTGCCGGGTGTCTCTGCGGCATCGCGCGCTGGGGATGATCGATCCCGACCACCGCAAAGGTGTAGGGACCGGGTGGACTCATATTCTTTCGGACGTAAAGAAGGACTGCGAGTAGCGGCGTGCCACGAACGGCGGCTGACGAGACGGACAAACTCGACCCGGTGTGGAAGGCGCTCTCGGACCCAACCCGGCGCGCGATCCTGGATTTTCTTCGAGACCGCCCCCGCAACACCACCGAGATCGTGGAGTCGTATCCGCACCTGAGCCGGTTTGGGGTAATGAAGCATCTCGAGGTGTTGCGCGAGGCGCAACTGGTCAGCACCCGCGAAGCCGGAAGGCAGCGCTGGAACTCACTGAATGTCATGCCCATCCGGCAGATTTATGAGCGGTGGGTAGGACCGTTTCAGGAGCTTTGGACCGGCGAGTTATTGCGCATCAAGGATCTGGCCGAGGACACCGCGGAGAAAAAACCGCAGCCTTCACCCAGGCGGAAGAAGCGTTAGGCCGCAAGCCGCGGCCTGCAACCACAAACCGCATTACATAAGAAATGGAGAATGTTATGGCTACACTTGTTACCGCCACGGGAGTGCAGAGTCACGAAGTTGTTTCGCCTGCGCAATGGATGGCGAGACGAAAAGAATTGCTGCGCGAAGAGAAAGAGTTCACCAGATTACGAGATGAACTGAGCCGCAAGCGGCGCGAGCTTCCCTGGGAGAAAGTCGAGAAGAAATACGTCTTCGACGGTCCCAACGGCAAGGAAGCGCTCGCCGATCTGTTCGCGGGCAAGAGCCAGCTGATCGTGTACCACTTCATGTTCGGCCCGGGCTGGGAAGAGGGCTGCCGCAGCTGTTCCTACCTGGCGGATCATTTCGACGGAAGCCTCATTCACCTGGCGAATCGCGACGTCACACTGGCTGTAATCTCGCGCGCTCCTTTTTCGCAGATTGAGGCTTTCAAGAAGCGCATGGGTTGGCGCTTCAAGTGGGCCTCATCTTTCAGCAATGATTTCAACCGCGACTACGGCGTGTCTTTCACCAAAGACGAACTGGCCAAAGGCAAGGTACCTTACAACTACAGCGTGGTAGAGTTCGGGGCGGAAGAAGCTCCCGGCGCCAGCGTGTTTTACAAGAACCCCGGGGGCGATGTGTTCCACACTTATTCCACTTACGGTCGCGGTCTCGATATTCTGGTTGGGGCTTACAACTTCCTCGATCTCGCCCCCAAGGGCCGCGATGAAGACGGCCTGGCTTTCTCCATGGCCTGGGTCCGCCATCACGACCGTTACGCCGAAAACTACGCGGTGGATGCCAAGGCGCAATACGTCGCTCCCAAAGGCGCGGGCTCTTCCTGCTGCGAGGAGCATCATTCATGAGTGCGCATTCCTGCTGCGGGCCTCTGCCCGGTTCGCGGGCCAACACAACCGGGGCGCAGGCCGCAATCCGCGGTCCGCGCCCTCGGACCCTTGTGCAGCGCTGCCTCGGCGTCGGCAAATGGATCGTTCCCGGCGGCATCCTGGCGGTGTTGCCAAAGTGTCCGGTGTGCCTGGCTGCATATCTGGCTCTGGGTGCAGGGTTGGGAGTCTCCATTTCGACCGCTGCCTACCTGCGGATGATCCTGGCCGGCGCGTGTGTGGCGTGGTTGCTGTATCTTGCGGCTCGCGGGCCGTGGAGCTTTCCATTCAATCTTTTTCATGTATGCAAGAGGTTCTTCCTTGCGACCTCTGCGTTCTCTGCGGTTAAGCCGCCTTTTCTAACCGCAAAGAACGCAAAGGTCGCGAAGGATGCTCCGCGAAGAGCGCACCCAATTGCTGCAATACTCAATACGTGAATAACGGAGAATCAAAATGATCCCCATGATCGAACCCATGCTCAAAGAATTCCGCGAGGAAGCTGCCATCACCAAGCGGGTTCTCGACCGCGTGCCCGGCGACAAGCTGTCCTGGCGGCCGCATCCCAAGTCGATGTCGCTCGGCCAGCTTGCGATCCACACGGCAGGCATTCCCGGCGGTATAACGAAGCTGGCCCAGCTAGACGAATTCGATAACTCCCGCACTAACTTCATGCCGACCGAACCCAGCGATGTAAACCAGATCCACACAACTCTCGAAGAGGGAGTGCGCGCCGCCGACGACTATTTGAACAACCTCACCGAGGAGAAGGCTCTGGGCCGGTGGCGCATGGTGCGCCACGGAAAGGAAATAGTGAACCTGCCGCGGGTGGCTGTGATCCGCACTGTCATGCTGAACCACTGGTACCACCATCGCGGCCAGTTGTCGGTGTACTTGCGTCTGCTGGACGTGCCGGTGCCGGCCATCTACGGCCGCAGCGCGGACGACAATCCTCTGGGCTAATTGACGCGGGCTGGGAGAGCCGCCGGATTCTCCTGCCCCGGCGGCGGTTATAAACTTCCCGCCTGGCGAAGCAGGCCTCCGTCGATGAAGTGCGTGCTGCCGGTGATGTATCCCGCGGCGTCCGACGCCAGAAACACGGCCAGCTCGGCGACTTCTTCCGGGCGGCCCCAGCGGGCAAGCGGAATTTCCGCCATCAACCGCTTCTGCATCGCGGGATCTGCCTCCACGTCCTTGTCGATCGGCGTGTAGATCGCTCCCGGGCCAATGTTGTTCACGGTGATCTTGTGTGGCGCGAGTTCCACCGCGACAGTACGCATCAGCATGCGCAGTCCGCCTTTTGCGGCGCAGTACGCGGCATTGGTTGGCATTGGGAGGTCTTCATGCACTGAAGAAATGTTAATGATGCGCCCTCCGTCGCCCTGCTTCACCATCTGCTTGCCCGCGGCCTGGGCGCACAGCCAGGGTCCGGTGAGGTTCACGGCGATTACTTTATGCCAAAGATCGAGGGGGAATTCTAGAAACGGACGTTTAAATTCAATCCCCGCGTTGTTAACAAGAATATCCAGCCGCCCGAAGCGCCCGACAGTTTGCTCCACCAGGTTCTGCACCTGCGCCGGGTCGGAAACGTCGGCGTCCACCGCAATAGCCTGCCCGCCCAGGTCGCCGATCTTTTTCAGCGTTTCGTCCGCAGCGCTGCCTTGGCCAACGTAATCCACCACCACGGAAGCCCCCTCAGCAGCAAAGGCTGTAGCGATCGCCTGGCCG
Source organism: Terriglobales bacterium (assembly GCA_035500455.1). Lineage (GTDB taxonomy): Bacteria > Acidobacteriota > Terriglobia > Terriglobales > Acidobacteriaceae > DATJXG01. Next base: position 1,382 of record DATJXG010000013.1, on the reverse strand, counting down.
ATTCCTGTGGCTGATCCGGTTACGATCGCAATCTTTTGCTTCAAGCGCATGGTGTCCTCATTTCCTGAACCTGAAGATTAGAGGGGTCTAAGCTTCTTCCCGTTGCGTTCTGAAACGAACTGACGCGGAAACCTTGGGACAGCTACGGAGCGCCGTCGGCGCGGAGCGCGCTACGGCATGCAGCGTCGCATACTACGGGAACTGAACCATGTTATGGGATATCGAGGCATGGTAGCCTACCCATTGGGGACCGGAGGGCGTGCCGCTGGATTCGCGCGCTTTCGGCCTTTTGAGCCATCCGGATGCCGCACGATTCCAGGCCTGCCCGAACGCCCTCTCCTGATTCCGGGGAAGGAGGACGTGTCCCTGTGGAAAGGGCCCCGGGAGCGGCCACCCCAGCCGGGGCAGCTAACCCGGACATGGAATATCCAACCTCGAATCAACCAGATAGAGCCGATCTTCCCTCAGGAGAAGATTCTGAATCCCTGCCCCAGGGTCAACAATCGCGAGCCGGCGAGGCGCAACTTTCTGGCCCGGAAGGGGTTAAACCCAGTGTGAGTAGTGTAGCCATGGACGCGGGAACGCTCGCCATGGCGGGCGCGGCAGTCGCAGCAAGGGGGCAGGCCGGGACCGATCCGGATGCCGACGTGATGCTGCGGGTGAAGGCGGGCGACGATGCCGCCTTCGAATACCTGGTGCAGAAGTACCGCCGCCCGATGGTGAGTTTCCTTTACCGTCTGGCGCATAATGCGGCCGCGGCGGAAGATCTGGCCCAGGAAGTTTTTCTGCGGGTGTACCGCTCGCGGGAGAATTATGAAGCCAGCGCCAAGTTCACCACCTGGCTATACCGCATCGCCACGAACCTGGCAGTGAACCATGCCCGCGACACCCGCCACGAGCGGCCCGAAGCTCAGGTGAGCCTGGACGAGCCGGACGGCGAAACCGGCATGACCATGGACGTGGCCGATGGTTCGCTGAGCGCGGAAGAGACCATTCTGCGGCGGGAGCGGCTGGCAGCCATTCGCCAGCGGGTGCAGGCGCTGCCGGAGCGGCAGAGAATGGCAGTGGTGATGCATAAGTACCAGCAGATGGATTATAAGCAGATTGCCGAAGTCTTGAAGTTGAGCGAGTCCGCCACCAAGTCGCTGCTGTTTCGCGCCTATGAGGCGTTGCGCGGGCAGTTGAAAGAGTTTTTGTGAGAGATTCCTTGCGGGAGATGTTGTCATGAAGTGCAATGAGATTCACGAGCTGTTGCCGGAACTGGCCGCCGGCACGACTACGGCCTCTCCGGAAATTGCGGAACACCTGCATGCGTGCGCCGAGTGCGCGGGCATGCTGGAAGAGTTCCGCCAGACCATGCTGCTGCTGGACGAATGGCAGGC
>DATJXG010000012.1:0-11645 GCA_035500455.1 Terriglobales bacterium | reverse complement strand
ATGAATCAGGAGGAACACAGAGGAACATCGAGGGCGTCTGACGCCACGCTTGTTGACGGTCAACCCACCACGTTGATTGCGATCTGGATCCCCGGATGCACCGGATCGCACAGGTAGTACATGCCGTCGATGTAATCGATGTAAACGTCGTCGTCGTAAGACCAAGCCGCCGGCCACGGGTCAAGCATCACGAACCAGAACCCCGAATATTGAAAGCGCGGCTCGCCTTCCACCACTACCGGGCGGTTCACATGGAAATGGTGTTCGCGACCGAAGTGGGCGCGGAACTTGTCGTCAGGAATGTGTTCCCTGCCGCCGCGGTTGGCCGCCTCGGCCTGAGGTGCAGGAGCGTTCTGCGCAGGCCGTCCGTTCTGTCTGGCCTGCTTCTCCTGATCGGCCTGCTGCTTCTGTAATTTTTCCTGCTGCTTGCGGCTCTGCTCGGCCTGTTTCTGCTGGTCCTGCTGCGCCTTCTGTTGATCCTTGGCGCTCCTGTGTTCGTGCTTTTGCTGATCGGCTGCCTGCTTCTCCTGGTCGGCTGCCTGTTTTTGCTGCTGCTCCGCCTGCTTGGCACGGTCCGAGTCCTGCTTCTGCTCGGCCTTTTGCTGTTCCTGCTGGGCGCGGTCATTGCGCTCCGGATTTTCTGCCTTCGACTTCTTGTTGGCCGGCGCCGGTTTCGCCTGCTCGGCCGGTTTCGACTCCGGCTTCTGATCTTCAGGTTTCTGGTCCTGAGCGTAGCCAAGCGTAGCAAAGGCCAGCATGAGCGACAATGCCGCTGCGCCTGCGGTCCCAAGTAATTTCATAAGGTTCTCTCCCTTGCACGAGTTTCTGACGATTGGCGCTACTGCAGGGGCCCGGCAAATCTACAACCGCGACGTAAGATGCAATCGCCGTGCCGAAAACCGCGCGTCCGCCGCACAAATTTCGTCTTGGCGTGCAAATGCCATGCAGGCAGAGAGTTGCAATAGCTATGGGATATAACCCTGTAGGCGCTGCTAGGCCGCTTGCCGCCCGAGGACTACAGTTCTCACGGTAGGAATTTTTTGCGCAAAGGCCGCCAATTTCACGGTTTCTGAAGAATGTCTGCGGAAAGGGAAAGTCAGCTTCAGCGACGAATGGCGTCCTTCCTCCGCTGCGGAGGCAGGCATGCTCAAGTCGGGCACCCGTCCCGATCGTAGCGCTGATTCAGCGGACGAGTGGCGCCTCTGCCGCGCGTCCACGGACAGGCACTATGGGCAAGTCAGAACTTGTCTGTCAAGATGAAATTGATCCCCACTTCTCGCGCAAAATGCGCGCGAGAAATGGGCCACCCGTCGCAGGGTTGGGTTTAAGGTTGCGGTGAGCTGCCACACGCGCGGGGATGCGCGCGCCTACATTTATGCGCCTACATTTATGAGGGAACGCTCTCTTCGGTTGTAAAGGCAGCGGCACCTGCGTCCGCGACCCACTCCCAGGCGCGGCGTCCGCTTTGCGGGATTACCGCGCGGGCTTCGCCGTAGTCTACCAGGCGATTCAGTACTGTGGTGACCGAGGCGAGGGGATCTTTGTGGCGAACCAGGATGGCGGGGATGCGGCGGCGGATGCGGTCGCAGACCTCGCGGGCGCCGAGGGGCTGGTTGGCCTCCATGAGCACCATGCGGCAGGCCTTGGTGAAACCGGGCTGGCGGCCGGCGGACTTGCGGTCCATCAACTCCATGAGTTCTTCGTTGAGCACGCTGTCGCCGAAGAGGTTCGCCAGGCCGGCGATGGTCTGCTTGACGGTGCCGATGCGCTTCATGATCTCGGCCCGCTGGCGCAACAACTGCTGTAGTTCCTCGTGCGCCGCTCTTACTACCTGCTGCACATGGGGATCGCCCGAGCGCAAAAAGTTGCTGTTCTCGTTGATGACACCGCCACTGCTATCCATGACCTCATCCTCCGGGGGTCAACTGCCCCATCGCCAGCGAACAGGCACTGTCAGGTTGCATGGGCCGAACAGTCGGTTTCTTCCTCTTCGCCGTGATACGTTTTGGGCCTTCCACTGGTTCCCCAAAAAACGAACGCCGCAGTCGAGCCGTGAGACGCAGTTGGAGTTGCAAGGCCTGGCGCATCCCCAAGTGGCCGGGATCTCGTAATATTCATTGGACGACAGCGGGAGGTAAACGTTAGGCAGGCAACAGGGTGTCAAGGGATGTTTTTCGCAGGGATAGCGGCGGGAATCAAGGGGGAGGGGTACGAATCCATGGGCTGGCGGGATGGATACCTTGGCGAGTCCGGGGGGAAAGTGTGGGAGGGCTAAATACGGGGAAGTGATAGATGGGGCTTGGGATGTTCCATTGTGAGATGGGGCCGAAATCAAAGGGGCGTAACCATCCGCTAATTTCTTGACAAAATTTTGTCACCTGCTAAAGTGTCGGTTTAAACATCACCCTAGTATCTCAATCAATTGTATTTAGAGCCCGTCCGATAGGTGCGAGTTCATGAGAAACGTGTACGAAGTGCTGAGACAGAAAGAGCTGGAACTTTCCCGGCTGGAAAAGGAAGTGGAGGCGCTGCGTGTGGCGGCCCCGCTTCTTTCTGACGAAAAGGACAATCTGATCGAAGGCAACAAGCCGACGCTGGCAAGCACGGCTTCACCCTCGCAGCAGCCGATTCGCATCCCGCAACCGGCCAACAATCAGGCGGCGCAACCCGCCCGCGCGGCGGGTTGGGAAGATACTGCAAAGCGCTGGCCGTAATCGGCCGTCAAGCGCCTCTGGCCGGCGCCCGCAATCCCTTCTGGCAGTGCGGTTTAGCAGTTTTGTATTCTGAGGCTTTCCCCTCGGTATTGAGGTTCTCCTGATGGCGTTTTTTGATTCTTCCTCCGGACAGGTGTTCTCTTCACAAGTTATTCAGTAACATAGGCTTACACAGGTCATGCGCAGGTTGTATCCGGCTCTGGAAAGCTGTTCGCCAGTTTGGGGCGCGGTGCTATACTTTTTGCCGCCCAGGGTCGCTCGATCTGGCTTGCTCCAACGCAGGCTGCGAACCCTCGCCCCCAAAATGCTTAGCCAAGGTGAATCATGAGGATGCCGATGGGTACGCCCTCCGAGGCGAGTGCCCGGCGGCGCATTCCTCGCTGCCCGTTGGCGGTGCCGGTGCGAGTGACAGTCGTGCGCTCGGGCGTTCCCAATGCCATTCCCGGCCGGTCACTTGACCTGGGAGAGGGCGGAATTGCGGCTGTCCTGGGAGGAGAACTCACCCCCGGCGATCCGGTGGCGGTGGAGTTTCTACTGCCGGAGATGGGGTTGGGCCTGCATGCCAAGGCGGTGGTGAGGCACCGCACGCCGTTGCGCTGCGGGCTGGCGTTTCAGACGTTGTCGGTGGAGCAGCGGGCGATTATCCGGCGCTGGACGCATCGCCATCTGGGCGGCGATTCACGGGAACCGGCCGGCAGTTCTTCGTCGGCGCTCAAGGTCGGCAAAGACAGCGTGTTAGATCTCCAGGAAAAGTTCACGCTACGCGGCTTCCTGCTCTCCAGGCGTTTCCTGAGCGCCGCGGGCTTGGTTGCCCTTTTGGCCCTGGCGCTGTTCTGGTGGCGTTGGCAGGCAGGCTGGGGAGACCTGAGAGCGCAAGCCGCGCAGGCGTCGGCAGGCGCTTCCACACACCGCATCGCGTTGCCGCCCGGGGTGATGGAACCTTTGCTGGTGTACAAGGAAGACCCGGCGCTTCCCGAGGGCATGCGGCGCGGCACAGCGGGAGCGGTGTTACTGAACGTAGTGATTGGACGGGACGGGACGGTGATCGATCAGCATCCCGTGGGCACTCCGGATGCCTTGAGCCGCGCCGCCATGAATGCGGTCAAGCTGTGGCGCTTTCAGCCGTACCGGGTGAGAGGAAATCCGGTTGAGATCGAGACTACCTTAACGGTGGAGTTTCAGGCGAAGTAGGGCTCCTCCCGCTTTCTCTGCGCAAATGACCGCCAAGTTGTGATGCCTGAAGTAAACAAGCAAAATCTTAAGACGCCGAGAGCGCAAAGAACCGCCGCCGAGAACACGGAGAGCGGCACGACGGGACAGGTCATGACTGGAGACAGAGATGTTGCCGGGACCCATGATTCCGGCTAACTGCTCACTTCGAGGTCATCCGGTCTTTGCGGAAAGCGTGGAGGATGATCGCGCCGCTGACGCCGAAGCTGCCCACGGCGGCGAAGGCCATGGCTTGAGCGAAACGGGGGCCGGCGGCCATCCGGTCGGCCAGCAGGGCGGCCAGAGCGAAGAGAATCCCCAGCGCATTCAGCCAGATGGGAGAGTGCAGGCCGCGGTGATGATCGCGCAGGCGCAACTGCAGGAGCAGGGCAACTGAGCCGATGGCGGCCACGACCACGACCGTGATGGGATTGAAGAAGGCGCTGCGGCTGGTAAAAATCACTACCAGGGCGAGCGCGATGCATAACAGGCCGGAGGCAATCACGGTCCAGCGGCGCGCATTGGGCTGGGCGTCAGGCACGGTTCCGTTCCTGACTTTATACAAGGATCGCGGGGAAAAGTCGAAGGCGGAAGGGCGGCAGCAGGGTTTCTTTTTGGCTTGAAAGGCCGGTGGATCGCGCCCCCTGGCCCGCGGGACGCCGGCGCTACGGCAAAATTCCTGGTTGTGCCGAAGCCCCGCTCGTGCTAGAAACGCCTTGGGAGAAAGCGATCCCGACAGCCTGAGCCACGCATGAGCCCGCGGAACAAAGCCACAGCCAAGTCGTCCGCCAGAACCGCCGATGTGCTGATTCCAGAGCGGCTTTATTTCCGCATCGGCGAGGTGGCCACTCTTTGCCGCCTGCCGGCCTACGTGCTGCGTTTCTGGGAAACCGAGTTTCCTCAACTGCGCCCCATCAAGAGCAGCACCGGCCAACGCATGTACCGGCGGAAGGATGTAGAGAGCGTGCTGCGGATCAAGCAACTGCTTTACGAAGAGGGCTTTACCATCGCCGGCGCACGCCAGCAGTTGCGGGATGAACACCGTGGCGACAAGAAACAGGCGCCGCTGCCCTTTCCCGTTGCCTCCGCCACGAATTTGAAATACATCCGGCAGGGCCTGCGCGATATTCTCACCATGCTCTCGTCGCGCGCTTAGCCCGCGGCATTATCGAAGGTTGAACCCCCAAATCTTAAAGCACTGAGGGCGCAGAGAAATCCGCCAAGGGCGGGGAGAGTCGTCATCTTGAATCTTCGGGAGGGTGCTTCTCCTCTGTGTAGTTCGAAGGGCGAAAGGCCGGCTTCCGCTAATCTCATTCGTCCGATCCTGGAACGCAATCTCCCGGTTTTCCCCTCGGTCACAGCGAAATCCGCTTTTTCCTTGCAACAGTGAATTGACGATTGACATCTACTAGGGGGAAGATTTTATGCACGGGCGATCCCGCCGGGCCCCAATACGCTAGACAGCGGAATTCTCAGACAAGGAGAGAATTTTATGAAGAAGACAATGTTGTTGGCCCTGCTTGCTGCAGTCATGGCGACTACCGCCGCCGCACAGAACATGAATCGCGACCAGCTCAGCTCTCGCGCGCTAGAGCGGGTCACAACAGAAGTGCGGCACCAGTTGCTGTTGCTGCCCTACTACGGAGTGTTCGATTTTCTCTCATACAAGGTCGATCCTTCGGGCGTGGTCACGCTGATGGGTGAAGTCACGCGGCCTACGCTGAAATCGGACGCTGAGAATGTAGTGAAGAGGATCGAAGGTGTGGAGCGGGTGGACAACCAGATCAAGGTGCTGCCGCTTTCTCCCAATGACGACCGCATTCGCCGCGAGGCCTTCCGCGCGATTTACGGCGCGCCGCAGTTGACCAAGTACTCCTGGCAAGCCGTGCAATCGATCCACATTCTGGTGGACAACGGGCAAATTACGCTGGTGGGCCAGGTGGACAATCAGGCTGACAAAGATGTCGCCGGTATTCGCGCCAAGGGCGTATCCGGTGCGTTCTCAGTGACCAATAATTTGCAGGTTGCCGGATCGTAAGTGAACCGCTGGGGAGGCCGGATCGAAAGATTCGGCCTTCCTGGTTTGATGTGCCGGGTCAGTTTGCTCCAACCGCGATGTCCCGCCAATGCTCCACACTCTTTGCGGCGATTTTTCTTCCGCAAAGATCGCAAACGGCGCAAGAAAACCTACTTCAATCCCGTGACCACGTAGGCTTGCGATAGGACTTCCGCGTACACGAAGGCATAGGCCGATCCATCGCTTGAAAAGCGAGGCACGCCGACTCGGGAGATTCCCGCGACTGCGTCAGCCCCGAAGACCTTCCACAAATCCATCTTTCCGGTAACGACATTTACGTTGTAAACCTTCGCGGTTTTTTCGTTGGCGCGGCCGGAGGCGACCTGCACCGATTTGCCGTCCGGCGTCCAGCCGGTGACGTAAAAGCTCGAATCCAGGCCCGGGATGGGGCGGATGCTGCTGCCCTCCAGGTCCCAGACTCCCCACTTGCCATCGGGGCCGAGAACCGCGGTACTTTTCGCGTCGGGCGAGAGATGCACGCCGGAGATGCCCTCAGGAGTGACGGGCTTGGAGTCGCCATTGCTCAGATCGATCAGGTAGTCTCGCGCGCCGTGGCCGGCTTCAATGCCGGAGGCCAACAGGTGCTTGCCGTCCGGCAGCCAGCGGACCACACCGTAGCTGATGGCATCGTGGGTAAGCTGGCGGGACTCGCCCGCGCCCGTCGGCACCACGCTCAGGGGACCGCCCTTGGCGGGCTTGGTGATGACCCAGTTTGTGTCGGGAGAAATGGCCAGGCCCATGCCTTCGCCGATGCGCGACGGCGGTGATCCATCGGTGTCGCGCAGGAAGACGGTGTAATTAGGCCCGCCGCCATCGCCTTCTTCTTCGAAGAGAATTTTCCGGCCGTCGAGACTGATATCGCGCAGGATGGACCATCCGAACCACCCCAGCTCGCGCTCCGTTTTCGCCCCCGGCGCCACGCCCCGGATCCCCAGCCGTTCCTGGTGGGACACCACCAGCCCCACTCCATTGCGCAGGTCTTCGAGCCACAGTCCTCCGGGAACGTTGGTGATACTGCGCACTTTGCCCGAAAGGGTCACAGCGCGCGGGTTGGCGGCGCTGCCGCTGGTGCTGGCCGCAAACCAGATCTCATCGCCCGCCGGAGACCAAAGCACCCCTTCCTCCGAGGTCCAGCCGGAGGTGAGGATTTTTTCCTGGCCGCTGCCGTCGGCGGGGATCACTGCAATGGCCCCCTGGTCGTCGCCGCCAGCATTCTGATGGTCGGCAAAAGCCACCCACTTGCCGTCGGGCGAAATCTTGGGATTGCTGATCCAGTTGATGCTGTCGAACAAAACCTTGCCGATGGGATACTCCAGGCGCCAGTGGTTGTCCTGCCGGGCGTAGCGCACCACCGCCATCTTTTCGCCGTTCGCCGCCCAGTCCGCGTCCTGCACGTTGTCCAGCACTTCGCGCGGCGTGCCGCCGCTCAGAGGAACGCGCGCCAGCGTTCCGGCTCTGGCGTAACCGCTGAAATAGACGGTCTTGAGGCGCACCGCCAGCTCTCCGCTCTTGGAGATGGAAAGCAGTTCCGCATCCTTCAGACCCAGTTCGCGGGCGCCAGGATCATCGGTGCGGGCCATGTAGAGCTGGCTGTCGCCGCCTTCCCATGCGGCGCTGTAAACAATGCTGCCGTCGGGAGTGAAGCGCGCATGCCCGATGGAGCCGGTGCGGAAGGTGATCTGCTTATATTCAGCCTGAGACGCGTGCTCGCCGCCTTTGCCGACTGCCCAGCCGATGGCAAGCATTGCCAGCGCCAGCACCGCAGCCGTGGCGAGTGCGATCAGGAGTTTGCGGCGGGGCGGGCCCGCCTCCACCGACTTGAGGCGGCTGGTAGAACCGGAAGCGCCGGAGAGATGTTCGAGATCGAAGGCGATGTCGCTGGCGGAATGGAAGCGGGCCTCGGGATTCTTTTCGAGGCAGTGATGCACGATGCGCTCCAGCGCAGGGGAGATGTTGCGATTGGTTTCGCTGAGGTCGGGCGGGTCTTCCTTGAGGATGGCGCTCATGGTGTCGGCGGGAGACTCGCCGTGAAACGCGCGCTTGCCGGAAAGCATCTCGTAGAGGATCGCCCCGAAGGCGAAGATGTCGGAGCGGGCGTCAACCGTTGACCCGCGCACCTGCTCGGGAGACATGTAACCGGCCGTGCCAAGAACAATGCCGGCTTCGGTGCCGTGGGTGGCAGTCGGTAAAGTGCTGTGCGCGCCGCTTTCGGGCTGCGTGAGCTTGGCCAGGCCGAAATCCAGAATCTTTACCCGGCCATCCTTGGTGATGAACAGGTTCTCCGGTTTGAGGTCACGATGGATAATGCCCTTTTCGTGGGCCGCAGCCAGGCCATGGGCGATTTGCAGGGCGTAATCCAAGGTACGGCGGACAGAAAGCGGGCCGCTGCGCAGACGCTCGCGCAGAGTCTCGCCCTCGAGCAACTCCGAAACCGCGTACGGCGAGCCATTGCTGGCACCGATATCGAAGACGGCCAGAATGTTGGGGTGGTTGAGTGCGGCGGTAGCCAGGGCTTCCTGCTCGAAGCGGTGCAGGCGGTCGCCGTCGAGAGAAAGGGCCTGGGGCAAAACTTTGATGGCTACTTCGCGCTTGAGGCGAGAGTCGCGGGCGCGATAGACCTCGCCCATGCCTCCCGCGCCCAGCAGGTCAACGATCTCGTAGGGGCCGAGTTTAGCGCCGGAGGTGATGGGCATGAGTGGGGACGATTATAACCTTGCAGGCGAAAATCACTCCGGAAGGGGAGCAAGAACGCGCCTTCCCGCCTGGCCGGAAGGTAGAAAGGCGCGGCCAGCGACTTAAGACTGCTTCTCCATCCTGTATGTGGTGCGGGTGCCGTGCAGCTTGTCGGAATAATCGACGGAGATGGATTTGCCATCCTTCGATACCGTCATGCGGCTGACGCCGACGATCTTTCCGTCGCGCTGGTCGGTTTCTTCGACGGTGTCGTCTGAGATCCGCTTCAGCGAAACCATGGTGTGGCCGGGATCGCCCTCGATGGGATAGAACTTGCCGTCGAACTTGGCATCGTAGCTGTTGCCGTTGGGGTCGGACATCTTGAGACCATTCTCGGTGCCCTGATAGGTCACCTTCAGGCCGTTGTCGGAGATGCTCTCGACTTTCTCGGTGCGCCACGAGCCCGACAGAGCGTGCGAGCCGGCGGGGCCGGGAGCGACGCGCGCGGATGTAACCTCTCCGTTCACCGGCTGCGTGCCGGTGGAATCGGTGAACTTCTCGTTCAGCTTCTTTCCGTCATCCGCGACCGTGGCGGTGTCAGTGAACATGACTTTTCCGTCTTTCTTCTGAACGATCTCGACCGAGCTGGCGTTCACGATGTGGACCGCCATGGTGTCGTAGTAGGGATGCCCGGTGACCTTCTGATCTGTCCCGTCGGCTTTCACCGAGATCTTAGGGACGCAGGTGAGGCACTCGTACATGTTGTTGCTGAGCACATATTTGTCGGGCTTGGTGGGGAACTTGGCGCTATCGAGTTTGACCATCCAGGTTCCATCGAAGGGAGTTTGAGCAAAAACCATCCCTGAAGCGAGCAGCAGGAGTATTCCGGAAAGGACTCTTCTCATCGGACACCTCGATCTGAGATTGTGGCGGCCCAGCAGATGGGTTCGGCCCGGATCACACATTTCCCTGGTGTGCTGGGCAGTCGGTTGGACGGCGCCATTGTAGCGCTGTGGGATGTCGTCGTCCACAGAAGTTGGAGTAGTCAAAACCTGAAGCGTAAGGTCGAGCCTTCACTCTTTGTGAACTCGGCGGAGTTTCTTTGCGAACTCGGCGTTTTGAGGCTATTTGCCGGAGACAAAAACACAAATCCCAAAAACGCCGAGGGCGCGTAGAACGACCACTGAGAACGCCGAGGATTTCAGTTTGTTGGGCTTGCTTGGGCTTTGCGCGTGGAGGGTGATTTCCGTCTGGGTTGTTTATTTCAAGATCGGTCCGCATTCCTGTCGATTTCGTATGCCCCGGTTCGACAAGTAGATGAAGGCATGAGAGATGCCCTCGGAACTGGGAGGGACGGCAATGCGGCAGGGATTCTTGAGACGCGGCGCAGTGAGCCGGCTTGGCTGTGTAGGTATCAACCTGGGATGCGCCCGGACTGTGGCGGGGGTCGTGCTGATCGGGCTGGGAATGGTCATCTTCTGGGGGCGCCTGGATCAGGCCGCGGCGCAGGCGAAACACTTCTTTGGCGCGATCTCGGGGCAGGGGCTGGGGGTCGCTCCTACCGTGGTTCTGGCAACTTCGCAAGTATCGCGGGCATGTGGCGCCAACTATGAGCGGTTTCTTCGGGCGGTGTTTCCCCTGATGCTGGCGTCATCGTGGCCGCTGATTCTGGTAATGGCCGGGACGGCGTTGTCGCGGGAGGCGTTCGCAGCCGCGGACGCAGAGAAAAAAGATTCGGGACGTGTCGATCCGGAAGGCCGCGGTTCGACGTTAGAGTAGAGGTTTGGCTCATCTTAAGTTGACTCATCTTAAACGTGACAGGAGACCTGCAATGCGATGCATGGTGATGGTGAAGGCGAGCAAGGAGTCGGAGGCAGGGGTGATGCCTTCGCCGGAGTTGCTGGCGGAAATGGGGAAGTTCAATGAAGAGCTGATAAAGGCAGGAGTGCTGCTGGCCGCCGACGGACTGCAGGCCAGCGCAAAGGGCAGGCGGGTGCGGTTTTCGGGAACGAAGCGGACGGTGATCGATGGGCCTTTTACCGAGACCAAGGAACTGATTGCCGGTTACTGGCTGTGGCAGGTGCGGTCCATGGAAGAAGCGGTGGAGTGGGTGAAACGCTGCCCCAACCCGCATCCGGGGGAATCTGAAATTGAGATCCGGCAGGTGTTCGAGGCGGAAGATTTCGGGCCGGCGCTTACGCCCGAAGTCAGGAAGCAGGAGGAACGGTTGCGCACGCAGGTAGCGGCGAAGAAGCGGCAGCCGCGGCGTGCGTAAAAAAAATGTTCACCGTGTCGATCCGGCTAAAGCTGGTGCGACGCACAGATAGAAGCCCAGATCCGGCGGGTGGTGATCTTCCGGGAACTCGGCTGACAACGCAAAACCTAAGAAAAGGAGATAGCACAATGCGATACATGATGATTGTCAAACATGCCGAGAAACAAGGGCCTCCACCCAAGGAGCTGATGGATGCAATTCAGAAACTCGGTGAAGAGGCGATGAAGGCGGGCACGATGCTGGGCAATGGAGGTCTCACTCCAACTGCGCAGGGCGCCCGCGTGCGGCTCTCCGGGGGCAAGGTCAGCGTGATTGATGGACCTTTCACTGAGGCCAAGGAAGTGATCGGCGGCTACGCCCAGTTTGAGATGAAGTCGAAGGAAGAGGCGATCAAAGGAGCGGTGGAATTCATGGAACTCCACAAGAAGCACTGGCCCGGCTGGGAGGGCGAGACCGAAGTCCGCCAGATGTACGCGCCGGGAGAATTCCCTGCCACCAAATAGTCAGGTTCGCCCGGGCGGCTGTCTGGCTTGATTTTTCGCCAGGCGGCCGCCTCCTTCATTTTGCGGGTGTGGTCCGGAATTGTTAGCAGTTGCGGGTAGCCCGCAGAGATCGACAAGGACGCGAAGGAGATCGCAAAGCGGGCGCGATAAGCAGCGGGGCCGTCCCCGCTTGCGCTGGTCGATCAAAACTGATG
>DATJXG010000011.1:0-5351 GCA_035500455.1 Terriglobales bacterium | reverse complement strand
AAGCTCGCCCGTCACTTTGTCGATGGTGCTGGGATAGCTCTGGCGGTCGGAGTGTCCGGTTTGCAGCATGTCGAAGTCGAGCACGGCGGGATCTTCCACACTGTCGCGCGCCGTGGCCGAGGGATGAATCGTGATGCAGTGCTGCTGCGGATCGATCTGCCGCACATAGCGCGCGATCTCGGTCCAGGCCTTCTTTTGCGCGGCCGAGTCCGCTTCCTTGTTCTTTGAAAGGTAGTAAGGCATGGTGCCTTCGCCGGCCAGGCACCAGATCACGGGGTACGCGCCCCAGCGAGCGACGATGTTCCGCCAGTGCTGCTTCAGTTTTTCCAGGCCCATGAAGCCAAGAAAATATCCCCAGCAGCCGACGATGCACGGGGTCAATCCGCGCTGAATCAGTTCGTGAATTCGCAAGTCCGCCATGTCGAAATATTTGGGATTGATACGCGCATAGTCCGGCTCCCACGGGTAACCGGCTTCGTTGGCCCCGCGGGGATCGAACGCCGGCATGTCGGGATAGAGGCCGGCGATGATCTGAACGACGGTGAAGCCCTTGCGCACGCGATCGGCGGCCAGTTCCTGGAAATCCTGCGGCCAGCGAAGGCGGTGGCAAAGGCCCATCCACCAGGTGTCGCCGAGCCAGAAAAACGGGGTTCCGTCGGCGTGCTCAAAGTGAAGATGGTCGGCGGCGACGCGAACGGGACCATGCTTTAGGAGAGCGTTGTCGCCGGCGTATTCAGAAACATTGATCTCGCCCCGGCGATCGTGAAGATCGCTATTGGCGGCGTCGCTGGCAATCGTGCGAAATAAATATTTGCCGGTGGTGGGCGCGGCGAAACGCACCTTCCAGGTTAGTTCGCCCGCCCAGAAGCCCGGCACGCGCATTTCTTTTCCCTGCGGATCCGCGAAAACAACGTCGAACTCAACCTGGTTGAAGGGATCGGTGTATGCCTTGCCGGAAGCAAAGCTCCACTCCTGGACCTGGCGCTGAGTTGCGTAGTAGGTTGCGGAGGCCAGGCGGCTCTTGGCGTCGGCTGCGGTTGCCGAAGGCGCGACGAGAGTCGCGGCACTCAGGCCGGCGATTCCGGCCTTTTCCATGAACGATCTGCGCGTGACAGCATTGTCTTGTCCACTCCTCATCTCCAACCCCCTTGAGTTGACAGGAAATGACCCAGCAGCGGCCCCCATACGATATCATCGCGGGGGCCGTTATTTTGGAATCGAGCACAGGCTTGCGCCAGAACCAGCGGAGCCTCCCTTCGCGAATTCGTCAGTGAACTCTGCGAGGCACGGGAACAGAGCGAGTGAAAAACGTTGACAACCAGTTCACGGTAGGCTTTTCTGCGGATTTTCTAAGCGAAAGCGGATCGCTGATTTTTCCGGATATCGGACTCTCCCGGTTGCAGGACGTTCCCCGTCTGTCGTACGAATTCCTAAAGGAATATCGGTCCGAATATCCGGCAGAGCAGCTTCGAGGCTACGATGTTGTGATTTCGCTCAAGCCGCGAGTCACCGCAGGCTCGCTGGAAGGAGTGGAGCGGCTGTGCGCCATTGGGCGCTGCGGCGTTGGTTATGACAACGTCGACCTGGCGGCTTGCACTGAGAAGAACATTGCAGTCTTTATCACGCCGCAGGCCGTTGTGCGTCCGGTGGCTGAGGCCATCGTGCTGTTCGTGCTTGCGCTGTCGCACAACCTGGTTCTGAAGGATCGCATGGTGCGCAGCGGACAATGGGTTGAGAGCACACGGCGGCTGGGCGCCGAACCCAGAGATCGCGTGGTGGGCACGATCGGGCTGGGCAACATCGCGAGCGAGGCGATCCGCCTCCTGCGCCCCTTCGGCCCGGCACGGTTTCTGGCGTTCGATCCCTATGTGACGGAGGAACGCGCCCGGGCGCTTGGCGTGGAACTCATGGCCCTGGATGGTTTGCTGCGCCTCTCCGACTACGTCCTGGTGAACTGCGCCCTCACGGCGGAAACGCGAGGCCTCATGGGGGAAGGCCAATTCCGCCTGATGAAGCCGAACGCGGTGATCATCAATACGGCGCGAGGCCCCATCATTGAGCAGCAGGCTCTGATCCGCGCGCTGCAGCAGGGCCAGATTCGCGGCGCAGGCCTGGATGTTTTCGAGAATGAGCCGCTGCCCGATGATTCACCACTGGTGAAACTCGACAATGTGATTCTCAGTTCTCATTCGATCGCCTGGACCCATGAACTGTTCCGCGATATGGGCCGCACCGACTGCGAAGGCGCGCTTGCGGTGATGCGAGGAGAAGTTCCGCAACACGTAGTCAACAAAGACGTGCTGGAGAGGCCGGGCTTTCTCAAGAAGCTGGAATCGAACCGCGCGGCATTCGGTGCCAAGAGCGCATGAAACCACTACGCCAGCGGATCCGCGAAGGCGACTTGATTCTGGGGCAAATCGTGCTCGAGTTGTTCACGCCGGGCATTGGCCCCATGCTGGCCGCGTCAGGACTGGACTTCGTGCTCTACGACATGGAGCACGGCAGGTGCGATATTCCCACGCTGGCGGAGATGGTGGCATCCTGCCGTGGAAGTAATATCGTGCCCCTGGCGCGGGTGCCCGATTTCAACTTTCGTCCGCTCTCCCGAGTTTTGGACATTGGAGCGCGAGGCGTGATGGTGCCGCGTGTGGAGACGAAACAGCAGGCGGAAGAAATTGTCGCCGAGTTGAAATATGCGCCAACCGGACGTCGCGGCGTGGCGCTTGGGGTTGCGCACGACCTTTATCGTGCCGGCGGCCCCGAATTCTTCGCGGAGGCAAACGAAGAAATCGTCGTGATTCTCCTGCTGGAAACGGCGAAGGCGTTCGATAATCTGGACGAGATATTGTCGGTGCCGGGCATCGACGTAGCCTGGATGGGGCACTACGATCTCACGGTGTCGCTGGGCATCCCGGCGCAATTCGAACACCCTCGATTTTTGGCGGCGATGGACGCTTTGGTTGAAGGCTGCCGCCGCCGCGGGATCGCTCCTGGTTTCCTGCCGGCCAGCCCGGAAGCCGCGGCATATTGGATTCGCAAAGGTTTTCGCGTGATCAGCCTGGGGAGTGACATCGGTGTTTTTCAGAGTGCGATCGGCGGGTTCCGCAAGTCGGTGCTGGAAAGCTGTGGTTTGGACGAATCCTAGTTTCGGACACACCTGGATTCGGACAAGCCTAGGTTCGGACAAAACCTGGTTTCGGAAACACTCATGAACTATTCCGTAAAGGCGTTTAACGCTGGCACATTCTGGGTGCCCGGCCCCGAGGTGTATTGGATGGAACGGTGGGGCACCCGCGAGGAGATGAACGCCCTCATCTATCTGGTGCGCGGAGGAGGAGAAAATATCCTGATTAACACTGGCCCGCCGCGCGACCTCACCGTGATCAACAAGGCCTGGCTCGATTTCTTCGGCTATCCCGAAGCGCAGATCGTTCGCACCGACGCTCAACTGCCCGAGAATATTCTGCGCTCGGAAGGTCTCAGGCCGGAGGATGTCACGAAAGTGATCGTCACGCCGCTGCAGGCGTACGCCACTTCCAACATTCATCTCTTCACGAAGGCCGCTATCTGTATTTCCCGTAAAGGCTGGATCGAAGACTTTCAGGCTCCTTACTATCACCTGCACGTTCCCCGGCACCTTCGCATTCCGCCCGAGGTCAACAATTATCTGCAGAATGAGGGATGGGAAAAGGTGCATCTGCTGGCTGAAGAGGAAGAGATCCTTCCCGGCGTGAGCACTTTCTGGGCGGGCGTACACCATCGTTCGTCGATTGCGGTGGCGATTGAAACCGCCAAGGGAAAGATCATCATCAGCGACTCGTTTTTCAAGTACGGCAATATCGAGCAGGGACGCTACCTCGGGGTGATGGAGAGCATGATGGAAGCCGATGCCACCTGGGCGCGCATTCGCAAGCAAGCGAAGATTGTGGCTTCGATTTATGATCCCGAGGTGTTCGTGCGGCACCCGGGCGGGGTTCTGGCCTGAGTGCAGTGCTCCGCGGCGCCGTCGGGGCCAGATGCGGCAAGCCGGGGCCGCTTTCCCTCATGCACTCCAACTTCGCACTGATGCGGCGGCTTGCTTTCGAGTTCCTGCTGGCGTGCTCGCTGCTAGCCGGATGCGGGTGCGGCGGCGGGGGTTCGGTCGGCGGGCAGACGCCCATTACCGTGTCGTTTCCCGTTTCCACAGTCACGGTTACGCCGGGCGGACCGGAAGCAATCATACCCATCAATATCACCTCCACCAGCGAGACCGCGCTGGTGATGATCAAAGGCCTGCCGGGCGGGGTTCAAGAAAGATATTCCGCGTCGGACACGAACCCCTCCGGTTCGCTGGGCTTTACCGCGAACGCTTCGGCCACGCCGGGCACCTACATGCCGACGGTGACCGTGAACTCGGCCGGTCAAACCGCGTCAGCGAGCTTCACGCTGATCGTCGCTGCGAGCCAGTAGCCGAAGATCGGTGAGGAAAGAGCGGGCAAGCGCTGGGTCGTGAAGGCAGACATTCCGGAGAGTTGCCCTGCGGCATTCGTTGTTACTTCGCAAGCGAAATGCGGAGCGCGAGATCGTGCTCGAAGGCAGGCAAAGAGACTTTGATGTCTCCTCCACTGATTTTCCGCGAGTCGAAGCTCTGGCCCGAGACTGGCGAGTAGAAGCGCAGCGAATAGTCACCCTGCGGCAAGCGCAGCGATAATTCGCCGGCAATGGGCTGGCCTGCACCTGGATCGGTGATCTCCCGGCCGTCCGCGACATAGGCCACGTAGTCTTGGCCGGGGATTGCGAGTCCGGCGGCGACGACGTGTTCCGGCATGCCGCCAATCCAGTCCTGTTCCGGGTTCGCCCGAATGAAATCGAAGCTGGAAATGAACTCCGACAGGTGCTTGATCCAGTCACGAATCTTGCGCTGCGATTCGGCGGTTCCCGCCTCCAGATGCGCCTGAATTGAGAAATCGATAAAGTCATAGTGGGCGCCGCACATGACCGCCATCCAGGCGCGCTTGCGGTCGATTGTCCAGCCGGCGTCGTCCAAATACATGCTGGCGGCGTTGTCTTCGTCGGAAACGGTGGGCTTGGGCTCTTTGCTGGCAGCCAGAAAGAAATCGCGGAACTCAGCAAGACGCAGTTCCTTCGACATGAAGTTGCCCAGCTCATATTCGCGGCCCTTCAAGAGCAGATGCGGAAGGGGATGGACATTCACCACGTCCAGCATCTTTCCCGAATAACTGGCGCCAAACGCCTGCGAGAACTCCGGCTTGTAGCTGAAGGCATTCTGGCCGGACAGCAAGTGATGGCGACCGAGCGACTTCATTTCCTCGCGCAGCACTTTTGCTATCGATTCTTGCCAGGCATCGACT
>DATJXG010000010.1:0-13855 GCA_035500455.1 Terriglobales bacterium | reverse complement strand
TCCACGCCGGTAATGAAGCTGGCCTCGTCGGAACACAGGAACAGCGCCAGCGACGCTACTTCTGAAGGCTCCGCCATCCTGCCCACAGGCGCCGACTTGGCCAGCTTTTCGAACATCTCCTGCTCTTTTCCGGGATAATTTCGCCGCAGGTAGTCGTCCACGAACGGCGTATGTACGCGGGCCGGCGAGATGCAATTGCAGCGGATTTTGTGTGCCAGGTAATCTTTGGCCACCGAGTAGGTCATGGCGATCACTGCGCCTTTGCTCATCGAATATGCAAAACGGTCGGCGATGCCCGCGCTGCCGGCGATCGAGGCCATATTCAAAATCACCCCGCCTTTAGCTTTCAAGTACGGAATGGAGGCATACATGCAGTTGTAAATGCCCTTGATGTTGACCCGGTAGATTTTGTCGAGGTCCGGCTCGACGGTGCTTTCGAGATTGCCGATATGCGAGATTCCCGCGTTGTTGACCAAAATATGCAGCGGCCCTTCGTGCAGTAACCTGTCGAATACTTCCTTTACATGCGGCTGATCGGAAACATCGCAACGATAAGCACTTGCCTTGCCTCCCGCGGCATGAATCTGGCCGGCCACCGCCTGCGCGGCGTTGTGGTCGAGATCGAGGATGCGGACTTCCGCGCCGCTGGAAGCGAACTTCTCCGCGATGGCCCGTCCGATGCCGCTGCCACCACCCGTGATGGCCGCGACTTTGCCGTCCAAACGAAATGAACCCGAAGCGCTATTCAGAACCGTTCTCCGCTGGCGCGGCTGCGCCTGTTACTCCGCCCGCCACTCCACGACCTTCTGGCGGGACTCTCCCAGCCCCTCCACGCCCAATTCGACCACATCGCCGGGTTTCAGATAACGCGGCGTTGGCATACCCAGGGCCACGCCGGCGGGAGTTCCCGTACTGATTACATCGCCGGGAAGCAGCGTCATGAACTCAGTGAGGTGGCTGATGAGATACGGCACATGGAAGATCATCTGGGCCGTCGAACTTTTCTGGCGGAATTCGCCGTTCACCTTCAGCCACATTGCCAGTTTGTTGGGATCTGGAATCTCGTCCACCGTGGCCAGAAACGGCCCGATGGGAGCGAAGGTATCGGCGCTCTTCCCTTTGACCCATTGGCCGCCGCGTTCCAACTGGAAGGTGCGTTCCGAGTAGTCGTTGTGCAGGCAGTAGCCGGCAACGTAATCCAGGGCGCGCTCCACTGGCACGTATGCTGCGCGCTTGCCGATCACGATCGCCAGTTCCACTTCCCAATCAACTTTCGTGCCCCTGCGCGGGATCATCAGATTGTCATTCGGTCCCACGATGGAGGTTGTGGCTTTGAAGAAGATGACCGGCTCGCGCGGAATCTCCATCTTGCTTTCGGCCGCGTGGTCGCGATAGTTCAGGCCGATGCAGATGATTTTGCTGGGCCGGGCAATCGGTGGTCCCAGGCGAACGGAAGCATCCACACGCGGGCCCTGGTTGCGCGCAACCCAGTCACGCAGCTTCTGCAAGCCGCCATTAGTAAAAAACTCTTCGTTGTAATCCGCGCCGAAGCCGGAAACATCATGGCGGGTTCCATCCGGCAGCTGGATTCCTGGTTTTTCCTTTCCCGAGTCTCCAAAGCGAATCAGCTTCATGTAGGGCTTTCGATGTCCTTCCTGTTTGGATGAAACAGCGTCACTGCGGGCGGCGAACCATCAACCGCGTTTGCTTCATACCTTCAAGTAAATACGAAAACGAAAAGAGAACTGCCCAGTGACTGCGCCCGCTACTTCTCCACGCGCAGGAAGTCTCCGGAAGAAGCGTTGACCGCCACCGTGAGGATGGCTTCGTCGCGGTTGTTGCCGTAGATCACGTGCCAGGTCAGCTCATTGGTGGAACGGTTCCAGTCGAGCGAGTAGAAAACCGGCGTGTTCGGGCTTTTTGTCAATAGCTTCTCACCGCCGTGCTTCTGGGCGACCTCGAAGGCTTTGTCGGAGTCGATCTTGAGAAAATTCACGTCGAATATCTGCGTGGAGGCGTTGGTGGCAACGTAGGTGTCTTCCACTCCCGGATCGACGCCGCGCGCCGGCGCATCGGGCAAATCGATTCCCGACCAGGTATAAGGCTTGACCGATCTGCCCACAGGAGAAGCGAAGGAAGCGCTCCAGATCACCGCTTTGCCGTCATGGCCCTTGAAGTCGCCCACCACCTGGGAGTCCAGGCGGTAAGGCTGCGCATCGCGCGCCCATCCGTGAGCGGTGACGTAGAGTTTTTGAAATGCAGCCCGGCCGGTCAGCGCTTCCGGAGGCTTGGGTTGCGGCTTTGGGGCGGGCTGTGAAGGTTGGGAAGAACATCCCGCCAGCGTGATCAAGGCCAGTAATGCCGGCAGCAGCTTTTTCATAAGTCACCTGCCAGATCCAGAAAGATTGCAATCCCGAGTGCGACCGTACATTCTACTAGATGCGCGGCAGAAGCACGCGCAGGAACCACGCCCAGGAACATCGCGCCCATGAATTCTCGCTTGCGGCAGTTGCAGGAAGCGCTGGCATCGTCGATTGAAGGCATGAGCCCGGAGGAGATGTCGCGCTCGCTGAAAGGGAAGTGGAGCGTGGCGCAGGTGCTGGAACATCTTTACCTCACCTACAGCGGGACGGTGAAGGGCTGCGAGCGCTGCCTGGAGATGGGAAAGCCGCTGGCGGATTCTCCAACCTTGCGGCAGCGGATCAAAGTGATGGTGACGGTACGCCTCGGCTACATGCCGGGCGGCCAGACCGCGCCCGAGCGCAGCCGGCCCAAGGGACTGCCGCCGGAGAAGGTTCTGGCCGAGATTGGCACAAGAATGGCAACCATGGACGAACTCCTCGGCCAGTGCGAAGCGCGCTATGGCCAGCGCACCAATCTCATGAATCATCCCATCCTCGGCCCTTTGACCGGGCGGCAATGGCGGAAGTTCCACTGGGTCCATGGATGTCATCACCTCAAGCAGATTCGCGCGCTGCGGCGGAGACTGGACGCGGAGTAAAGCGTGCGTGCGGGTGTGTGATAATCCATATCTCACGGTCGGAAACAAAAGGTTGCAATTATTAAGGAGATCTTGCGCATGAGCGCTGAACTCTCAGGCAAACGGGTGGCGGTTCTGGGCGCGGGCAAAATGGGCGGCATCCTGCTCAAGGCGCTGCTGGAGAAAGGGCTGCTCAATCCAGCCACGACCTTTGCGACGGTGCAGCACGAAGAACGCGCGCGCCTGCTCAGCCAGCAGTTCGGAATCGCCGTGGGCACGGACAATCGCGCCGCGGTGCGCGGCGCGGACGTGATCTTCATCTGCGTGAAACCGCAAGTGGTGGCGGATGTGGTGCGGCAAATTCGCCCGCAGATTTCCAAAGATCAGCTGATCATATCCGTGGCGGCATCAGTCGCCACCAGCCAGATTGAGAGCGCGCTGGGAAAACAGAAGCCGGCGCCGGTGATCCGCGCCATGCCCAATACTCCCTGCGTACTCGGCCTGGGCATGACCGCGCTGTGCAAGGGTGCCAACGCCAACGCCAAGCACGTAGAACTCGCACGCACGCTCTTCGGCGTGGTCGGCAAGACCGTCGTGGTCGATGAAAAGCATATGGATGCCGTCACCGGCCTTTCAGCCAGCGGACCGGCGTATATCTACATCATCCTGGAATCGCTGGCCGAGGCGGGAGTGAAGGTAGGATTGCCGCGCGACGTGGCGACGCTGCTGGCGGCGCAGACCACTCTGGGAGCAGCCAGCGTCGTGCTCGAAACCGGGGACCACCCCGCCCTGCTGAAGGACGCGGTCACCACCCCTGCGGGGTGCACTATCGACGGCATCATGGAATTGGAAGAAGGCAAGCTCCGCGTGACCCTGATCAAAGCCGTGGTGAAGGCGACGCAGCGCGCCAAAGAACTGGCCAATGGGTAGGCGATTCTGAAGAGTGACAACTGAGAACTGAGATCTGAGAACTGCTTTTCACCCAAGCTCTTTGCGATTCGAAAAGGGTCAAACCAGAAGCTGATATCCCGAAAGATAAGTTCTCCGACACAGCGGAAAGAGCGCTCCGCTTTTGGGTGAAACCCAGTTCTCAGATCTCGGATCTCAGTTCTCGGTTGGAGAATGGTTGGGGAGCGTGAAGTTTACCGTGATGCGGGTCTCGAACGGCGCCGGATGGCCGTTAGGTGCGTATGGCTTGAACTGCCAGTGGCGTACCGCCTCTAAAGCCGCCGTCACCAGGCGTGAATCGCCTGAGAGGACGGTGATCTGCTGTACCTGGCCTTCGTCATCTACCACTGTCTGCAGCACGACCGGGCCCTGAACATGTTGTGCCCGAGCCTTCGCGGGATACTCCGGCTGGACTTCGTGCAGCAGGTAGGCTTTGGCGGTTTCTGAAGGAATTTCTGCCGGAGGAACCGAGGGAGTATCACTCGCCGCATCGGAAGGCCGCTCGGCTTTATGACTCGGTCTGCGCGACGGCGCCCCTTTGAAAATGACCTTTCCATTCCTGTAAACCACCAGCCCCTGCGACGGCGTCGGCTCAGCCGCGGCCTTGGGCGGCGGGGCCGGCGAGGCGGCATCGCTTGCTTCGGGGCGGGTTACGGGAGCCTCCGGGACCGGAGCGGTATTCAAATCACCGGTGGGCTCAGGGTTGGGCGCAGCTTGCTCGTGCTGGGCGGGTTCCGGTGGGGCGGCCGGCGTTTTGCTTTGCCCGCCCCGGGCCAGGGCCCAGCCAAGCACCACGGCAGCCACAACCACGGCGAGGGTCAGGATTCGGGCCCAGTGGCCCTTTTCTTCGGGTTCCACCAGATAGAATTCAGGAGACGCTTCTGCCTCGTCCCCCTCGAGCGCCCGCAGGTCGATAGCCGGTTCGTCGACTGCACCATCGCTGGACGGCTCCTCAATCAGGAGTTCCTCAATCGCAGCCTCTTCTTCTTCGGCTGGAAACAGGCTGGCAAGATCAGCCCGCTGCAGTTCGGGAGTAGGCTCAAAGTGGTACTGGTACGGTTCAGCGTTTTCCGCCGGGGAAACGTGAATCTCATCCAGCGTCAGTCGATTCAGCGTCAGCGGATTTCCAAATTCACCCTCGGACGGCATGGCCAGATGATCCAGAACACGCCACGAGAGGGAATACAAGGCCTGGACGTCGCGGTCGCAAAAGCCTTCGGCCACGGGAGAAAAAAGCTCGAACAGCCCGACCAGTTGCTCTCCCAGAAGCAGCGGTACCACCAGCACCGAGCGCACCCCAAGCTCGCGGCAGGCGTCGGCGTTCACTCGCGGATCAGTTTCCGTGTCATCGCAACGCTGCATCTCGCGCGTTTGCAGGCAGATAGCCGAGAGCCCCTGCTCCATATTCAGGTGGACTCCGAAATCCGGAGCGTTCGGGCCGTACGTCGAGACACAAACGAACTCGTATCCCTGCGCCAGCGCGATCGCCGCCCCGGTGGCGCTGGTGTTGTGGCAGGCCTGCAGAGCCAGGTCATCCAGGGCTGGATCCCGGACCGGTTCCCCGGTTACATCCTCCGAGGTTGCCAGCAACGCGCGCAGATCCTCCAGCGGAAGGCCGCCGGAATGTCCCTGCGAGTGGCTGGTGTCCGATGAAGCGCCCTCGCCGGGGGGGAAATCGTCCCAGGAATTAGATGACAGCATAGCTTGTTACGCCTTAAAGCGACTGGCTCTGGTGGAGATCGCGATGCGGAAGAGCGTTTGCCGAACTCTCCCAATGATCCTTCGGCTGGACTCGCCGCCCAGGAGCTGACTAGAGACCAAACAGGCACACTTCTGCCCGTTTTGGACCTCTTATGCCGAGTTTTACTCCTGCGGAACCGGATGTCAATATACCGCCAGGTCACGAAAGTCGCACTGGTTAGTGTAACCAAAGGGTGGAAGAATGCTGGAGACGCAACCTGAGCCCGGCAACGCCAAGTTCCGGCAAGAAATGAATGCCCACTCCATCTGACGCGGCCCATATCCCGAACATCTCGCGCACCGGGCAGACTCATGCGGTTGCCGCCAGCTTCCTCGGCTGGACCCTGGATGCCTTCGATTTCTTTGTGCTCGTCTTCCTGGTCGACACCTTGGCCCAGCAGTTTCACGTCACCAAGGGAGCAATCGTTTGGACGCTTACCGCGACCCTAGCCATGCGGCCCGTGGGCGCGCTCTTGTTTGGCGTCCTGGCTGATCGCTATGGACGCCGCAAGCCGTTGATGGCGAATGTGGTTTTCTTCTCGGCAGTGGAACTTTTTTGCGGCTTTGCTCCCAACTACACCGTGTTTCTGCTTCTGCGGACCATTTACGGCATCGGCATGGGCGGAGAATGGGGAGTAGGCGCTTCCCTCGCGATGGAGAACGCCCCCGCAAAGTGGCGTGGCGTGCTCTCAGGAATCGTACAAAGCGGCTATTCCATCGGTTATCTGCTGGCGGCGGTGGCAGCGCGCTTTATCCTGCCGACCTTAGGTTGGCGTGCCATGTTCTGGGCCGGTGGCCTGCCGGCTTTGCTGGCGTTTTATATCCGCTGGAAAGTGCGCGAGTCGGAAGCGTGGAAGCAGCACCGGGCCCCCACGGTCGGCGCCATTCTGCGCACCGCCGGCGGCCACTGGAAAGTGTTCAGCTACCTGGTTTTACTGATGACGCTGATGATGTTTCTCTCTCACGGAACCCAGGACCTATACCCTGATTTTCTGAAGACCGCTCATGGCTTCAGCGGGGCCCTGGTTTCTACTACCGCAATCCTTTACAACATTGCGGCCGTAGTTGGGGCCATCGTGTTCGGGCATCTTTCTGAAGGATTTGGCAGGCGGCGCAGCATGATAGCCGCCTTGGTACTCTCTCTGGCGGTGATTCCCGCCTGGGCCTTCGGGGGATCAGTGGCCGTCCTCATGGTAGGAGCATGCCTGCTGCAGTTAGGGGTACAGGGCGCGTGGGGGATTATCCCTGCACACCTCAACGAGCTTTCGCCGGACGCGGTGCGCGGGCTGATGCCCGGCTTCGCTTATCAGATGGGAATTCTGATCGCGGCCCCCACAAACAGCATCGAATATCTTCTGCGCGCCCGGCTGGGCTATGCCTGGGCGCTGGCCGCGTTTGAGATCGCCAACATCGTCCTGTTGACGATTGTCGTGGCGCTGGGGCGCGAACACAAGGGCAAGAGCTTCCTGGCGGACGGGTGAGGACCTGGGAGACTGATGCTGGGAAACTGATTGACGACTGCCCGCGGATCGAGACTCTGCAACGTCTCCCCACCGCGGCAAAAGCTGATAGAGTATGTCAAAAGCGGCGTTAATCTGACCGCGGAGGACCGGTTGAGATGCACATTGCCGTAGTGGGATCGGGATACGTCGGCCTGGTGGCAGGGGCGTGCCTGGCTGACCTGGGGCATGAAGTCATCGTGGTGGATAACGATCTGCAGAAACTGCAGGCTCTGAAAGCGGAGCAGGTTCCCATCCACGAGAGGTTCCTGCCGGAGTTGCTGGAGCGGCACCGTGGCCGGCGCCTGAACTTCTCGGACGATCTCCACGATGCGGTGCGGTCGAGCGAGGCGATCTTCATTGCCGTCGGCACGCCGCCGACTGAGCAGGGCGAAGCCGACCTTTCCTATGTTGAATCGGTCGCGCGCGGCATTGCCGGCGCCATCAACGGCTACAAAATCGTTGTCGAAAAGAGCACGGTGCCGGTTTACACCAGCCACTGGGTGCGCAAGGTACTGCTGCGCAACGGCGCCAGCGCCGACATGTTCGACGTGGCGTCCAACCCCGAATTTCTGCGCGAAGGCACCGCGGTCACCGACTTTCTTTATCCCGACCGCATCGTGGTCGGAGCTGACACTGAACGCTGCGCAGCGCGGCTGCGGGAGATTTACGCACCGCTAACGCAGGGGACTTATTACACGCAAGACGGCGCGATCCCCCAACCCGACCGCGCCTGCATTCCTCCGCCCCTGATCGTCACCAGCGCCAAGAGCGCGGAACTGATCAAGCACGCCTCCAACGCTTTCCTGGCCATGAAGATTTCCTTTATCAACGCCGTGGCTTCGATCTGCGAAGCCGTCGGCGCGAATGTGCACCAGGTGTGCCAGGGAATCGGCACCGATAGCCGCATCGGCTCCCGCTTCCTGAATCCCGGCATTGGCTACGGCGGCTCGTGCTTCCCCAAAGATCTGATGGCTTTTCGCTCCGTGGCCCGCGAATGCGGCTACGAATTCCGCCTGCTCGATGAAGTCATCCGCATCAACGAAGATCAGCGTCAGCGTTTCCTGCGCAAAGTGCAGAGCGCGCTCTGGACGCTGCGCGGCAAGCGCCTGGCCGTGCTGGGCCTGGCGTTTAAAGGCGGCACCGACGATATCCGGGAATCGCCCGCTATCCTGGTGGTGCAGGATCTTCTGCAAAACGGATGCAACGTCGTGGCCTACGATCCCGCCGCCGCGGAAAAGGCGCGCGAAGTCCTGAACTCCAAGCTCGAGTTTGCCGCCAGCGCTTACGAAGCTGCTTCCGGCGCCGACGCCCTGCTCATCCTCACCGAATGGGAAGAGTTCGCGTCGCTCGACCTGGCGCGCCTCTACAAGGACTTGAAATATCCCATCGTGATCGACGGGCGCAACCTTTACGATCCCGAAACCATGGCAGCGCACGGATTCACCTATTACAGCGTGGGCCGTCCCGCGGTCACTCCCGAAGCCCAGGCTGCCGGGGCCGCAGGGAACCTGAACCAGTCATGAGCAGGCCGCGCGCTTTGGTCACCGGCGGCGCCGGGTTTCTGGGTTCCCATCTCTGCGACGCATTGCTCGCGGAAGGCTACGACGTGGTCGCGGTCGATAATCTGCTCACCGGCCGCATGGCCAATCTGCAGCACCTGCGCAACGACTCCCGCTTTGAATTCCAGCAACTCGATATCACCGAGCCCTTCGAATGCGGTCCGGTGGATTACGTGTTTCACTTTGCCAGCCCCGCCAGCCCGGTGGACTACACCGAGCACGGCATCGAAACCTTGAAAGTAGGATCGCTCGGAACGTTTCACGCCCTCGACTACGCGCGCCGGCACAACGCGAAATACCTGGTGTCTTCCACCTCGGAATGCTATGGCGACCCGCTCGAGCATCCCCAGAAAGAGACTTATTGGGGAAACGTGAATTCTATCGGCCCGCGCTCTGTGTACGACGAGGCCAAGCGCTTCACCGAGGCGGTCACCATGGCGTATCACCGCTATCACAAAGTGGATACGCGCATCGCGCGCATCTTCAACACCTACGGCCCGCGCATGCAGCTGAACGACGGCCGCGTGGTTCCCAACTTCATGAAGCAGGCCCTACGCGGCGATGACCTGACTGTTTACGGCGACGGCAGCCAGACCCGCAGCTTCTGTTATGTGAGCGACGAAATCGAGGGCTTCGTGCGGTTGGCGGAGTCCTCCGAACATCTCCCGGTGAACATCGGCAACCCCAAAGAATTCACCGTGCTGGCGTGCGCCAAGCTGGTGCTCTCCGTCACCGGGTCGAAGAGCCGAATTCGCCATGAGGCGCTGCCGCCCGACGATCCCAAACAGCGCTGCCCGGATATCAGCAAGGCCAAGCGTCTTCTGGACTGGGAGCCGAAAGTGGATCTCGAAACCGGACTGCGCATGTCGCTCGACTACTTCCGCTCCGCGATTAAGGAACACGCCGTCGCAAAGGGGTGACGGCAACAAGCGAATTTTCTTCTTTGCGCTCTTTGCGTTCAGCGCGGTGGGGATTCTTAACCGCGAAGAGCGCAAAGAAAGCCATAGTGGTTTTCCCATGATCCAGACTCTATTCGGCAGCCTCGAACAGAAACCCGGCTTCTTCGATCGCATGAAGGAAGCGGTGACGCGCACCCGCGAGAACCTCAGCGAGCGCATCGAGGAAGTAGTTTCCTTCACCAAGGAGATCGATCGCTCCACCCTCGATGACCTGGAAGCGACCCTGATCGGCGCCGATCTGGGCACCACCACCACCCACGAGGTGTTGCAAAAGCTGCGCGAGAAGGCCGACCGCAAGCAGATCAAGAACGTGGACGAACTGAAGCGCCTCCTTAAAGAAGAGTTACTGGCGATCCTGATGACCGCCAATTCGCGGCCCGTGAGCAAGGTGGACGGAACTCCGGAAGTAATCCTTGTGGTGGGCGTGAATGGCACAGGAAAGACCACCACCATCGGCAAGCTGGCGCAGGTATTCCGCGCAGATGGCAAGACCGTGCTGCTCTGCGCTGCCGATACCTTCCGCGCCGCAGCCATCGAGCAACTGGAAATCTGGGGCGAACGCACCGGCACGGAAGTGATCCGCACCAAGCCGGGAGGCGATCCCTCGGCCGTCCTCTTCGACGCCTTGCAGGCCGCCACCGCCCGCCGCACCGACTATGTAATCGTGGATACTGCTGGCCGCCTGCACACCAAGACCAACCTCATGGCCGAGCTGGAGAAGATGCGGCGCACCGCGCAGCGCATTATTCCCACCGCACCCCATGAGACGCTCCTCGTCATGGATGCCACCACCGGCCAGAATGGCCTGCAGCAGGCGCGCCTGTTCACCCAATCCTCCGCCGTGACCGGCATCGTGCTCACCAAGCTCGACGGCACCGCCAAAGGCGGTGTGGTTGTCGCTATTTGCCGCGAACTGGGCCTGCCGGTGCGTTACGTGGGAGTCGGCGAAAAGGCCGGCGACCTGCTGCCCTTCGATCCCAAAGAGTTCGTGGACTCGCTCTTCAACTGATAGCAGGCGATCACGCGAAATCGTACCTTTCTTCTAACTTGCCGGGTAATTGCCCATTTCCACCGGCGGCAGCTTGACTCGCAGGCCTATAATTCGCCCAAACGTGATCCTAATCACATTCAGCCGTGATGTAAGTCCTACGGTCCAAATCCACTTTTTGCGACTCTAACCGCAACAGGTGGGTTATGAATGAGGCAGTTGAGACGAACGGTATCCTTGAGCTTCTTCGCTTCGAACTCAAATTTCTGGAAGATGGCGGGTACGGACGCTCTCCGCACGCTCCCCAGCGTCCCTCGCTCGCTTTCGAAGATTCGCCATCCTGCTTGAACTTTGACGATCCCGCGCGGCCGCATCCCTGCAGCGAATGCATGCTGCTGCGCTTCGTTCCCGCGGAGCACCAACAAAAGGAAACCCCCTGCCGCTTGATTCCCCTGACGGCAGACGGCAAGACGATCGATCACTTTTATCGCTCTGGTTCACAGGTTGAACTGGAAGCGGCGCTCGCAGGGTGGCTGCGACGCGAAATTGAGCGCCTGGAAAGCGACAGCCAAGGCGCAGCTTCCCGCGAATCGGCGTCTGTGGCGCCGGGTTCGTCCTCGCGGCAGGCAGTACGAAAGTACGTGGGGATGCATGACGTCAAGTAACTACGCCGGCGTAATCAGATGCTTACCCGGCGTGAACCACCAGTACCATTTTGGGTCGCGGTTAGTACTTTCATCGTATTTTGACGCCGCAGTACTGAGTCTATTACCCGATACTGAGTCAGTATGGCTGGGATTTACACAAAAGCAGTACGCAAATGAGCGGTTCCGGCCCCTTATTTCTAGGGGAGGTGTATGTGGTGCAGGCCGCCGCTGCCGCATGGCGGAGTCGGCGTTCGGGAGAGGAGAACGATGACGCGCACACAGATTCTCAGGCGAATCGCGCTGCTGTTGAGCCTGGCTTGCTTCTTGGGGGCGGCTGCAGCCCGTCCTGATAATGATGGTAGCTCGCCAGACAACCAGACAGCCGCTGCCGCCCAACCCGCTTCCGCCGAAGATTCAACGGCGAGGGACGGCGACTACGTCGGTTCCGAAGTCTGCGTAACCTGCCACGCCGACCAGCAAAAGAGCTTCGTGCATACCGTCATGGGCAACGCGTTGGCCCATGCCAAGAGTCCCCTGGCGGCGCGGGGCTGCGAAGCCTGCCACGGTCCGGGCAAGGCCCATGTCGATGCCGGAGGCGGCAGAGAGACCATCCTGGTGGATTTCACCAAGGAGTCCAAGACGCCGGTGGAAGAGCAGAACCGCGCCTGCCTGGCCTGCCACAACAAGGGAGAGCAGATGTTCTGGATGGGCAGCCCCCATCAGTCTCGCGCCATGGCCTGCGTAAACTGCCACGAGGTCCACTACGGCAGCGCTGCTCAGCAGTACGAGGCCTTCTCCGAGCATACCCGCTATGGCGCCCCGCTCACCGAGCACGTGGGCGTCAAGAAGCCGCAGCCGGAACTGTGTCTGGAATGCCACCAGATGCGGCGGGCGCAGTTGCAGCGCTCCTCCCACATGCCCTATCGCGAGGGCAAGGTCACCTGCACCAGCTGCCACAATCCGCACGGCACTCCCAATCCCAGCCAGTTGATTCAAAGCTCCATCAACGAGAACTGCTACAGCTGCCACGCCGAACGCCGCGGTCCCTTCCTCTGGGAGCACCCGCCGGTGATGGAAAACTGCGCCAACTGCCATGATCCGCACGGCAGCAGCAATCCCGAGCTGCTGAAGGTGCGCATGCCCCGGGTTTGCGACTCCTGCCATGACTCGAGCCGCCACCCCACGCAGGCGCAGCCCCTCAGCTCCATTAAGAATTTCAACCGCGGATGTACCAACTGTCACTCCCTGATCCACGGATCGAACCATCCCTCAGGGAATTTCTTCATGCGTTAGACAGGAGAGAGTGATGATCGCAGCAAGAAACTACCTCACCTTAGCGTTGCTCGCGCTCCTGCTGGCCCCGGCCGCTCTCCCCCAGGACACGGCCAGCAAGAACCAGGCCAGCAAAGACCAGGCCAGCCAGAACCAACCCAGCAGCGACCAACCGAGCCAAGACCAGCCGGCTCCCGAGCGCGGCATGGTAGAGTTCGGCACCCGCTGGAGCTGGGGCGACGTCTATGGCCGGCCTGACCTCCCCTTTCAGCCTTCCCTGAAGACCTCAAAGTACGACGAGTACCGCGACCTGCGCGACGGCTTCTTCGTGCAGCGCTTCCGCCTGAATATGGATGATCTGGCCGGGTCCAAATACTTTCTCAACATGCAGGCCGATAAAGCGATCTATCGCGACCAGAGCTACCTGGCCAGCTTCGGCGAGTGGAACCGGTTCAAGATCCAGATCCGCTACGATGAGATTCCCCACATCTATTCGAATACCACCCGCACCGTGTACACCCAGACTGCGCCGGGCGTGCTGTCCATTCCTCTGCTCACCCGCAGCACCCTGCAAAGCATCGCCGCCAACTCGCCGACTATGCTTCCCAGCACCATCCAAACCCAGCTGGTGCCGAGCATGAACTTCATTACTCCCGCCATCGAGCGCCGCGCCGGCACTGTGCTGTTTGGCTACGACTTCAATGAAGACTGGGACATGCTGGCCTCGTTCGCGCGCGAGCACGAAACCGGCAGTCGTCCTCTGGGATTGATTTTTAACTCCAGCCCCAGCGCATCGCTCACCGGCGGCTATGGCGCCGAGGTTCCCGAGCCTATCGATTATTTCAGCAACAATGCGAGGGTAATGGTGGAAACCGCCCACAAGCGCTGGGCCATCCAGATCGGTTACCAGGGATCGTTCTTCCAGAACGGCATCGGCTCGCTGCTCTTTGACAACCCATTCGTGACCGCCGATTGCGTCGCCCCCAACGGCTGCTCCAACGCCACCCAGGGGCCGGCCACCGGACGAGTGGACCTCTATCCCAATAACAACGCGCAGTATTTCAATTTCGCCGGCACTTTCCAGTTGCTGCGGAGTCTGCGCCTGCTGGCCAGCATCAATGCCGGCTGGCTGCGCCAGGATGATTCCTTCCTGCCCTACACCTCGAACTCCATACTGGAGGCGGCCGCTCCCGCCCTGCCCACTTCCAGCCTGCACGGTGAGAAGCAGACTCTGGCGATGAACTACAAACTCATCGAGAG
>DATJXG010000009.1:0-7007 GCA_035500455.1 Terriglobales bacterium | reverse complement strand
AGAGCATCGTTTGTCACCGGCGTCGAACCATCCAATTTTTAGCGCCCTAAACTGTATCGCGAATTTGAGATACCACCATATCCAGCCGGTTTTAAGAGAGGTCAAGTTTACAGGTATGGACGAAATCAGCACAGGAGGGTTACTTGGCGGAAGTGTCGTCTACCGCCAGTTGCGCGGCGGGCACCGCAGCGGCTTTGAGCCTGTGCTGCTTGCCGCCACCGTGCCGGCGCGGCCCGGAGAGCGTGTGCTGGAGGCCGGAACCGGCGCCGGCGCAGCCCTGCTATGTTTGGGTGCGCGTGTGCCGGAAATCACCTGCATCGGCGTGGAGCGCGACCCGAAGCTGGCCCAGCTCGCCAACGAGAACTTTGCGGCGAACAAGTTTCATACAATCTCCGCAATCCAGGCGGATGCCACCGCCCTGCCCTTCGCGCCCGACACGTTCCATCACGTGCTGGCCAATCCGCCATGGTTCGGCGCGCGCAACACGCCCTCGCCGGATGCCAGGCGGGCCCTGGCGCACCAGGCCAAGGCCGGCCTCCTGCAAGGCTGGATCGCGGAGCTGGTGCGGGTGCTGCGTGGCCGGGGCAGCATCAGCCTGATCCTTCCTGCCTCCAGCTTCGCCGAGGCCGCCGCCGCGCTGAGGGCGCGGCATTGCGGCGGCATCACCCTCATCCCGCTCTGGCCCCGCGCCGGCATGGCGGCGAAGATGATCATTCTCACCGCCCGCAAACACAGCAAAGGCCCGGATGCGGTGCACCCGGGCCTGATTCTGCACGACGAGACCGGCATCACCCCCGCGGCCGAGGCGGTGCTGCGCGGCGACGGTGCCGCGCTCGCCTAGCCCTCGCCGCGGAACGGGTAGAGCCTGGCGCGCTCGCTCACATCCTCGCCGCCGCCCTGGCTATGGCGCGGCAATTCCGCCACCTTACGCGACAGAATACAGGCCTCGGCATAACCTGGGTTGAGAGGCATCTGCTACAGCCCATTAATCCGAATCTGCGGATAGATGTTCATCGGCGTCGCCAGCTTGGCCTCGATGACCTCAAACCCGTAGGCCGGGCTGAACAGCACCTTCAGCCCTTCGCCGGAAAAGCGCCAGAAATCGTTCGGCACCTCATGCAGCGGCCAGGAATGGACGGTGCTGTGGAACACGTAAAAATAAGGACTACACTCCATTCACATGACGATGCGGGCTCAATATCAGCGCCACTCCCACACGCCAACAAGGGCGAGGGATGCCCGCTCAAGCCCCCCCGCCCCAACTTAAATTTCAACCATACGGGGCAATGCGCCGCCTCCCCGTCTGAGACCGATTCGCCTCGTCCGGGCGGCTTGACGCCCTTCCCGGCCCGCCCCATCTTGTGAACATAAAGTGAACATAATTTCCGCCCCTGGCGATGACTCGAGGCAAGCCGCGGCGTTGGAAAAAATCTTCACAAGCTCGATGTAGTAGCGATTGCGCGACGCCCTGACTATATGTTGTTATGTCCCTCGCTTTAGAAACTGGGAGCCAGCAGATGAACATGATGACTAAACCAGAGGCTGCGCTGCTCAATGAAGACATCGTGCAGATGCGCGGCCGCCATCCGGTGCAGGTCGACCGGTCCCGTGATGCGCTGCTGACGGATTTTGGCCGCGCCACGCTCGACGACCGTTATCTGCTGCCCGGCGAGGGCTACCAGGATCTCTTCGCCCGCGTTGCCTCCTATTATGGCGACGATGCCGCGCACGCCCAGCGCCTGTACGATTACATCTCCAAGATGTGGTTCATGCCGGCCACGCCCGTGCTCTCCAATGGCGGCACGGATCGCGGCCTGCCCATCTCCTGCTTCCTGAACGAGGCCACCGACAGCCTGGACGGCATTGTCGGGCTGTGGAACGAGAATGTCTGGCTCGCCTCCAAGGGTGGCGGCATCGGCTCCTACTGGGGCAATCTGCGTTCCATCGGCGAGAAGGTCGGCCAGAACGGCAAGACCTCCGGCATCATCCCCTTCATCCGCGTGATGGACAGCCTCACCCTCGCCATCTCCCAGGGCAGCCTGCGCCGCGGCTCGGCGGCGGTGTACCTGCCGGTCTGGCATCCCGAGATCGAGGAATTCGTCGACATGCGCCGCCCCACCGGCGGCGACCCCAACCGCAAGGCGCTCAACCTGCACCACGGCGTGCTGCTCTCCGACGAGTTCATGCGCGCGGTGGAAGCGGACGAGATGTGGGTCCTGAAATCGCCCAAGGACGGCAGCCATGTGCGTTCCGTCTCCGCGCGCGCGCTGTGGATCCGCATCCTCACCACCCGCATCGAGCAGGGCGAGCCGTACCTCATCTTCTCCGACCACGTGAATAACGCCCGCCCCGAGCAGCACAAGCTGGCCGGGCTGGAGGTGAAGACCTCCAATCTCTGCGCCGAGATCACCCTGCCCACCGGCATCGACCAGTACGGCAAGCAGCGCACTGCGGTGTGCTGCCTCTCCTCGCTGAACCTGGAGACCTGGTTCGAGTGGCACAAGGATGAACATTTCATCGAGGACGTGATGCGCTTCCTCGACAACGTGCTGCAGGACTTCATCAACAAGGCGCCGGACTCCATGGAGCGCGCCAAATACGCCGCCTATCGCGAGCGTTCCGTGGGCCTGGGCGTGATGGGCTTCCATTCCTTCCTGCAGGACCAGAATGTGCCGCTCGAGAGCGTGATGGCCAAGGTGTGGAACACCAAGATGTTCAAGCACATCCGGGCCGGGGCGGACGCCGCTTCGAAGAAGCTGGCGCAAGAGCGCGGCGCCTGCCCCGATGCCGCCGATTACGGCATCATGGAGCGCTTCAGCCACAAGATCGCCATCGCCCCGACGGCGTCGATCTCCATCATCACCGGCAACACCTCGCCGGGTATCGAGCCGATCGCGGCCAATGTGTTCCTGCAGAAGACGCTCTCCGGCAGCTTCTCCGTGCGCAACCGGCCGCTGCAGAAAGTGCTGGCGAAATACGGCAAGGATGACGAGGAGACGTGGTCCTCCATCACCACCACCAAGGGCTCGGTGCAGCATCTGGACTTCCTAACCCAGCATGAGAAGGACGTGTACAAGACCGCCTTCGAACTGGATCAGCGCTGGATCATCGAGCATGCGGCCGACCGCGCGCCCTATATCTGCCAGAGCCAGTCGATCAACCTCTTCCTGCCGGCCAATGTGAATAAGCGGGACCTGCACCAGATCCACTATCAGGCATGGAAGAAGGGCGTGAAGTCTCTGTATTATTGCCGTTCGCTCTCCATCCAGCGCGCGGACAATGTCTCCGAGAAGAGGGAGAAGGAGTCCATGCTCACCCCCGCGGTGGCAAACGATGCGGACAACCCCCTGCCGATGGCGGCCAGCAGCAGCAATTACGAGGAATGCCTGGCTTGTCAGTAGAGAGACGACAGCCTTTTAAGAATGGCTAGTTGTGGAGTATCCGCTTCCGGGGCAGAACGCTGTGCAAAGCTGTTCTTTGCCAACCTTCGGCTTGAGTCACAAATTCGCCGTTTGAGGCGTATTTATTCATAGGTTGTAAGCCAGGGCTTCGCCCTGGAACCCGCCAAGGGGCGCTGCCCCCTGGAACCCTGCTGGGCCTGAGGCCCAGACCCCATTAGTTAAGGATTAGGGCCATGGCCCAGTCTTTGAAAGCATTGATCATGAGCGGACAAATCACCAACCCTGGCGCCACCAAAGGGGAGCAGAAATTCGACCTTCTGACCGAGAACCCGGTCTACAAGCCATTTCGCTACCCCTGGGCATACGAGGCGTGGCTGACCCAGCAGCGCGTGCATTGGCTGCCCGAGGAAGTGCCGCTGGCCGATGACGTGAAGGACTGGCACAAAAACCTGACCGAGGCCGAGCACAACCTGCTCACCCAGATCTTCCGCTTCTTCACCCAGGCGGATGTCGAGGTAAACAACTGCTACATGAAGCAGTATTCCCGCGTGTTCAAACCGACTGAAGTGCTGATGATGCTGTCGGCCTTCTCGAACATCGAGACCGTCCATATCGCGGCCTACTCGCATCTGCTGGACACGGTGGGCATGCCGGAGGTCGAGTACACTGCCTTCCTCAAATATAAGGAGATGAAGGACAAATACGACTACATGCACGGGTTCTCGATGGATAATAAGCACGAGATCGCCAAGACGCTCGCCGCCTTCGGTGCCTTCACCGAGGGGCTGCAGCTCTTCGCCTCCTTTGCCATCCTGCTGAACTTCCCGCGCTTCAACAAGATGAAGGGCATGGGCCAGATCATCACCTGGTCGGTGCGCGACGAGTCCCTGCACTGCGAGTCGATCATCAAGCTGTTCCGCACCTTCGTGGGCGAGAATCCGGAGATCTGGACCGAGGAGCTGCGCCGCGACATTTACCTCACCTGCGCCACCATCGTCGATCACGAGGACGCGTTCATCAACCTCGCCTTCGAGCTTGGCCCTGTCGAAGGCCTCACCGCCGATGAGGTGAAGCGCTATATCCGCTACATCGCCGACCGGCGCCTCGCCCAGCTTGGGTTGAACGCGCTCTTCCATGTCGAGAAGAATCCGCTTCCCTGGCTGGACGAGATGCTGAATGCGGTCGAGCACGCGAACTTCTTTGAGAACCGCTCAACCGAGTACAGCAAGGCCTCCACAACCGGCAGCTGGGAAGAGGCCTTCGCCGATTTCGATAACGGCGAGCCTCTGTCCTCCATCTCCGCCTGATGCTCCGTCAGTAAAGCTCTACCTGTGGTAGAGCTTTGCTGTGTCAGCGGGTTGGCCCTAATATCAGGCCTAGCTACGAAAATTTTGCATCATTTGTTGACAAACGACCTGTTCATTACCTTCAAATCCATGCAATACAACCGGAAAGCGATTATCGCCGCTCCGGGTTTAGACTAGACTGTATGATGAAATGCCAGGCGTGACAGACTCAGAAGACGATTCAGACCTCTCGGCCCGTGGACAAAGTGCTGCGCCACGTTATAGCCGCCGCCTTTCGGACAAGATCCTGATTGCCTTCCACCATGCCTGCGACCAGGGCGATTACGAAATCGCCGAGCAATTGCTGCGCATTCTGGAGACCATGCTGACCCGCCGGACCGTGCCGCCCGACGCCAACCGCCGCAAGAGCATCGAGAGCCTGGTGGCGGCGCATGAGCGCCTGTGGCACCTGCGCCACCCGGAAAGACAATACGGCTGATCGGCTCAGCTCGTCACGTATTTCTGGAAACTCTCGTCACCATCGACGTGAAATTCCATGCCGGCCCACTGGTTATACTGGTCATACCACAAGCTTAAGTGCAGCTTGCCGGTGATGTCGAAGCGCTGCGCCAGCAGCTTCCCGTCCTCGGCCGTTGGCAGGTAGTTCCAACCCGGCGAGTTGACGATGGCAGGGTAATGCCGCCCGGTCTCCACATTCAGGATCATCGCGTTCAGCATCGCCTTATTCCAATAGGTCATCGGCAGCATTGGCGGCTGATCGGTATAGTTATAGTTGCCGGCCTTGGTGCTCTGTATGGCGTAGCCGCCCGGAATCGGCTGTGCATGCACCTCCAGCGGCGTGCCGTTATGGTTCACATGGCTGTCAAGGGTCTGGAACGCACCGCCGGACCAGCATTCCACCGCCTGGGCCGTGTAGCTGAACACCGAGATCCCAGCCAGTGTAACGGCCAGCGCAACATTGATCTCCACCCGCAAATCATCGCCGCTGCGGGTGAACGAGACATGATGCTCGCCGATTGGAGAACCGTTGCGCAGGACCTTGAACGCGATCTCGCCACTTGGCGGCACAGGCAGATCATCCGCGCAAGCCGGGCTCGCCAGCGCCATTGCTCCCGCCCCGGCCAAAAATCGCCGTCTGTCCATCACCAAGCTCTCCCTTCGCCTGTTCCGTTACATTCGTGGCCGCAGATAGGGGCGACACGCGCCGCGCGCCATGGCACTATAATGGCATGCACCAGCTGATTCTACTCCGTCACGCCAAAGCCGAACCGCAGGGCAGCGCCGCAGACCATGAACGCAAGCTCACCGATGCCGGGCGCGAGGCCGCCGGCAAGATCGGCCGGGCCATGCGCAAGGCGGGGCTCGCGCCGGACGTTGTGCTGGTCTCCACCGCCACCCGCACGCAGCAGACGCTGGAGGCGCTGGAGGAAGCGAATGTTTGGGATGAATGGCCGAACATTGATTCCCTCCCCCAGCTTTACATGGCTACCTCCGGCCAATTGCGGGACGTGCTTCAGGGCCTGTCCGAGAGCGTGCGCAGCGCGCTCCTCATCGGCCACAACCCAGGCCTGCACGAACTGGCCCTCAGCTTGGCCGGCCCGGTCCGCTCCCGCCCGGAACTGAAGCGCATCGAGGACGGCTTCCCCACATCGGCAATGGCTGAATTCCTTGTTGCGACACCGTGGCGGCGCCTCGCCCCCGGAGGCACGGCATTGCAGCGCTTCATCGTTCCCAAGGACCTCGCCTAGGCCATTCCGCATGGCTGCGCCGCCCTCTGCGCCTTCCCCGCAGCTTTACAGGGGGCGGAGGATTTAATAACGCTCTTTGTGTCTCCCGGGCCAGGAAAGCAGTAATCCTGGCATATGATTACCCAAACAGAAGGTGAATCCGCATGGCTCAAACCGCATCCAGCAAGCAGGTCGGCACGGCAACGCTGACCCTCGGCGACAAGACCGCCTCCCTGCCGGTTCTCGGTGGCTCGCTCGGCACCGATTGCGTTGACGTTCGTAAGCTCCAGAGCGAGCTCGGTGTCTTCACGTTCGACCCGAGCTATGGCGCTACTGCTTCCTGTGAAAGCGCGATCACCTATATCGACGGCGATGAAGGCATTCTGCTGCACCGCGGCTACCCGATCGACCAGCTGGCCGAGAAGTCGAGTTTCCTGGAAGTCGCCTACCTGCTCCTGAACGGCGAGCTGCCGAAGCAGGACGAACTGACGAAGTTCTCCAACGGCGTGATGCGCCACACCATGCTGCATGAGCAGATCCGCCGCTTCTGGGACGGCTTCCGCCGCGACGCC
>DATJXG010000008.1:0-6457 GCA_035500455.1 Terriglobales bacterium | reverse complement strand
TCCAACGGAACCAGCGCCGACATCACTGCCTCGGCCACCTGGAGTTCTGGTACTACCGGCGTGGCAACCGTCAGCAACACGGCTGGAAGCAAAGGTCTGGCCAGCGCTGTGTCGACGGGAACCTCCGCCATTTCAGCTTCTCTGGCAGGAGGAACGGGTGGGGCCACGGTCACGGGTTCGACCGTATTGACGGTACCTGCGCCCGCGCTGACCTCCATTACGCTTTCGCCAAACGGCGTTTCTCTTGGACTGAATGGCACGCAGCAATTCGTCGCCACCGGGACCTTTGCCGACGGCAGCACTCAGGTAATCACCAATTCGGTCACCTGGACGTCGAACACACCGGCAGTGGTGGGCGTCAACAACGCCGGTCTTGCCACCGTATTGCAGGCCAACGACACTGCGGTCGCGATTTTCGCCGCCCAGGGAACAATCACTTCTTCCCCGGCTTTCGTAAGCGCACTTTCCACTTTGCCGATCTCCTGCCCCACGCCGACCATCGACATGAAGCTGCTGGTCGTCACCAACGGCAAGACAGAAGCCGACTTCGGCGCTATCAAGCAGATCCTCGACTTTGTGGGGACGCCCTATACCGTGCTGGACTTCTCGACCCAGACGACCGGGATTACGCCTGATATGTTGTCCGATGGCTCCTGTCACGGGTACTACCAGGGAGTGATCTTCACTACCGGCGGCTACATCTACACGCTGCCCGGAATGGCGACGCTCACCTCCTACGAGACGACGTTCGGAGTGCGCCAGGTCAACTGGTTCACCGATCCGACACCGGACTTCGGCTTGAACTTTACCTCCGTGACCGTGCCCTCGACATCGACCTACAGCGCCAGCTTCACCGGCGCCGCCGGCACGGTATTCCCGTATGCCAACACGGCCACGCCGCTCTCCATCTCCGGCGCATTCATTTACCTGACCACTCCGGTCTCCAGCACCGCCTTGCCAGTTGGGGCTTCAGTCACTCCGTTGCTGTCTGATGCCTCGGGCAATGCGCTGTCTGCGATTTACACTTTCCCCGACGGACGGCAATACCTCACCCAGACCTTCGACAGCAACCAGTATCTGCAGCATGATCTGGTTCTGGCGTATGGCCTGCTGAATTGGGTGACCAAAGGCATCTTCCTTGGCGATTACCACGTGTACGCCGCGGCTGAGGTGGATGACTTCTTCATCAACGACGCGGAGTGGACGCCGGGCACGCCCTGCACCGATCCGACAACTCACGACCGCACGCCGTCCGATGCTTCGTTCCTGACGAACTTCCGCCTCAACTCGACTGACATGACGCAGCTTGTGGCGTGGCAGAACAGCCTGCAGACCGATCCTCTGTTGAACGGCTTCAAGTTGACTCTGGCGTTCAACGGTGTGGGCACCACTGGAAACAAGGACTGGACCGGCCTGGCGGCCTCGGGCCGCACGGCCGACACTCTGATAACCGCGCTGCCCTTGTACCAGGCGCCATTCCACTGGATCAGCCACACCTACGATCACCCGGGCACGCTGAACGGCCTGCACCAGTCAGACGCCGGTGGCGATCCGGATACCCCGCAGGTAGACTCCATTGACCTCGAGATTCTGACGAACCTGTACGTGGCCAACGGCACCGGCAAGAATCTGGACACGGATCCCAGCGATACCACGGCTCCCGCCGGGGTCGTGCCGCTGCGGTTCACCGATTTCAACGCAATGAACCTGGTGAGTCCGGGCGTCACTGGCCTGAACGACACGCTGGTTCCGGGCTACCTATACGCCGATGGCATCCGTTACGTGGTGAGCGATACCTCGGTGCTGGGACAACCGAACAACGGACCGAACCCCTCGCCCAACGTCGGCATCGTCAACAGCTACGCCAACGGCATCTACGAGGTGCCGCGTTATCCCAACGACGTGTACTACAACGCCGCCAACTGGGCTGACGACCAGGCGGAGTTCCACTGTATTTACGGGCCAACGCCGGGACCGGCGCAGCCGCCGTATGACACCTACAATGCGGCGCAAATCCTGGACTTCACCAGCTCGCAGTTCGTGGTGAACATGCTGAAGGGCGACATGGATCCGCAGATGTTCCATCAGCCCAACCTGCATTTCTCCAACAACGCGGCGGCGCTGGGGCTGACTGGCACGCACACCTCGTCGCTGATCAGCGATACCTATAACCAGACGTTCACCAAGTACAAAGCGCTGTACAAACTGCCGGTGCGCAGCCTCACGCTCGATCAGTTGGGTGTGGCGATGCAGGGCCGCAACGCTTATAACCTGGCCGGCGTAAGCGCAAGCCTGGTCGGAGTGGGTGGACCGAGTCCGTCGATCAGCATCAGCACTCCGGCGGGCGCGGCCACAGTTCCGGTAACCGGATTGAACAGCACGGGAGCGGAGTCGTACGGAGGAGTATCAATCTCGCACATTCCCATGGGTGCGGGCCAGACCATCAGCCTGCCCGTGCCTCCGGCTTCGGTGGTCAATCTCTCCGGCTATTACAACGTGTATGGCATTGCGGCGCCGGGGACGGCTCCCGCCAGCGGCGGTTTCGACGCCGATGGCTATGCCTACAACGCGAGCCTGCTCGGCCTCTCGCTGAGTTATCAGAACCTGGCATTTCCCATGGGTCCGGTGAATGCGCCGGATGCAGTGAGTTCTGTCACGGTTCCGATCGCTGCGGGGCAATACAGCAAGCTCTATCTGCTGGGCGCCGCGGTCAATGGGGCGCGAACCGGCCAGAGCATCGTGGTCACCTATACGGACGGAACCACGAGCACCTTCACGCAGAGCTTCAGCGACTGGGCGATCCCGCAGAATTACGCGGGTGAAACCGTGGTCGCGGCGACTGCAAACCGCGTCGGTCCCGGTGGAGTGGTGAACACTACGCCGGTGGACGTCTTCGGGTACACTTTCGCGTTGACCGCGGGCAAGACCCCGGCCAGCGTAAAGTTGCCCGCCAACCGCAACGTAGTTTTCGTGGGGATCGGCTGGGGTAACTAGCCCAGGTAATTGCGGCGGAGGAGCCTTCCCGGCTCCTCCGCCTTTTCGTTTGCCCTCCCGCCATCGACATCGCTGGCCGGTTGTTCCCAAGACTTGTCAATTCCTAGGTTTGCGCCGCGTCCAGAGAACGGGTTCCG
Organism: Terriglobales bacterium; assembly: GCA_035500455.1. Classification (GTDB taxonomy): domain Bacteria; phylum Acidobacteriota; class Terriglobia; order Terriglobales; family Acidobacteriaceae; genus DATJXG01. The sequence continues at coordinate 3,326 of DATJXG010000008.1, read as the reverse complement.
CAGGCAATGGCACGAAAGCGCCATTTTGCGAATGACAGGTTGTAAGTCGTCTCAGGGATTCCCAGACCGGCTTCCTATTCTTTAGAGTTAGTGCTCGGCGTTGTACCGCCGAACGCCCTCCCCGCGCAGTTTCCAGTAAGGCCGCAGGAGCAGCCCTCCCTCGCTGCTCTGAAAGATCGGGCACCAACCAGATGTACGGTTTGGGCCTTCTCCCTCAAAACTCCGTGTTGCGAGGTTCCTATGAAGCAGTATGTTTCGTCCAAGTTCTGCCATGTCGCGGTGCTGTCGGCCCTGTTGCTGTGCGTCGGTATGGGCACGGCGGCGCAGGCGCAGACGGCTACGCTTGCCCCAGCCAAAGTGGTGTTCGGGCCGGCGATGATCGGGCAAACCGTGTCCGGCAAAGCGACACTAAGCAACACTGGAGCAGCGCCCCTGAACCTGGCCAATGTCGCTACCAGCGGAGATTCCTTCAGCCTCTCCAGCAGTTGCGGAAGCAGCCTGGCCCCGGGTGCGAGGTGCGTCATTAGTTTGACCTTTGCTCCGACAACCAGCGGAGCCCTGACCGGAAGCCTCATCGTCACGGACGACGCCGGTGACAGCCCGCAGACCGTGGTTCTTGCCGGGACAGGAATTGCTCCCACCTATCTGTCGGCGGTAAGTCTTCCCTTTGGAAGTCAGGCGCTGAACACGGCCAGCGCGGTTAAAACCGTGACCGTCACGAACCGGCAGACGGCACCCATGGCTGTGGCCGTGAGCATCAGCGGCGATTACACGATTCAGACGAACGATTGCGGCACTTCGATTGCGGCAAGCAGCGCATGCGCGATCAGCGTGGCCTTTACGCCCTCGGCATTAGGAAACAGGCCGAGCACGATGACGGTAACGCCTGCGGTGGGCCCGGCGATGAACGTCAACTTGACCGGAACGGGAATAGCGCCCTTCACGCTTTCCCCAACAGTTCTCGCATATGGCAACCAGGCGGACGGAACCACCAGCGCGATCAAAACCGTCACGGTGAAAAACACTCAAACCGTCGACATGGGTATTTCGAATGTGGCGATCAACGCGCCCTTCGCCCTGACGAATGCTTGCCCGGATACCCTGGCGGCGGGGACCTCCTGCACATTCGGCGTCACGTTTGCGCCCACTGCGACGGGATATGTTGCCGGCAGCCTGACGTTTAGTTTGAGTAACGGAGGCGCCCAGACCGTCAAGTTGAGCGGCACGGGAATTGTGGCCTACACGATAGCGCCCGCCACAGTGGGCTTTGGCAACATCGCGACGGGAACAACGAGCGCGGCCAAGACGATCACCGTGAAGAACAACCAGACCGTCCCTCTGGGGGTGTCTGACATTTCCATTGCCGCGCCTTACGCGCTCTCCACGTCGTGTCCTGCCAGTCTGGCGGCCGGCGCCTCGTGCACCTTCGGAGTGACGTTTACTCCAACCGCCAACGGAGTCACCAACGGGACTCTGTCCTTCGTTCTGAGCAACGGCAACACTACCCAGAACATTAATCTGACGGGGAACGGCATCGTGCCCTTTACGCTAACTCCTCCCACGATACTCGGCTTCAGCAATGTGGCGACCGGAACCACCAGCCCAATCAAGACCATCACCTTGAAAAACAGCCAGACGGTAGCCATGGGAATCTCCGATATTTCGGTCGCCGGACCTTATGCCCTGGCGTCTTCGTGTCCGGCGAGCCTGGCGGCGGGTGCGTCGTGCAACTTTGGACTCACCTTTTCTCCGACGGCGCTGGGCTCTTCTCCCGGCGCTTTCTCGTTCACACTCAGCAACGGAGGCGTTCAGACCGTCAGCCTGGTGGGCTCTGGAATCTCGCCGTTCACGCTGACGCCTACAGTCGTGGGCTTCGGGAACGTCGCCACCTCCAACACCAGTGCCGCGAAGAACGTCACGTTGAAGAATAACCAGACCAGCCCACTGGGGATTTCCAGCATATCGATCGACGCGCCATATGCCCTGACGACGTCATGCCCGGCCAGCCTTTCCGCCGGGGCATCGTGCACCTTTGGCATAAGCTTCACGCCTGCTACGACGGGGACCTTTACCGACTCGCTCTCGTTCGTTCTCGATAACGGTGGGCCGCAAAGCATCAGCCTCAGCGGAAGCGGTGTGGCGCCGGTTGTTATCACCCCTGCCTCGATCAACTTTGGGCCGGACTACGCGGGGACTGCGACTGCGCAGACGAAAGTCACGATCAGGAATAACCAGGTAGTCCCGCTGGCGATCACCGGAGTGAGTTTGAACGGACCTTTCACGATGTCCAATGGCTGCGGCAGTTCTCTGGCCGCTGGTGCGTATTGTCAGATTGGCGTGGCGTTTGAGCCGACGGTCACAGGAGTGGAGACCGGGAGCCTCACCATCACCGACGATTGGGCCGGCTCGCCCACGACGGTTGTTAACTTTAGCGGCTCTGGACTGGCCCCGATAAATCTGGCGCCGGTGAAGTTGAAGTTTGGCTCCGTGGTGGTGGGCAGTTCGGCCGCGGCACAATCCATCACCGTGAAGAACAACACCAAAGTGGATTATGCGATGAGCGGCATCTCCGCTACCGGGGACTTCAGCCAGACCAACGATTGCCCCGACACACTGGCGGCCGGTACAAGCTGCACCGTGAACGTGGTGTTCTCGCCCACGACTGCCGGTTCGCTGACGGGTTCACTGACTGTTGGCAACGGCTCCCCCCTCAATCCCCTCACCGCATATTTCAGCGGTACCGGAACCCTCACGTTGACCTCGATCAACGTGGTCATCAATGGGGTGCAGAATCCGCCTGCGCGTCCCGAGCCCGGACTTCCGGGCGCTCCTCTAGGCTGGACGCCGCAGTGCATCGCTACCGCAACCTACAATGACGGCAGTACCGCCGATGTCACGTCCAGCGTGACCTGGTCCTCCTCCGCGCCCAACGTGGCAACAGTGAGCAGCACCGGGTTAGTGGCGACGCTCAGCACCGGCACCGTCACTTTCACCGCAACCCAGGACTCAGTGCAGGGTTCGACATCGATGTATGTTGCGGACCCGGTGATTACCGCCATGGCGGTGACGCCGGTGGGCGACATGGCGATCAATGAGCAGCGGCAATTCCATGCCACGGCCACCATGTCGGATGGCACCACTCGCGACGAAACTGCCTATGCGAGCTGGTCGTTCGGCGGCGAGATTTCCAGCATCAGCGCGAACAATCTTCAGGGAGCGGGAATTGCGGTCGCGACCGCTGCCGGAACCGGCACGGCGCAGGCGATGATGAATACCTGCTATCCCAGCGGAGATTGCCCGGCGGTGACCGGCAGCGCGGCGGTGAC
>DATJXG010000007.1:0-12563 GCA_035500455.1 Terriglobales bacterium | reverse complement strand
TTTCTTCGGATTCTCATCGCTGGCGAAGTCACCCTGCACATGGCAGAAGTTGCACTGTTGTCCGAGCGCGCCGCGCATGGCGAACATCACCGGCCGCACGTCTTCCGGCTTGAGCACTTTCAGATTCTTCGGCGGCGGCGGTGCGCCTCGTCCTCCCCCCTGTTTTGGAGCGTCCTGGGCGCTGAGTGTGGCCGCGGCAAGCAGTATCGTGGCTAGGAAACGCATTGACCCAGGATACTAAAATTCCGGTGCTACTGCTTCTCAAACGTGCTGACAGACTTGGTTTCTTTCCCCTTCGCGTCCGTCACCGCATGCGTGAGCTTCAGCGTCTTGCCGTTCTTGGCGACTTCCAGCGTCTCCCAGCCGATGGTTTCCGCCCCGCGGCTCATCTTCACCAGAATGGTGCGCTCGTCCGAACGCCAGCACCGCACCGCATCCATCTCGGGCGTTCCCAACACTCCGCTCAGATTTCCGCCGAAATCCGCGCGAATCTTCCATTCTGCGGGGCGCCCGTTCCCGTCCACGCCCTGGTAATCGATCTGAAGCTGCTTCTCGTCCACCTCAAGCCGGAGAGCCTGCGTGCGCGGCGCGTTGGCCGGGAGCTTCGATCGACTCTCATCCACCTTCCACTTGCCATTGAAAGGGTCTTCCGCGGCCGAAGTTACAACCGGCGACGCAAGACACAGGACCAAATAGAATAAACCTACCCGCAAGCCTTAATTATTACACGAGGTGGAGCGGACGATCGTTTTTTAATCGTCCGCCGAGCCCATGCTACCCCATAATCTTCGCCACAGCCTGATTGAACCTGGCCATCTCTTCCGCCGTGCCCACCGTGACCCTTACCTTGGTCGGCCACACCGGCCAGATGCGCCCGATGATGATCTTCTCCGCCGCCATCTTCTGCGCGAATTCCGACCCCTGCTGCTTTACTTCCATCATGAAGAAGTTGGTCTGGCTCGGCAGGAACGAAATCCCCTTCTTCTCCAGGAACGCGAACGTATCTTCGCGAATCTGCTTGCACAACACGCGCCGCTCCTGCACCAGGTTTTTCACCTGCATGCTCGCCGTGGCGCACGCGAGTCCTGTGACCGGCAAAAATCCGCTTGCGGAATACGGACGCATTTTAGCCAGCAGGTCCGGCCGCGCGATCGCCATGCCGGCGCGTAATCCCGCCATGCCGTAGATCTTGGAGAAGGTGCGCAGCACGATCACGTCCTTGTCCGCGGCGACCAAGCTCACCGCCGATTCCGCGTCGTCGGAAAAGTGGATGTAGGCCTCATCCACCACCACTACGGCGTCCTTCTTCTTATTCGCCAGCAGATATTCGACGTCCTTCAGCCGGGTCAGTGTGCCCGTGGGATTATTCGGGTTGCACACGTAGTAGGCGCCGGCCTCCGGATCGGCCTTGATCATCGCTTCCACATCGTGGGAGTAATCGTCCTTGAGCGGAACCCGCACTACCTTCGACCCGACAAATGCCGGGGCTCCGCCGCCGTATCCCGGGTTGGCCATTACCCAGCTCCGCGTGGGTGACGTGAAGGCGCAGCTCGACCGGTGCAGCGGATCGCTCGATCCCGCCGTTGCGTTGATATATTCCGGCTTCACGCCGAGCTGTTCGCTCACCGCCTTCGTGAAGTCCCCCTGCTCGTTGCCGGGCGAATATCGCCACCCCTTCGGCGCGACCCTGGCGATGGCTTCCAGCCCTTCTTTGCACGGCCCCATGGGGTTTTCGTTGGAGCTGATCCGGATCGTGTCCGGATCGATTGGACGGCGCATGCCGCGCTGCATCCGCTGCTCGGCCTCCTGCGCCATTGCAAATTCGTTGTAGAACGGGAATGCGGCGCCCGCCGTGAGCAGCGACGCCATCCGGCCGATCTGCCGGCGAGTAAATCCGCGTTCCGTTAAGGATTCGACTTGCTGGTTGGAAAAACCCATCTTGCATCTCCTCTGAGTCAGGTCAGGCTCACAGCAGGGAGCACGGAAGGCCGCAACGAGGCGGACCACACGAGTACCCATCAAAGATATGAGGATCTCTCCTTCCTGTCAATCCCGATGTGGGGTGGACGGCCGGTTTTGGCCGTCCGCCCACCCGGGCAGCGGGGCCCGGACTATTTGAGAGCCTGCACGCTCGGCTGGAGCCACGAAAATGCGAAATCGGCGATCGAAGGAAATAGAGTTGTCAGCAGTCCTGCCAGTGGACCGATGCCGAAAGCAATCAAACGCAGCCAGAACTCGCCGCCCAGTTCGCCGGGCCGGGTGTTCGTAATGTGACTCAGCGTTGCGTCGCGCGACATCTGAGAATAGGCCACAACCGTAATTCCACCGATAATCAGAAACACCACAAGAAAAATGGCGCCCAGCACGTTCAAGGGGTCAAACGGATAGCTCGATACCGCGAGGGTGGCGCCAAGAAACAGCCAGAGTCCCCCGAGGGCAAGCGTGTGCAGGCGGCCCAGAATGTTCTGAATGAATCCCAGGTAAGGGAGGACGAAGAATTCCTCCGCCGTCCGTACGTGCGGCGCGAGGTCCCCGCCGGCAAGGCTGCCTCCGCTCTCTCCGGATTCGTCGGCCTTCCTCGATCGGTCGAAGATCAGTGACTCCTTTTCCGCATGCCATGCCGGCAGAAGAACGCATCGCATCACTGCACCCGCAGTCGCGGCCAGTTCTTCCTGAAACTCGCGCAGAGATGTAAGGTTCTTTGCATGCGCCGGCAGGCCTGTGTACCACTCGGCAAAACTGAGGCCCTTCTCCTGGCAATGGATTACCTGGATTAGCACCTCAACTCGATGGTTCGCATCGTCCGGCTTATCCGGCTTCCATTCCTGCAGCGTGTTTCTCAGGTGTCTGAGACTCTCGAACTGAAAGGAGATCACCCGGTAGCGCTCCTCCAGCACGTGGCCGCTCAGTTTCCAGATTGACCCCCAGGCCAGTCCCTTCAGGGCGCGCAGCGTGCGCCGCAGCGGCAAACGGTCCAGATAGATTAACAACTGGCGGAGTTCGCACCAGGCCCCCCACATTTCGATGCCGTCCGTAAGGATCACTGCGACACAAAGAGTCACCGAAACGAAGATCACGGTGCCGAATGCCCGCTCACCCAGCGTCCGCACCCATGGACCGTCTAACGCTCGCCAGCAGATGCCCGCGGTGATCAGGAAAATTCCAGGCAGCCGCCACAAATACCGCGGCATTAATGGCCGCGAAGCGTTCTCTACTGCCTTTCCTGCTGGTTGATGGCTGTACATGGGCATCATCGGCTTGCCATTCGGCCATTTGGGCAAGTCTGTGATCTCGGGCAGCCGGGGCCGGTCGTCGCCGAGATGGGCCAGCCCGCGCAAGGTGCACCAGAACCAAAGATACCCTCCGGCGAGAAAGAGCAACTGCGGCAGCAAAGGCGAGACGCCGCTGAATAGATGGATGCCGCGCCAAAAGGCGGGGACCGAATTTGCCGGCGTCAATTTCAAGCCCAGAACCAGTTGCAGCATCGCATAGGCCGCCACGCAGCAGACCGCCGTCCAGAAGGCGCCATGGCGCGACTGCCTGCCGCGGGGCGCACACCCCGCCATCGACAGGGCGAGAATCAACAGAACCAGCACCGTCAGGCCGATTGTGGCGTCCCACGGGTACAGATTCGTTCCTCGCAGCAGGGAGTACAGACCCGAGTAAGCCGCCACCGTCACTGAGAGCATGCCAAGCAGCACGCTCCCGATCGCGATGAGCGCCGCCTGTCGCCATTCCCTGACTGCAAAATAGGCCCGAGCCCTCGGCCATCCACTGATGGAGCCATGACGGCAGAAATAAAAATGAATCGCGCTCCAGCCCGCGCAGGCGAGGGTAAACAGCCACATCGTGGTCGGAAGTCTCAGGGGCGTACCCTCGACGTCATCCCACGGAATTCCGTCGCCCCGATCCGACGACGTACTCAGGATCGTCGTCGCCGCGCCCTTTCCCTTCAAGGCAGGCAGCGTATCCAAATTGAGTGCTGCCAGGGGCCAGAATTGACGGTGGCTGATCACGCTCAGCCATGTGGCCGGACGGTTCCGGACCGCGAGGTCTCCGTTCGGCCTGTTCGCCCACACCGGCGCCGTGTAGTTGCGCAGAGGAACTCCCAACTGAGTTCGAAGCAGCTCGCGGGCGGCGACGTATACTCCCTCGGAGCTGTCGGCTCCGAACGTTCTGTAACTCTTGCTGCGGCGCACCAATAGCGACGGCGTCCAGTCCGGTTCCAGCGTGAGCAGCGGATAAGTGGAGAGCAACATCACGCCGCGCAATAAACTCCCTTCCATGCCACGGGTGAAGAGTAAGTCGGCGCCATCGATTACCAACCGCGCCTCCGGGTAGGAGCGCCGCAGAAACTTACTCAGGAAGATCTGGTCGAGCGAGCTCGTGCTTCGCAAAACCACGAACTGGATCTGCTGGTCGCTCAGCCGGTTGGAAATGTCGAGCAGGACCGCCTCCTGCGCCAGCGGCGTTAGCTGGCCGCTGTAGCTGCGCACCGTATCGTGGTCGCTGTTTGAGGGCTCGCTCAGATCGCCCCGCAAGCCCCTGGATGGTGCGCTGCCATCCTTCCGCGGCTGTGCCCCGCCCAGAATCGATTGCTGCTCGTACGCCGAGCGCAGCGTTGCAATATCGCGCGGATAATACAGCCGCAACGCATCCCTGCACGGTGAGGCACCCTCTCCGTCAGATCCTGCTTCACCGAACGCAGTCTCGTCTTCGGAAAGAAACGCAATCCGCCGCGGATCGTATTCCTGATCTTTAAGGTATTGGCAGAAGCGGTCCGTGATTCGTGCGTCATTCTCCGTGGCCGTCCGGAAATAAGACCAATTCCAATTGTCTTTTATCCACTTGGCGAACCATTCGTAACTCTGGCCCGAGGATACCGTACCGCTCGACACCTGAAGATACAACTGATCTTTGAACCTCTTGCCATACACCCGATCGAGCGCGCGCGCCAGCGAGGGAAGCGATCCGGAGAATGTCGGACCCAGAATCCGCAGGCCTCGCTCCGCGGTATTTCCTCCGAGCCCCTCGACCCACTCCAGCGCGTGTGCGAACTGGCTGTCGTCAATGCCTCCTGTCGGTTTCTCCCCGACCACAAAAATGATCAGTCCTTTGTCGTACGGGGAACCATCCGCCTCGCTGGCCGCGCCCCTGCGGAACACCATTACGCCGGGTTGCGTGCGCTGGATCCTCTGCAGCTCCTCCGCCAGTTGCTGGTCGCCGAGTAAGGCGTAATCCTTGGTCGTGGTGTCCCAGGGAAACCACGAATCGTCATAGGAGTATCTTTCGTCCTGTGCCGCCTGTTGAATCGACTCGATCATCCGGTCGAAGAAGAGTTGTAAGTGCGTCGACACCGGGTTCGGTACGATTGCCACCGCGAAACCGACGTGAGGCAAGGCTGGCCGTGGATTGATCTTGCTTGGGCGTTCTTCGGTCGGATAGCAGGAGCCGGGAAGCGTGTATGCATCCTGTGCCCCGCTGGCTTCCGTCAGGAAGCGAGGGAGCCTGCGGGCGATCTCGTCACAGGCATCGTACGGCTTATGCGCGGATCTCGGCGCCGCCACGGGCGCCGAGCTCGTCCTCTCCTGCTCTTTGGCCCCGCCGCCTTCGGAGCCCTTCGGCAGATTGGAAATCCCGAAGTAAGCCAGAACCACCGCCAACCCTGCGACCAGACCGGCGTTGCGTTTCACAGTAGGACCTCAAACAGGTTTCGCTCGCGTTTCCTCCGCGTCCCCGGGCTGAACTATGTCCCCCCCGACGCCGACATGACGATGGCGTTGTTCGCGTTGTTCGACTTGACGTCCTGGCCGTTGAGAGTGATGGAGGCGGTTAGCCCGAAGCTGAGGCCCGGGTCGTCGCTGTCTTTGACCGGCTTCGGACCAATCGTCGTACCGGCGCCGTTTGCCGTGAACCGGCCGTGGTTGGGATCGAACGGCGAGAACCAGCCATTCTGGCTGAAGACGACCGCGAAATTCGATATCGCCGGGCTCCCGACAACCGAGGCGTGGAACGTGATCTGATCCCCGACCTTGACGGTCAAAGGAAGTTCTGTCCGGCTCCCGCCGCCTATCGCGTATTGCATGGGATTCGTTGGATGCGCCGTATCCCAGTAAACGTCGTACGAGACACTGTGCGTGATGTCGAAGCCGCCAAATGTCGTATCTCCGCCGGATTGAATGTCCGGATCGATCGTGGCCAGCCCCGGTATGTTCACGCTGTATTTGACGTGGTCCAACAAAGCCAGCACGCGGAGAAACGGACTCGGGCCGCCGTTCGGCACATTGAGAGACGACATGCCAAAAAAGGATGGGTTCTTGGAGAAATCGATGGTGTATGGGACAAACTTCGCTTCATGGCCAATCGCCACCTGGACCAGCCACCCAACGTGATCGCCCACATTGGTTGCAAGAGGATCGGCCTTGATTTTCGAATTGTAGAAGGACCGAATTCGGGTTGTCGGCGGGGCATCCGGGTTGAGAGTGACTACGATTTGAATCAGGAACGTCTGCGGCTGCGCCATGAGCTGGTAATCCTTTCGAGAAACCAGCTTACTCCAGAATTCCACTGAGCTTCATTATTTTTTGGGAGCCTCGCCAATCTCACGGTAGCGAGGGTCGCTCTTGAGGACGTTGAAATCCGGCTCCTGCTGAATCTCGCGCGCGCTGAATCCGAGCGAAACGCTCTCCTTGAGGGACGCGAAGGCCGCGTCCCGATCGCCTGTGACCGCATAGACTCGCGCCGCATAAAACCGGACGCTGCCGTCCGATGGCGCCTGCTCGATGGAGCGGCGCGCCTCCCCGTACGCCTCGTCTTTCTGCCCCAGCTTGGCCAGGTACAGCGCGTAAGTCTTCCGCAGCGCCGGATTATCTTCCTTGATCGCGAGCTGCTGTTTCGCCAGGTCTGCCGCCTTCTGAAACGCCGCCTGCGCGCGCTGCTTCTCGCCCGGAACCTGCCACAGAGAATCACCCAGGTTGCCCCAGTTGGTTGGATTCGCCGGTTGCAGCCGCGTCGCCGCCTCGCACTGTTTGGCCGCCTCGGCGTAGTTTCCCTCGTAGAACCGGACCGTGCCCAGGTTGGCGTATCCCAGGGGTGTGGGCTTGATGGCCAGCGATTTTTCGAACGCCCGGCCGGCGTCCGCCCATCGCCCCATCCGGAAATACATGGCGCCCAGGTTGTAGTAGAGTGACGGCGCTTCCGAGTTGAGCGCTATTCCGGTAGTCAGCGCCTTCTCCGCGAGATCGTATTGCTGATGGCGGGAATAGAAGTCGCCCAGGTTCTCGTACAGCGGCCAGTAGCCGGGCCTCAGGTCCAGGGCTTTGCGATAGGTATCCTCGGCCTCTTTCGGGTGACCGGCGCTGTCCCACGTGTCCGCCAGGAGCCGGTAGGCCTCCACGTTTGCGGGATCGTCCTTCAGCACCTGTTCGAAGAAACCGATGGCTTCCTGCCAGTTACCCGTTGCCTTGCGGATGAGGGCCTGCGCCATCAGCACCTCCGGCGTCTGCCCCGCGGCCGCCGCTTTGGCCACCTCGGCGTCGGCCAGTCCCAGCCATTTCGCGTCCCGCGTGCTCAGGTTCAGTCGAAGATAGGCCTCCGCCAGCTTGGCGCGGGCCAGCGTGAAATCCGGGTCGGCATCCACCGCTTTCCTGAAGAACTCCGCGGCGGCATCGTACTTGCGGTTTTCCATCGCCCCGCGTCCCTCCAGAAACAGCGCGTATGCCGCGGAGTTCGCCGTCGTCTCGCCGGGTTGCCGCCCCTTGAGCAGCGGCCCGGTGCCCAGCATGGCCCCGAGGTTGTCCGCCAATTGCCGCTGCAGTCCGCCGGCCGCTCCCGCGGGTATCTTCAAAATGCGCGAGTTCTTCTGCCGCAGAACTCGCGCGTCCGTCAGGTCCAGCGTCAGATCCAGCCCGTCTTCGCTCTTATGACTGCTCCCCGTGATCGCCAGCGTGGCGTTGAATTGCTTGCGGGCCTCCGCGATGGTGTGGATCTGGCTGCGCCGGACCTCCGAGGACGGCACGATCATCACCGTCTTGCGCAATTCCTCTGCGCTGGAGAGCACGCTGGTCACCGTCTCCTGCAGCCCGTCGCACAACACCTGGTTGGCCGGGTCGCCGCCGAGGTTCTCGAACGGAAGCACAACCAGCGTCTCCGCGGGTACGGCACTCCCCGTGATGCGGCGCAGGCCGGGGTACACCGCCGCCAGGAGTGCCGCGAACAGGATCAGGGCGCCCACCCCGTATCGCCACCACGGGCGTTGCGCCACTCGCGCGGTCGTGCTCGGCGTGCTGATGGTGATGGTGGGAGTGAAGTCCGACGGCGCCGTCTTGTGCGAACCCGTGCCGCGGACGGCATCCAGAAAGGCCTGCACGCTTTCGAACCGGTCCTCGGCCCGCGGCGCGATGGCCCGGTCCACGGCCGCGGAGAATCCCGCCGGCAGATCAGTTCGGCACTGCGAAAGCGGCGTGGCCGACCCGCTGAGCACCTGCTGCACCACGTTTCCCAGCGCGCCGCCGCCGTAAAGCGGGCGCCCCGCGGCCATTTCGTATACCACTGCGCCCAGCGAATACAGGTCGCTCCGCACGGTCGCGGGTTCGCCGCGCAGGAGCTCCGGCGCCATGTACGCGATGGTGCCGACCGCGCTGCCCGGCTGCGTGATGGCTTCGCTGTCGATCGGCTTGGCCAGCCCGAAGTCCACAAACTTCAGGGCGCCGTGCTCGCTGAACATGCAATTGCTGGGCTTGATATCGCGGTGCAGGATCCCCTTGGAGTGCGCGAATGCCAGGCCCGAGCCCAATTGCGCAGCGTAATCGACAATCTCGGGCACGCTGAGACGGGTGCCGCGGAGCTTGTCGCGCAGCGTTCCGCCGGAGAGGAATTCCAGCGCCAGAAAGGGCGCCCCATCCCATTCCCCGCTCTCGAAGATGGTGGCGATCCCGGGATGGTTGAGCGCCGCGATCGCCTCCGCCTCGCGGCGAAAGCGTTGCACGCCCCCAGTCCCGCCCTCTCGAGGCTCGTCCACGATCAGGAATTTGAGTGCCACGATGCGGTTGAGCCGCCGGTCGCGCGCGCGGTAAACCACGCCCATGCCGCCCTGGCCGCATCGCTCCAGGATCTCGTAGTGTGGATGTTCGGTGAGGGCCTTCATGCGGCGGCTGAATCTTAGTATGTCACTACCACCGCCGCGCGATATGCCATGCTGGAGTTTCCATGCGCGAACCGGAAACCATCGAAACCGAGCTGATGGAAATCAGCGCCATCGCCGACGATGCGGTCAAGCTCGAACGCATCATCGCCTGGTGCGCCTTGCACCCGGACGAAGTCCCCTTTGCCCTGCACCAATTGCTGAACAGAAGCAACAAGCCCAAGACGGACCGGACGTAGGCGCCGCGGTACCGCTCACTTCCGCATCCGTCGCAGAACCGCCAGGAGCGCGGTTCCAAGGCAGGTCAGCGCAGCCGGCGAGGGCTCCGGAGCCATGTCCAGCAGAAATGCATGCGTCTGGCCGCCGAAGTCCCCGTAACCCACAATCTGGCCTTGGTCGTTGATCGCCTTGGCTTCATACAGCTCCCATCCCGAGCTGAGAGGAAGAAATGAATTCAGGTCGCTCATGACGCCGCCCGAATAGAGGAACGCGTGAGAGGTGTTGTTGCCTGTCAACCATGACACGCCCACAACCTGACCTGCGTTGTTGATGTCGTCAGCGATGGCGGAAAACCCGCCCAGCGTGCCCAGATCCTTCATCTGGCCGTCCGAGTAGAGAAAAGCGTGAGTGTGAGAGGTGGTGCCTTTTGGATAAGACCAACCAACCACCTGGCCCGCGTCGTTCACACTGTACGCTACGCTCTGGTTGCCGCCCAGCGTGCCGATGTCCAACATCTGGCCTCCCGAGTAGATAAAAGCATGCGTTTCCCCGTTCCACGACGTCGAGTAGCCGGCAATCTGGTCGGTATCGTTAATCGCTGTAGCGGAACTGTATGCGCCGCCAAGCGTACCCAAATCCGTCATCACGCCCCCGGAGTAGAGATATGCGTGACTAGTTCCGCTCGAGATCGCCGCGTAGCCAACCACCTGACCAGCGTTATTGATCCCATTCGCAACGCTTGAAGCCCCGCCGAGCGTGCCGAGGTCCGTCATCGTGCCGTTCGAATAGAGAAAAGCCCGGAAACTGGCGTTGTTCGGCGTATAAGAATCGCCCACTGCGTTACCAGCGTCGTTAATCCCATATAAATATGTAAAAGAACCCCCAAAATTCCCGAGCCCGGTCATGATGCCGCCCGAATAATAAAATGCGGTTAAACCGCCCGCTGCGGTCTGATAGTCCCCCACGACCTGGCCTGCATTGTTGACCGCGGTGGCGTAAGCAGAGTGGCCTCCGATCGTGCCCAGATCGGTGATGGTCGCCGCGAAGACGATTGGGCAGCAGGCCGGCGTCAAGAGAAAGAGGAGCAAACTCGACCTGGCCACTGAAATTGAAAAAGGGCGCATTTGGATAAAATTCTATCATTTTTTCACGATATTAATAATAATAGGATTCTTTTATCTTTTATTTAATTGGATGATGAGAGCACCAGGGAGGCTGCCAGAGTTCTGCGGCTTGTGCACGTCCCAGGCTTTATGACCCGGGCGGGCTCGGCAACACCGTCACGCCGTCCCTGTGCAGATCCATCGCGAAGATCGCCGGGTCCTCAGCCTCCTCGAACTGTATCTCGCCCTCCGGCGATCTCGCGAACGCATTGTTTCGCCACCGCAACCCAATCCACAGGGCTCCCAAGATCCCCACGGTGGCCGCGAAGCCGCGCGCGTCGTCGAACATGCGCCGTTCGAGTTGCGCCGCTTTGGCCATCACGGTGAACACAGCATAGCTACACAACAGGAAAGTCATATGGACATTCGATTTTCCGGGCAGATAGGAACAGGTGAAAGGAATCTTCTGAATGCCCGTCAATCCGGCTTCCGCGGCAATCACCCCGAGAAGCCCGAGAATTACCAGGTGCGCCGCTGCGATTCGCCACGGCCAGATGCGCGACAATATCGCCGCAGAGCCAACCCAAACCGGAACCATCGACACCGCATACAAGGCGCGGCGCCTCGCCGCCATACATTCGGGCCCCGGCGGACTCGGCGTGATCCGAAAAACCCAGTTGGCGCGCAGGTCCGTGGGCAGCGAGAAGGCGATCCGCGCACCCGCTACGCAAACCGCCATCACCAGAATCGTCGAGCCCAGGACCGCCGGGCTGACTCCGTCCTTCCACACCACTTCACGCATCGCCGGCCACTGCGGAAATAGGATCGTGGCCGCGAAGCCGATCCCCAGGTAGAACGCCGCGATCAGCCGCTGCTGCCGGCTGCGCAAAATGGTTCGAATGCAGAATTGGCATACCGCCGTCTCGAACGCAGTTCCGAAGCGCGGCAGCCGGCTGCCGCCGCGCACCGCGGGCGCGATATCGGGCTGCTCTACGATCCTCCGCAGCGTGCGCCCATAGGCCAGCGTGTAAGCCAGCACGGTGGCGCCCGTCGCGGCCGCGAACCCGATGCACGCGCGCCGCGCCAGAGGCTCCAGAAGCCGGGAGCCATTCAACTCTTCGAAAAGACCCAGGAACCAGTAACTCGGCGACCAGGCCAGCCACGGCGACGCGAATTGCCAGGGTGAGATCAGCTTCGGTTCCAGAAAGTAAGCGCAGACCGCCAGCCCGAACACCGCCAATTGAAGCCACGACGAGATGCGCAGAAATACACGGCGCGGAAGGCATTGCGATGCCAGTCCCTGGATGCCCAGCACGCAGCAGAAGACAAATGCGCCCGCCGCGAACATCGTCACCCAGTAGGCCGCCAAGAGCCGGACAAGGCCGGCCACGCCGCCCCGGTTCAGTGCCAGGGGCCATACCAGCCCCGCGGCCGAGTGCAGCGCCGCGACCGCAATCGCCAATGCCGTCCCCGCCGCTGTCACCCTCGCCAGAAACAGAGTCCGCATCGCGATCGGCAGCGGCCCAAGCATCTGCACTTCCCGTCCGTCGGGAAACGTGGTATCCCAGGAGAGCACCGCGAAGATCGCCACCGTCAACATCGTGGTGGCGATCAGGAAATGGACTCCGCTCCACTCGAGTATCCATTGAGCGAAGCGCGGGAGCCGGCTTCCGCCCGCTCCCGATCCTACCATTGCCAGTCCCAGGCTGAGGAAAATCAGAAGCGCCGCGAACTGCCCGGCCAGTTTGCTCAGGTCGCCGCGCGCATCCGGCGAAAGCAGTTCGAAATCCACCATGCGGAACAGGAACTGCCGGTACAAGATCCGGAACTGCGCTCGCTTCATGGCTCAGCCTCGCACGCAGATCAAATCCGCGATCTCCCGCGAGAGTGCCACCGTATCCTGTTCCACCACAAGCTGCGCAAAGATCTCTTCCAGAGTCGGCAGCGCCATCAGGGAGCGCAGCCGCTCGATGGAATCGTCCGCGACCACTCTGCCGCGATGCAGAATCACCACCCGCGAGCACACGCGCTCCACCGTCTCCAGCTCGTGGGAACTGAACAGGATCGCCCTCCCGCGCGCCGCCAGCTCCTGCAAGAGG
>DATJXG010000006.1:0-20194 GCA_035500455.1 Terriglobales bacterium | reverse complement strand
GCGGAGACGGTCGCTAGGGTCGAGTTTGAGACCGTGCCGCCTCCAGTGTTGGTTCCGCTCACTGCAGCGGAAATCGTCGCCGAGCCGGCGCCCACCGCCGTGGCCAGGCCGGTATTCGCACCGACGGTGATCGCGGCGCTGGAGGAACTCCACACTGCCGCCGCCGTCACGTCGCCGGTATCTCCGTTTCCGTAGGTCCCGATGGCTTTGAACTGCATCTGCGCGCCCTTGGGGATGGACGAATTGGCAGGCGTGATGGCGATTGAGCGCAGATTATTGATGGCGCCTCCGCCCGTCATGGTCACAATCTGCGGACTGCCTACCGCGCTGTCAGTGATGGTAAGCGTGCCGGGTATGGTGCCCGAGACCGCGGGGGTAAAGAGCACGGTGACAGAGCAGGTTCCAGTGGGCGGTAGCGAAGTGCCGCAGTTGTTGGTCTGAGTGTACGACGCGGGGCTCGCGACAATGCTGTTGATGGTCAGCGTCGCGATGTTTGACCGGTTGCGAATGTTTACGGTGCGCGTGTTGCTGGGCGTTCCGACCCGCAGCGTAGTGCTGTAGGTAAGAGCGGTCGGCGAGACGGTTACCGGAGTGATTCCCGTCCCCTGGACACTCACCGAAACTGGGCTACCGAATCCATAGCTGACGCTGATGGTGCCAAACTCCTGGACGGTAGTAGTAGGTGAGTACGCAGCATTGATAGTGCAGCTGGCGCCGCCCGCCACGGAGCCGCCGCAATCGTCTGTTTCCACGAAGCCGGCGCTCGGTGTGATGGTCAGGGCCAGAGGCACTGTGCCTTTATTCTTTGCTGTGAAAGGCTTTGTCGCGCTGGTCGTCCCCAGAGCGGTATTTCCGAAAGCGCGCGAAGCCGGAGTTACGGTCAGGGGCGCGATGCCCGTACCCTGCAAACTTCCGGTTTGCGTGCCGGCGGTATCAACTACGCTAAGCGTGCCGCTGCGTGCGCCTGTCGCGGAAGGCATAAAGGTCACGGTGATGACGCAATTGCCCCGGCCTGGCACCGAACCGCCGCAGGTATTGGTTTGCGAAAAGTCGCCGTCGGTGCTGATATCGACGCTGACCGCCGACCTGCTCGTGTTCCTCAGAGTAAAAGTCTTGCTGGCACTGGGACTGCCCACGCCAACGTTGCCAAAAGCACGTGAAGCTGGCGTGAGGGTCACGGTTTGGGCCAGAGCGGAAGGTGCGGCCACTACCAAAACCACAAAAGCAACCTGGAGAAAAATAGACAGGCGGATCGGCCAGAGCGACTTCATAAGAGTCCTCACAGAGCGAATGGATTCGAGCCAAGACTGATTCGAGTCTGGGTTGCTGGAGAATGCCCAGATGCAACCTGGGTTTTCAGCTTTGGGGGAGGGATGAAACCTGGAAAGAACGATGGCGCAATTTCCCAGACGTGCTTGCGAATGGCCCGTTCCCCTTATAGAACAACGAAAATTGATTGGCGATGGCCAAAGGGACTAAAACCGCGACTCGAGCAGGCTTCGCGCGATTTTTTCGAATGAAATAACACTAAAGTATTTCTTCGATGTTCGATTCGAGAGCGGACGTAATACCAAAGTATCTGCTCGACGCAGAATATTACCGACGGATTGTTGGGGAGGCACGAGCGAAGCGGCCAGTGCTTGCGAAATTTATCTTGGAGAAGTCTTCACCAGCGTTTCCTGCCCGGCAACCGCCCGCCAGCGGCCCTCGCGGTAAACGAAGATATCCGTGAAACGCACTTTCGCGACCTCGTTTCCCTGGGCGTCAGCCACGGTGTTTAGTCCGCGAACGTAGCCCACATCCCCGAAGACGTGCGCCGCCAGTTCGCTCAACTGATTTTTCCCTGGCCGCCGGTGCGGGATGTGGGTGAGGACCTGCTCACGGTTGCTGAGCGAGCCATCCACGCCGGCGTCCTCGAATGTGTCGGTGAGCAGGCACGCCACCGCCTCCACATCGTGATTCGCCAGCGACTCCGCCCATGTGTGCTCAATGCCCAGAAGCGCCGCCTCGGTTCTCTGGTGAGTGGGGCAATCCGCAGCCAACGCGAAGGGAGCAGCCAGGAACAAGACCAGCCAGGGGTAAAGGATTGTCTTCATGTATTCGGTAACCCGTTCGCCGTATCCAGACTTGACACAATCAGTCTCTAAAAAAATTCATCAAAGTGTAACCTTTGTGCCCGGTACCGCCAAAGTCAGCGCCCAGAGCGGGTTACACAGCAGGGAACCCTCCTGCCAGCTTTCTGCAAAGCAAACGTTATCCTAGCTAGAAAAATTATGTATTGGACGCCCGCTGCCGGAACACTCTAGGCTTACGTATGGACGGCCTATCAAGGTTACGCGCGCAACAACTCGGCGACTTCAGCGCCGAAGATCTCGAACTGCTGATTGCGAAATACACCCTGGAGTATCTCTGGCGTTGGACCAACGGTTTTGATTCCGCGATGCTGGCCCGCATCAAGGCCCTGCTGGAAAAGGCCGAGACTCCTCAGGACATTGCCAGCGCCTTTCGGCGCGTGAGCGGCTCCCTCCCCAACTGATTCCTGCCCTCAGCGCGTCAGCGCCTCGTTCACTTGCTTCCACTGAACCGTATGCAGCAACTCCTCCACGCGGTCGGGAGCACCGTAGATTTGCACTTCAACATTCTCGATGAACGGTGTGTTCTGCGGATGGGCGAAGCGGAAGTGATACCAGCGGTGCTGGCCATCCCAATTCAACTGGCTCCAATTGGCAAACAGCAGAATGTACGAGACGCCGTGCCCGGTGGGATTGTCATTGATCTTGTATGCGAAGGCCGCGCCGGGAACGTGTAAATCCGTATTTGCCGCAGGCGGTGGGTCCAGTGCGATGTTCTCGCGGTTGAAGTGCACCTGAACCTGCAGGTGCATCTGGTCCTGAACGCCCTTGGTGATCTCCATCTTCTTGTTCGGATCCGGCTCTTGCTGAAGCTTATCGATCACCGGTTGCACCAGCCGCTTGAAACGCTCGGAGCCGGGCCGCACGTCGTAACTGCGCTGAAACAGTTCATCCACATCCAGCGGCCGGCCGGAATCGGGATGTACCAGGACATCGTCATCGACGGCATAATCCACTCGCTCGTTCCAATCGTCGCTCTGGAACTGATCGAGAACCTGATTGATGACTGTGGCGTATTTGTTCAGAACCTGCTGCTCCGCCGCGTTGGGCTTGCGCATTTGCGCCTGGGCAGGGAAGAAAGCGAGAGTGAGGATCGCGGGTAGCAGGCAACAGAAGCATTGACCAGTCATGGGACAGGTCGCATCTTACCATCCGCCGCTTTCCCCCATCCAACTGGGAACTGAGAACCGGGAACTGACAACTGGTTCTCACCCAAAAAGCCGCGAACACATGAGAAGAACATGTTCCGGGTGAAAATCAGTTCTCAGATCTCAGTTCCCAGGTCTCAGAAGTGCGCCTAATACCCGCGTTTCTTGTCCACCATACCCAGCAGGGGCTGGCCGCGAAGATACCGCCGGAGATTTTCGGACAGCAATACGTAATGCCGCTCCCAAAGTTTTTCGGTCATGCCGGCGGTGTGGGGCGTGATCAGCAGATTCTCCAGGTCCCAGAACGGCGAGGCTGCCGGAAGCGGCTCCTCGTCGAACACATCCAGGGCTGCGCCGCCGATCTTATGCTCTCGCAACGCTTCCGCAAGAGCGGCTTCCTCGATTACCGGTCCGCGACCGACATTAATCAGGCAGGCGTCGGGCTTCATGCGCGACAGCCGGGCAGCATTCATCAGGCCGCGCGTCTCCGGCGTTACCGGAACACTGAGCACCACGTAATCTGACTGCGAAAGAACATCGTCAAGCCGTGTGATCGGAAAAACCTCCTGCACGCCCGCAGGAGCGCCTTTTTGGGGATTCTCCCGCACGCCTATCACCCGCATCCCAAGCGCAGCCCCGCGCGTCGCAGTTTCCCGGCCGATGGTGCCCAGCCCGATGAGGGCCAGGGTGGCGCCGGCAACTTCCCGTATGCGCGGCTTTGCCCTCCATGCCGCTGCCTGCCCCCACTCGTGCTTCAACTGAAAGCGCACATCTTGCGGCAGTAGCTTGGCCAGCGCCAGCACCATGGCGATCACTTGTTCGGCCACGACCGGGCCGTGAACTTCGCGCGCATTGGTGAGCAGCACGTCGCTCTCGATGAACTCCGGAAACATGAAAAGGTGAACAGCGGCGGCGGGAGAGTGTACCCAGCGGAGTTTATGGGCCGCTGCGAATTGTTCGGGGCGCAGCGACCAAGTCATCACGATCTCCGCCTCGCGCAGTTGCTCATCGGCGGAATCGTAGCTATCGAGACTTACCACTTCGACCTGGGGGAAGTCATGCATCAGTTTCTGGGGAAACCACGCAGGCGTCTTCCACAGATCCAGGCGGTGATGGACCAGCATCAGCAGCTTCATGCTGTTAGAGATTTAACCACAGACGATGCACGGAAGGCTCCAAGCTTAGTGGCTACTTGCGCTCCGTGGCGGCGTTTGCCTGCTTGGCCTCGCGCCGCTGTTTCACCCAGCCTTCTTTATTAATTTGGCGCGCGCGGGCCAGGGCGAGAGAATCGGCAGGTACGTCGTCGGTGACGCAGGATGCCGCCGCCACGTAGGCTCCCTTGCCCAACCTCACTGGCGCCACGAGCGTTGAGTCGCTGCCAACAAATACTCCATCTTCGATGACGGTTTTGTGCTTGTGCACACCGTCGTAATTGCAAGTGATGGTTCCGGCGCCGATGTTCACGCCGTCGCCGATTTCGGCGTCACCCAGGTACGTGAGGTGGTTCGCCTTGGAACCTTTTCCCAGGCGCACTTTCTTGGTCTCTACAAAATTGCCCACGTGCGCGCCTTCGCCGATCTCGCTGCCGGGCCGGAGGTTCGAATACGGGCCGAGCAGCGCGCCCGCCTTAACGTGCGCCTCCTCCATCACGCATCCCGGACGCACCAGCACGCCATCGCCGAGTTGGCTGTTGCGGATCACGCTGTAGGAGCGAATGCGGCAGTCGGCGCCAACGCGCGAATTGCCCAGAATCTGCACGAAAGGCTCGATGACGGTATCGGCGCCAATTTCGACGTCGGTATCGATCACACAGGTTTGCGGAAAGAAAATCGATACGCCGTCGGCCATGAGCTGCCGGCACTTGGCGGCCCGCATGTGCTGGTCGATCTCCGACAAGTCGGCGCGGGTATTGCCGCCCAGCACTTCGTAGGCATCGGCAGCCTCGATAGCAACGACTTTTTCTTTGGCCTTCACGAAGATCTCGGCCATGTCAGTGAGATAGAACTCGCCGTGCGGATTATCGGTGCTGATCTTGGCGATGTAGCGGTAAAGTCTCTTCACATCGAAAGCATAGAAACCGGCGTTGATCTCGGAAATCTTCTCCTGCGCGCGGGAGAGCTTTTTCTGCTCCACGATGGCCTTCACTTCGGCGCTGCCTGCACTTTTGCGCACTACGCGTCCGTAGCCGGTGGGATTTTCCAGCCGCGCGGTGAGCAGAGTCATGGCGGCACGCTGCCCGGCGTGAAAGTCCACCAGTTTCTGGATGGTCTGGGACGTAATGAGAGGAGCGTCACCGGAGAGCACAATTACCTGATCGTAAGCAGCCAGGGCGTCGCCAGCGACCATCAGGGCGTGGCCGGTGCCGTGCTGCTCCTTCTGCAATACGAACTTCACGCCGGTGTGGCCCAGGGCGGCGCGGACGCGCTCCGCTTCGTGGCCAATGATCACATGGACATCCGCCGCCGGCACAACCGCCGCCGCGGCGGCGATGACGTGCGCCAGCAGAGGCTTGCCACCCGCTTCGTGCAGCACCTTGGGAAACTTGGATTTCAGTCGCGTGCCTTTGCCCGCGGCCATAACGGCGATCGCGGTGCGAAGAGCGGTGGGTGAGTTCGGGGGTTTTGCCATGACAAAAGAATATACCGCCCGCTGTGCGCGGAATCCCGGCCTGCGTGACCGGAGTAACGTGCCTCGGCTGGTTCGATCGGCTCCTACCTGGCGAGGTTCAGTGGGCCCGCTTTTCGCTTGGCTGGTCTTCACTAGACCGATCCAGAGACGGCATCTGGGTGACCAACTCGATCAGATCTCGCGCCACACGGTCGGTGTTGTGCCGCGCCACCGGCGCATCGTCCAGGTAGTCGCCCAGCACCGGGCATACCCCGACCGCCTCGATGGCGTCGAGATCGTTGACGATCTGGGTGGCGCCCTCCAGGGCATACTTCGCTTTCATCTCCGGCGGTACGGGAGTGCGGTTGATGAGGGCAAAGTCGAATAGCTGGGCGTCAGCATGAGAGTTCAGCGCCCGAATATGATCCGCGGCAGTGAGCCCGAGGCTCTCATTGGCCTGGGTCATGAGATTGCAGACGTAGACTTTGACCGCGGCCGATTCGACAATCGCCTGTGAAATGCCGCGCACCAGCAGATTGGGAATGAGGCTGGTGAACAGCGAGCCCGGCCCTATGGTCACAATGTCGGCCCGGGCGATGGCTTCCAGGGTCTGCGGCAAAGGTTCGGGATCGGGCGGAACCAGAAACAGCTCTGAGATCCTTCCCGGGCTGGCGCTGATGCGGGTTTCCCCCCGCACCCGGCTGCCGTCTTCAAACTGCGCCTCCAGTTCAATGTGCGAAGTGGTGGAGGGATAAATGTGGCCGCGGGTAAGAAGAATCTCCGACGAAAGCCGTACTGCCTCGCTGAAGTCGCTGGTAATGGATGTGAGCGCGGCCAGGAACAGATTTCCGAAACTGTGCCCTTCCAGGCCCGAGCCTTTCAGGAAGCGATGCTGAAACAGGCGGGAAAGCAGTGCTTCGTCTTCCGACAGGGCGACGATGCAATTACGAATGTCGCCCGGAGGAAGCATGTTCAGTTCTTTGCGCAGGCGGCCGCTGGAGCCGCCGTCATCGCTTACTGTCACCACTGCGCTGAGTTCGCTGATAATGCCGTTGGCAGCTTTGTGATTCGACTCGGGATCGGAGACGGGATGCGGAGAGTAGCGCTTTAGCCCCTTCAGCACCGCGGAAAGACCGGTGCCTCCGCCAATTGCGACCACTCGCAGACCACGCCGCGCTGGTTTTTCCCGGGCAGGCGATTCCGGGCGCCGCTGGGGGAATGTCATCGGACCTGCCTACATCTCCTCGCCGGAACCTCCAGCCTCGGATGCCATCTCCGCGCCGGGATCCGGATAAAGCAATTCGGTAAAGCGGGGATCTTCCGCCAAATTGTGAAAGTCTGAGTCATTCCGCGCTTGAAAGCGCAATGTGGGATTAAGCCGGATGGCTTCGTCGAGATGGCGCAGCGAATCCTCCACATGGCCGGTCAGGCAATCCAGGGCGGCCAAGCCATACGACACATAGTCCGTCTTGGGTGGCTGCTTGGCCAGCTTCTCCAAATGCTCGCGTGCGCCCACGTAGTCTCCAACGTTCAACAGGGAGACGGCGTAGTCGAAGTGTTCTTCTGAAGTCTTGAACTGCACCGCCGCCCGCTCGGCGTGCTGGTTGCAGGTGCTCAAATGGACGGAGGCCCGGTCCGCCAGCTCCTTGCTGGGGCCGGGTACGACCTTCAGCAGGTAGCCGCGAGCCTTATCGAACTTATGCTCCTGCATGGCGCGGAGGCCGGCCTCATAGTTCTGCACAGCCTGTGAAAAACGAGGGTCCTCGGTCAAGGCCTTCTTGGGTGATGTCTTTTGGGCCATCTGTAAAACACGTCCTCGATTCTTCGTAAATGCCTCTGTTTTCTGAATATTACTTCGGGATTCTTAAACACTTACCTGCAACCTCGGCAATCTCCGGTAGCCCCTCTTCGGCCGCGGAGAAAGAACGTCCAAAAACGGCCTGTGGAAAAGTGCCGGGTGAACCGCGGCGAAAGCAAGGGTATACGCCGCGTCGGTAAAACGTCAACTTCACCCCTCTCACGATCTCGGACCATCCAGGAATCCGTCAGGGCGGACCTCTTCCTGGACGAAACGGCGTCCCGGGCTGGGCCAGTCCAGGGCCACTGACCGTCCTCAGTTGATGGACGCCGCAGTTGTCAGATCCACTTCTTTCCAATCCCCGCGAATGATTCCTTTGCGTATTTGAGCAGCCGTCTTACCCTGCTTATGCATGACGTAGGAGTAATACAGCTCTTTCAGGCAGGTGTCGCATTGCGCCCCATGCGTGCCCTCAAAGCAGCTATGCAGACTGTTGTGGCCCATGCGGTCACAGTAGCAATAGCAGGGCTGCTGGTGCAGCACCACCGGAATCTTGGCCGCGAGTTCGTAGGCATGTGTCTGAACCGGGCTCTGAGCATTCGCTCCCCAGAGTTGGTCAGGCGTCAGGATGGGCGGCAGCTTCGTGCCCTTGGCGGGCGGCCCGGCGTTATACGCCGGAACAGGAGCATCACTTTGCTCGGAAGAAGCCCAGGGCGATGAAATGGCAAATGTCAGAACCGCCAGACCAAACAGGATAAATCCGCGCTTTAGCATGACCAGGCTCGCTCTTTCGGGGTCTATTGTAACCGAAACCAGGGTCGCAGGCCGGTGACTTCTGTGCATCCTATGCCTCCTTCCCAAGATGCATGCAACCTTCAGCGGTGAGTAGACATTCCGTATAGAATTGAGATGAGAATGGCAGAGGATTCGAATTCAGCTCCGCTTGTGGCCGCGGCGGCGCCCGCGCCCCCCGTTGCTATCCCGCGAACCCGGCGAGCCTTACCCGCCCTGGCCGTCTGGTTGCGGGACCTGGTTATCTCGCTGGCCATATCCTCTTTCATCATTGTTTTTCTCTACCAGCCGGTAAAAGTTGAGGGCACCAGCATGATGCCCTCGCTCGATGACCAGGAACGCATCTTCGTCAATAAATTCGTCTACAAGCTGGAGCCCATCGAGCGCGGCGATATCGTGGTATTTCGCTACCCCCGCGATCCTTCGAAGAGCTTCATCAAACGCGTGATCGGGGTTGCCGGCGACCATATTCGTATTGTCGCGGGCCAGGTATTCGTGAATGGGCGGCCGTTGCAGGAGGATTACGTGTCGGAGGTTTACGCCGACCAAAGATCGATGAGCGAAGTGGATGTTCCTCCCGGTTCCTACTTCCTGCTCGGCGACCATCGCAACATGTCGAACGACAGCCGCGACTTCGGAACAGTGGACTCCCGCTACATCTACGGCAAGGCAGTTTTCGGCTATTGGCCGATGGACAAGATGGGCCGGGTAAAATAACGGGCGCGGGCGCCCTCGCCCGCGAAAAGGCCGCACCAGCGTGGACATCTACGAAGAAATCGTCAAACTTCGCCAGCAGGGAAGGCGTGGCACCGTAGCCACCATCGTAAACTCCCGCGGTTCGATTCCTTCTTTCAAGACCGCTAAAATGCTGGTGCGTGACGATGGCTCTATTGTCGGCACCATCGGCGGAGGCTGCGTGGAAGCCGAGGTCTGGCAGGCCGCCCGCGAGGTCATGGAGAGCGAGAAGCCCCGCACGTTGAGCTTCGATCTGAACCAGAATCCGAAATACGATACCGGCCTCATCTGCGGCGGTACCCTGGAGATCTTCCTCGAACCGATTATGCCTCCGGCTTCGCTCTACATCTTCGGCGCTGGCCATGTGGCCTTCAACCTGTACAAAACCGCGCTCAACGCCGGGTTCGATGTCACCGTGGTGGACGACCGCGAAAGCTACGCCAACCGCGAGCGTTTCCCGGATGCGAAAGATGTAATCGCCGAGGAGTTCCAGCAGGCGATGGCGCGGCTTTCGCCGCCCGAGGCGTCCTACATCGTAATCGTGACGCGCGGCCATCACGACGACATGCGGGTGCTGCGCTGGGCGGTGCAGACGCCGGCGCGCTATGTGGGGATGATCGGCTCCAAGCGGAAGACAATCGCGATTTTCCGCGAACTTACCCAGGAAGGCATTCCTGCCAAGCTGTTCGATCGCGTGCACGCGCCGGTGGGCCTGGATATCGGTGCAGTCACGCCGGAGGAGATCGCGATTGCCATTACCGCCGAGTTGATCGCCGCCCGCCGCCACTCGGAGCGCGAATTGCCGCACATGAGCTGGTTCCGCTCGCGCAAATCCGAGGTGTCCGCGAACCAGATTGTCGAATCCGTATCCGATCCTGAGGGAGAGCTTTAACCGCAGAGCGCGCTGAGATTGCAGAGAGCAATAGGCGTTTGACCTCGCTCTGCGGGCCGGAACTGATTGTCCAGAGGATTTGGCTTCTCTGGTTCCTCCGCGCTCTCTGCGGTGAAACGCCTTTTTCTGCTATCTTCGCTCCATGGCCCGCGCTCCGAGCATCTGCGCCGTCATCCTGGCTGCCGGCGAATCTACCCGCATGGGGCGCGACAAGGCTCTGCTGCCCTGGCCTCCGGTGGGTGCGGGCGATCCCGCTTCCGGCGGGACTTTTCTCTCCGCCGGCATCCGCTCGCTTTCTCCCTTCTCGGATATGGTCATCGTGGTCGCCGGCAAGAACGAGGCGAACCTCGCGCCCGTCGTTTACGCCGAAGGCGCCTTTCTGGTGCGCAATCCCGAGCCCGAGAGAGGCCAATTCAGCTCCTTGCAGGTGGGATTGCAGGAGGTGCTGAACCGCGGGCGCGATGCCGCCATGGTGACGCTGGTCGATCGCCCGCCCGTGAGTCCTGCCACACTCCAACAACTGCACGATGCCTTCGAATCAGCTCTGGTCGCCGAAAAGTGGGCGGTAGTGCCCGAGTCCGGCGGCAGGCATGGCCACCCCATCCTTCTGGACCGCGAGATGATGAATGCCTTCATGAAAGCGCCGCCGACGGCCACCGCCCGCGAAATCGAACATCAGCATGAAGACCGCATCCAGTATGTCACGGTGGATGATCCCGGCATCCGCACCAATGTGGACACGCCCCAGGACTATGCCGATCTGTCTTCCTCCGGATAGACTGATTTCTCCGGCATGAATTCCAAAGAAACCGCTATTTCCGCTCCCGCCGCCGCGTTTGTGGACTCCGTTCTCCGTCTTCAGCCTAAGCTGGCCGCCTTCGATTGCGACGGCACCCTCTGGACCGGCGATGCCGGCGAAGGCTTCTTCAAGTGGGAGTTGGCACGAGGCCTGATTGCAGAGGATGTCGCCCGCTGGGTGCAGGGGCGCTACGCCGCCTACCGCGAGGGGAAAGTGAGCGAGGACGACATGTGCGGCGAGATGGTCACCATCCATCGCGGCCTGCGCGAAGCGGACGTACTGCTTGCCGCGGGGGAGTATTTCGAAGCCAATATTGCATGGCAGATTTTCCCCGAGATGCAGCAACTGGTGCGGAGTCTGCTCGATCAAGGCTGCGAGGTGTGGGCGGTTTCCTCCACCAACGAGTGGGTGATCCGGGCGGCCATGAAGCACTTTGGGATCGCGCCCGAGAAAATTCTGGCGGCCAAGGTCGAAGTTGCGAATGGAGTGGTCACCGACCACCTGATTCGCGTCCCCTCGGGCGAAGGCAAACCCCGAGCCATTCGCGAGGTCGTAAAGCGCGATCCCGAGGCTGTTTTCGGCAATTCACGCTGGGACGCCGACATGTTGAAGATCGCCCGCCACGCGTTTGCCGTAAATCCCAACCCTGACCTGGAGGCTGTGGCCCGCGGACGCGGATGGACGGTGTATTTCCCGGAGGGAATTCAGCGCTAAGATGGAGGCGGCTGAGCCGCAGCAGGTTTTGCGGGAGATTGCTGCTACTTCGACATCCAAATCTCCGCCGCCCGGTCGTGATCAGGCTGGCTGATCACGTGGGGCGTAATTACCACCAGCAATTCGTCGTCGTCCACTTCTTTACTGTTGCCGGTCATGATCTGGTTCAGTCCCGGAACGTACCCGAATCCGGGCAGCCCGCTCATGCTTCTCTGTTCATTGCGTGACACGGAACTCGCCACTACCGCAGGCTCCCCATCCTTCAGAGTGATGCCGCCCTTGTACTCGCGGTTGGAGATAATCGGCACGCCGTTGATGCTCTGGCCCTGCAGCGTGCGTAACTGCATCTCCAGCTGCAGCGTGACGTCGGACGACCCGCTGATAAGAGTCTTGGCTTTCAGGCTGAGACCAAGATCCTCATAATTGAAGGAAGGGAAGGGGGCGGTGAAGCTCTGGTTCTGCAAGACCTGGGAGATGGCCGACGAGTTGAAGGCGGGCGCAAACGTGGCATTCAGCACAGGATAGCGCGTGCCCAGCCGGAACGATGTATCCGATCCCGCTCCGGCGCGCATGATGGCGTGCTCCAGGTTGCGGACAGTGCTCTGGTTAAGTTGCAGTTGTGCCGTGCCGGTGCCGAGCGACAGTCCCATGAACGTCAGCCCGCCGCCGAAGGTTGCCACCGGCTGGCTGAAGATGGAATTCTGCTGGCCCTGCAATTGCGCCAGTAGCGCCGAGACCGCCGAGTTGCTCGCCTGGTTGATTCCTCCGCTCGAGACCAACTGGTTTACCAGGTCCTGAATGCTCTCGCCGCCCAGCGCGGCCAGCGCCGTTATCGGAATGTTGAACAGCTTGAACTGGTTGGGGATCTGCAGGCCCATGTTGCGGGTCACGGTGCTGCTGATTTCGTACACGCGGATGTCCAGCATGACCTGGGGGCGGGAGCTGTCCAGCCCCTCCATCAGCCGGGTGGCAGCGTCGAGTACGCGCTGTGGCGCCCGCACCACGATCGTGTGTTTCTCCGGCTGAGCGTTGATGAATCGGATTTCGAAGACCGTCCGCAGCAGGTTGGTGATCTCGGTTACCTGCTGCGCCGTGGTCGCGTCCGGGACGTAAAACGTCCGCATCGACATTTGGTCGAAATTGCGGTGGTTCTCGGCGGTGTCGGCGGCTATCAGAATCTGCTTGGGCCCCAGCGGAATCCAGAACGTCTTGCTCAGGGCGCACGCCGCCTCCATGGCTTGGTAGAAGTTGGCGTCGCCCACTTCGAATTTCACCGGCTTCGAAGTCACCGAATCATCGAGCGTGGCTTTCAGGCCATAGGTTTGCGCCACTAAGGGCAGCAGGGAACGGCTGTCGCCGCGGTAATGGAATTCCGCCGGCACCCGGTCGGGCCGCGCTCGCACCTCGCCTCCGCTCTCCAGTACCCGTGCCTGTGGAGCAGGCGCCGGTGCCCACTCCGCCATCGCCTCCTGCAGGCGTTGCTGGGCAAACTGATTGGCCGGATCGAGAAACAGCGCGTGCCGGAACTCGCCCAGGGCCTCGACCGAATGCCGCTGCAGCAGATCCTCATTGCCGCGCTGGATGTGGTCAAAGACCAGTTGCTGGCGGATGGCTTCGCGCGCGGTGAGGTAGTCCATATCCCGCGGAGCCAGCCGGGCGGCACTTTCAAATTCCTCGAGGGCTTCCTCCGGATGTTTCTCGCGCTCCAACTTCACGCCTTTGGAAAAAGCCTCACGAGCCTTCTTTAGGTCTTTGGGCGAGGGCGTGCAATCCGAGCTTCCCCCCGCCTGCGAACAGGGCAGGACGGCCACTCCCGGCGCCGGCGGTTGGTCAACGGCGGGCGCGGCGATGGAGGCAATGGAAAGAGCAGCGATTGCCGGGACGAACCAACCCAGGCGCATTTCCGAATTGTAACCTTGAACGAGGCCGGTTCCAGCGGATTCCTGGCCCCTGTGTACCTCCGGGATGAATCCTTTGGGCCATTGTCCGCGGTGCGCAGGAGTCCACAAGCGCCGCGCACCGCGGGTCAGCGACCTTGGAAACTCGCGCCCCGGTTGGAAAGAGGAAGGGTTTGGCGTATAAAGATTGGTTCGGCACGCAAATCGCTGGGCGCGCCGCGGCAACGTAATCCTGCATGTCCGAGCCAAATTCTATGTCCACTGCGTCCACACTACACGCGCCAAAAGGCCTTGAGGGCGTCGTTGCCACCACATCCCGAATCTGCTTTATCGATGGAGACCGCGGCGTTCTGGCTTACTGCGGCATCGATATTCATGAACTGGCCGAGCACTCCAATTTCGAAGAGACCTGCTTCCTTCTCTGGAACGGGCGCTTGCCCAAGCGTTATGAACTGAAGGAATTTCACGAACGGCTGGCGGAGGAGCGCAAGCTCGACGCTTCCATCATCAACCTGCTGCGCTCGGCGCCCCGGCACGCCCTCCCCATGGATGTGCTGCGCACCGCGGTTTCGGCTTTGTCGTTCTACGATCCCGAAGAAAAATCCAACGACCGCCAGGCCAACGTCCACAAAGCGACGCGGCTCACTTCACAGGTGGCGATGATCGTTGCGGCTTATGACCGCGTCCGCAAAGGACTGAAGGTCATCGAGCCCGATCGCTCGCTTTCTCACGCCGCCAATTTTTTGCTGATGCTGAACGGCACGCCGCCCTCGGCTACCGCTGAGCGAGCCTTGGACATTGCGCTGATTCTTCATGCCGACCACGAACTGAACGCCTCAACGTTTGCCGCTCGGGTTACCGCGGCCACGCTTTCTGACATGCATTCGGCAGTCACGGCCGCCATCGGCGCGCTCAAAGGGCCGCTGCATGGCGGAGCGAACGAGGCGGTATTCAATATCCTGCAGGCCGTGGACAAATCGGGCGCTAATCCCGTGGATTACATTCAAGGCATGCTGGCGCAAAAGAAAAAGATTCCCGGCTTCGGCCACCGCGTGTATCACGCCGAGGACCCGCGCGCTACGCACCTGCGCAAGATGTCACATGATCTCGGCGAATCCAGCGGACAAAGCAAGTGGTACGAGATTTCCCACGCTATCGAAGAGTTCGTGCGCGCCGACAAGAAGCTCAACGCCAACGTCGATTTTTATTCCGCTTCCACCTACCACACGCTCGGAATCGACGTGGATTTGTTCACCCCGGTTTTCGCAGTCTCCCGCGTAAGCGGATGGACCGCCCACGTAATCGAGCAGCTCGACGACAACCGCCTGATCCGCCCCCGCGCCGACTACGTCGGTCCAGCCTACCCCCAACACTGGGCCCCGCTGGAGCAGCGCTAAACGAACCATGTAGGGACGGGGCTTGTCCCGTCCAGCGAGCAAGCGAGCCAAAGCGAGATGCCCTAAGAAGTGAATTCTTCAGCGCCCTCAGCGTCCTCTGCGGTAAAGGGTTCGTTCACGCCCGGCCCCTCAAGCTCCTCCCCCAACCGCGCCTTGACAGATCCCGCCGCTTTGTCGATCTCCGCTTTGGCGCGTCCCACAAGACCAAGAACCGAGTGCACGCGCTTGGGCCCCAGAACTACGAAGGCAAACGCCACCCCAAGGAGCAGATCCATTCCCATAGCAGCCTCGCTCAACTCTGCTCGCCGGCCGTGATGGCTGCCGGGCTGGAGGGCTTTACTTCCTCTTCCTCTTTGGGGTTCATCGCAGCTTTGAAACCGCGAATCCCATCCCCAATTCCCTTACCCAACTCCGGAAGTTTCTTCGGCCCAAAAACCAGCAGGGCGATTCCGAAAAGAACCAGCAAGTGCATCGGTTGAAACAGTCCTTCAAACATAAAATCTCCTTATGTATTTCCAAGCCGCCCTTCGTGTACCTTCGTGTCCTGCGTGGTTTGCCTTTCGCCTTCTGCTGCACAAAAGCCAAAAGCAACCACGAAGGACACGAAGGGTTCACGAAGGTACACGAAGGAAATCGATCATGCGTAAAAACTCAAGTTTCGGCGCGGACTGCCCGCCCTCTCCAATCGGAAAATTCGGGCGCTGCGCCTGAATTCCGGAAACAGCGCCCGTCTAATTCAGCAGGAGAGAGACTTGTTTGAGATCAGCGTTCAGGCTGGGCTGCGTCCGCATCTTCCGCCAGGTCGCGCAACACCTGAAAGAAGTGCGGTGACTGCCCTTTGAACAGCCCGCTGGCGACGAGGAATTGCGCCGCACCCATCGCCGCACCCTTCGTGTTTGTGGGACGCACGATCGAGCACCTGGGAAATTTGCGGCTGAGGAACGGGCAAGGCTCCGGCATGATCAGGTTCGACTGCAGAGTCTCGCCCGGGTCGGCGTCTTCCGTCAGATCCACGAATGACACCGGCGAACCAGTGATGGGATCAACATCACTCACCGCTAGCGCATTCCCCGCCTTGTCCTGCCAGGTCTGGAAGTGCATCGCTTCCGTGGGGCCGATGCTGAGCAGAATCCGCAGAACCTCCGGGCTGGTAACGCGCTGCGCCAGCGACGGATAAAGACTAGTCCCGCCCTGCTCGATGGCGCAGAAGTGGAATCCCGCGGTGAAGGCGATCGCCAAAAGATGATCCGGAATGCCGGACACCACCGTCGACGGCCCCATCAAATCGTCGTCGGTGCGAGGGATGGCGGTGCGATTCACGATCACATCGGCTTGCGGGAAAACAAAGTGAGGGTCGAGATCGGGGTTCTTGTTGTCGACGCGGTAGCGAGTCCAGAAGCTGGTATCCACGGTGAGTTGAGTGAGGTTGGTGATGCGCTTGAGTGACTTGTTCGCCCCCGTAGCCTGGCTTCCCGGCAAAGTGCGAAACGGCTCCAGATTCACCGGCGCAGCGCCCTTCGACGCCAGGTAGGCATTGATGAACTGGAAATGGCTGATCTCATCGTCGGTGTTGTCGTGGATATATACGTCCATGTCTTCGTCGAGCACTGCCAGAGCCTGGGTGTAGAGCGGGTTCCCGCCGATGAAGCTGCTGAATTCCGTATCCTGTTCCCCGCCGAGTTCGTGGTATTGCAGCCAGAGATCGGTTTCGATGATCTCCGCGGCCGCCAGAAAGCGCAGGATGGCGGCGTCGCCTTTGGTGAGGCTGCCGCTGCGGCCGTCGTCGGCGCGTACTTGAGTGGCCAGAAGCGCCCCGGCGGAAAGCGCCGCGCCGGTAATGCCGAGGTGCTTCAGAAATGAGCGGCGCTCGATCGTCCGCGGCGACGACAACTCCAGTTCATCGCTGGTGGCCGCGGTTTCCAGTGTCGCAGTGGATGGGAGACTTTCGTTTTTCATGCCAAACACTCCAGTTTTTGCTGATATTGATTCCGTGAGTCTGAAAGCCACGGTGAGTGCAGACTACTAACCTGGCAGGAGCGCGATGTCACGCGTGAGTTACGAACTTGCAATATATTTGTCGGGAGCTTGTCTCTCGGGAGAGACATTTGCTTTGGTTGCATTTTCCAATCCGCTAATGGCGAAGTTCGTCCACGACGAAAACTATGAATTCGGTGCGAATGGATAAATGGTTGTGGGCCGCCCGGTTCTTCAAGACGCGCACTCTGGCTGCGCGCGCCTGCGAACTCGGCAGAATCAAATCCGGCGGGCAAGTGGTCAAGCCTGCCCGCGAAGTCCGGGTGGGAGAAATGCTGGAAATTACCAACGAGGGCGGCGTCTTTCAGGTCGAAGTGCTCCTGCTCAGCGAAATCCGCGGCCCGGCTTCCGTAGCCCAAACGCTTTACCGTGAAACCGAAGCCAGCCGAGAGCTACGACAGAAAGTCACCGCTGAGCGAAAGGCGATGAGGCAATTCGAGCAGTTGCCCGAGGGCAGGCCATCAAAACGCGATCGCCGAAGAATCATCCAGTTTCGGGGAAGAGCTTGACCGGGGCGTGGTTCGATTTCAATCAACCTGCAAAAGAAAAATGGACAGGCGCATCTCGGCGCCTGTCCACAAGTGAGTCCGCACATTCCGCGTTGCGGGCTAGTGTGCTAACCGGTCTGCCTGGTCCAGCAGCGCCCGTCCCTGCGAAATCAGCCAGTAGGCTTGCGGGTTGCTGAACGCCTGGCCCCTGAATTCGGCGCCGTTAAGCAACCGATTCATCTGCGCAGTCAATGCATCCCGCTTCGCGGTGAGGAACTGAATCTTTCCCTCGATGTGGTTGTAAGTAGCGTCACCGTCCGCGTTCGATGCCAGCGCCCTGGTAGATGCCCGGAGCGTGTCCATGCCGAACTCACCAAAGGGCGCATTCAGTTGCTTGTAGATTTGCGCCAGCGCCACAAAGCTGTCGCTCCTCTTCAACGCCCACGGACGCGCATGGTCGTCAAAGATTTCGGTGATGACGCGCCCGTCATGCACGTAATCATCCTTCAAGCCGACCAGTTCCAGGATCGTCGGGCGTGCGTCGGTGTGGTCCGACCAGGTTTTACCGTCGATTCCACGATCTTCGACGCCCTCGCCCACGTAACCGATCCAGGTGGAGGCGATCTCGCTTTGAATGTCGCCGTGGTTCCAGGCGAAGCTTTGACTCGTCCGCGCCGGAATCGAGGCGCACGCATCCGGCGTCGCGCACAGCGTGGGCGTGGTCCCGCCAGTGGCGAAGAAGAACCAGGCCGGGTCGGCGAACGGCGTAAAGGTTGGAGTGCGGTAGGGATCGGCTGTGACCATGTGCAGAGTCTTCATGCCGGTGTGGTCCACCTGCGCCACCATAATGTTGCTCTCCACCAGGCCGGTGTACGGATTGAGCCAGCTCAACTGGCTCATTTCCCGCTCCAGGTTGCGCACGACCGGATCTGTCTGGTCGAGGATGGGTTGCGTGCCGGTGCCGTTCACATACACCGTCGGCGCATCGTCGGAGTGCACGGAAAAAACCGTCGGGTCGCCGAATTGCGTGTAGATCATACGCCGCAAGTCGCCGTTGATTTCTCCAACGCGGTTGTAGGTGCAGGGGGTGGTTACGCCGTCGCAATCCGAAGGAGTCGGTGGGTCACCCACAAAGTGATCGCCTTCGTCGACGGTAAACACAAACAGCGTGTTCTTCTTGGTAATTCCATCCGCCGCCAGCCGGTCGAAGAATTTCTGAAAGGCCTGATCGTAGGCCTGCAGTTGCTGGGTGTAGCCGTCTTCGCCGGGGCCGTACGCGAAATGGATGTTGCCGGCGGTGCCGTGTGCGTCATGTGCGTCGGAGACGTACGCATACGTCACCGGAATGCCGGCTTCCTGCATCTGGGCCACCCAGGCGAGAGAAACCGTGGCCTCCATGCCATCGAAGCCCGGGAAACCGATGTGTCCAGTCGCGTCCTCGATTACGTTGCCATCAAGATCGGTCATCGGCCCGCTGGGCTGAATCACCGGGTTAACGTAAACAGCGCCGAACAGCCCGTTGAAGCCGTTGTAGCCATGAGGCTCATCCGGCAGCAAGTCCGGGCGAGCATGGGCGGAGGCTGCGCAAGTCGCTGAGCCGCGCGCACAGTGGACGCCAATGCCCACAAAGTCCGCGAAAGCTTGTCCCGGATTCGACGCTACCTCTGCTGCTTCAGGTGAATCGGCCCCGAATACCGTGGGAATATCAATGGCCGTGTTTTCGAGAATCGTGTTCGCAGTTGCCACCGAGCCGACATCGCAACCGGCGCGGGTAAATGGCACCCACGGTGCGGGAGCGATCTTGCCCTTCTCGTTGATCATTTCGGGAGTCAGGTCGGTGGTACTGCCGGCGGGGTCATACAGGGGTGCCGTCCAATAGGCGAAGGAAACGCCGGTCCGGGTGGTGCCATCCGTCATGAAATAGCGGAAGCTGTTCGCCACCGGCACTCCCATCCGATCCGGGTAAACTCCCGTGAGCGAACTCAGGATGCCGGTCGCGGTGTGGGAGATGAGAACGGTGTGGTCGTTCGAGAGCAGCACACCATTATTGGTGATGAAGTTGAGCAGGTGAGGCATTTGCTCCAGATCTGAGGGCACATTGGGGTTGTCGCGCTCGAAGTGCGTGTTGTCGAACTGAACGTAGATCACGTGTTTGATGCGGCCATTGGGCGAGTTCAACTGGCAGGTGTTATGGGCGAAGGAAGTGCCGCCGGTAGCGACGACGAAAATCCCGATCAGGGTTAGCAGACGGCAAGCGGAACAGGGTGTTCGCATGGATCTCATAAGACCTCCTGGGTAGGATTTGGTGGGACAGGGTCTTTAAAGCTTTCCCCAATGTAAGCCCGGCCCTTGTGGAAAAGCGGAAAGGAAAGTGAATTTGCAGTAAAAAGTCGCATGATCGGGACGCTTGATGCGGCTTTGACACATTCGTGCCCGAGTAACCGGAAAGTATTACGCCGCTGAGTAAGCGATGACCTGCCCGTGCCTGAGCGGCTCAACGCCGCACCGGAAGAGTAAAATAGAGTGAGCTATGCGCCGCGTGTATCTCGACAATAACGCCAGCACTCCTCTACTGCCGGAAGTATTGGACGCCATGCGTCCCTACTTTGGCGAGCACTACGGCAACGCCTCTTCCATCCATCATCACGGGCAGGAGACGCGGGCGGCGGTGGAGCGCGCGCGGGAGTCCGTGGCCGAGCTAGTGGGATGCCGGCCTTCGGAAATCGTCTTCACCGGCGGTGGCACTGAGGCCGACAACCT
>DATJXG010000005.1:0-6685 GCA_035500455.1 Terriglobales bacterium | reverse complement strand
GCGACGCCTGGGACAGCGGCAGGGTAGCTTCCCCCGATTTCATCCAGATTGAATATCGCGGCAAGCCGCCGCAATCGACTCTGAGCTATTTCTGGAAGGTCCGCGTCTGGGACCAGGATGGCCATGCCTCAGCATGGAGTCAGCCCGCAACCTGGACGATGGGCCTGCTCGCGCCCTCCGACTGGAAAGCCAAATGGATCGCAGCCGAGCCCGACTCCGGCAAAAGCGGCCCCGGCGTGCCGAGCGTGAGCAACAGGGCCGCGCCGGCCGAAGCGGCGCATCCGCTGCCGATTTTCCGCCACGAATTCCACCTGGCCCGGGCCCCGCAGCGGGCGGCCGTTTACGTCTCCGGCCTGGGGCAGTACGAACTTCGCCTCAACGGAGAAAAAGTCAGCGACGATGTCCTCACCCCCGGCTGGACCGACTACCGCAAGCGCGTCCTCTACAACAGCTATGACGTCACCAGCCTGCTCAAGTCCGGCGGCAACGCCTTCGGCGTGCTCCTGGGCAACGGAATGTATAACGTTCCGAAGACTCCCGGGCGCTATACCAAATTCAACGGCTCATTCGGAGAGCCCAAGCTGATTCTGCAGCTGCACGTCACTTACGCAGACGGCAGCGAGCAAGTCGTCGCCAGCGACGCATCGTGGAAAACAACCGCCGGGCCCATCACATTTTCCAACACCTACGGCGGCGAGGATTACGACGCCCGCCGCCAGCAGCCGGGCTGGGACGCTCGCGGCTTTGACGACTCATCTTGGGCGTCAGCCCTCGAGGTCGCCGGACCCGGCGGCAAGCTGGTATCGCAGCGCATTCCTCCCATCAAAGTCATGCAAACCTATCCGGCGGCAAGGATCACCGAGCCTGAACCGGGCGTTCTGGTCTATGACCTGGGGCAAAATTTTTCCGGCCGGCCGGAAATCAAAGTCACCGGACCCGCCGGGAGTACCGTGAGACTGATCCCCGGCGAACTGCTCGACGCGAACGGCCTGGTGACGCAGCGCAGTTCCGGTGGCCCCACATGGTTTTCCTACACTCTGCGCGGCAGCGGAGAGGAAACCTGGCATCCGCGCTTCACTTATTACGGCTTTCGCTATGTGCAGGTCGAAGGCGCCCGGGGGACGAGCGATCCGTCCAAGGGCAATGTTCTCCTGCTCTCGCTCACCGGGCAATTCACGCATCTCTCCGCCGAGGTGGATGGCAAATTCTCCAGCTCCGACAAGCTGCTCGATGGAATTCACAAGCTCATCGATGCCGCCATCCTCAGCAACATGCAGAGCGTGCTCACCGACTGCCCCCACCGCGAAAAGCTGGGCTGGCTGGAGGAGTCGCACCTGCTGGCTTCCTCCATCATGTACAACTACGGCGTCGCGCGGCTCTACGAAAAGATCGCCAACGACATGGCCGATGCGCAGCATGCCGACGGCTTCGTCGCCGACATTGCTCCCGAATACGTAGTCTTCGAAAAAGGATTTCTCGACTCGCCGGAGTGGGGCAGCGCATCGGTGCTCGGGCCGTGGATCGCCTACCAGCACTACGGCGACCAGGGAATTCTCGCCGACCACTACAGCCTGATGAAGAGCTATGTGGACTACCTCACCGGCCGCGCCAAAGACCACATCATTTCCTACGGCCTCGGCGACTGGTATGACATTGGCCCCAAGGAGCCCGGCGAATCGCAACTCACCAGCCGGGGTATTACCGCAACGGCGATCTACTATCTTGATCTCACCGTCGTGCAGAAAGTCGCGCTGCTGCTTGGCAAGCCTTCCGACGCCGCTGCGTATGGCAAGTTGGCGGAAGAGGTGCGCGACGCCTTCAACAAAAATTTCTTTCACCCCGATAGCAACCAATACGACCAGGGCAGCCAGACCGCCGACGCCATGCCGCTTGCCGCAGGCCTGGTGCCCGAAGAAAAGCGCCACGCAGTACTCGAAAGCCTGGTGCGCGATATCCGCAACCACAACAACCACGTGACTGCCGGCGACATTGGCTTCCACTTCGTGGTGGAGGCGCTGACCCAGGGCGGACGCTCCGACGTGCTGTTCGACATGCTTTCCCGCACCGACTCCCCGAGCTACGGATATCAACTGCAGCGCGGAGCGACCTCGCTCACCGAGGCCTGGGACACAAATCCGCACAGTTCCCAGAACCACTTCATGCTGGGCCACGCTGAAGAGTGGTTCTATCGCGGTCTCGCCGGAATTGATTTCGACCTGTCGCGCGCGAAGGACGAGCAGATCGTAATCAAGCCGTTCCTTCCGAGTAATGTGGCCTCTGCGGAAGCCAGTTATGAGTCTGTCCTGGGCAAGATCGTGAGCAGTTGGAAAAAGAGCGCGGGAAGTGTGACCCTCGAAGTTACGATTCCAGCGGGAGCGACGGCGAAGGTCGTCCTGCCAACCACAAATCCTGAGGCCGTCAGGGAAAGTGGCGTGCCGTGGGAAAAAGCTTCGGGAGTACACACACTCAATTCCGCCGACGGAGCGCTCGCCTGCGAAGTTTCCTCAGGCGTCTATCACTTCCAGTGGCCAGAGTAAACAAAGCGAGGAGTGCGTTTCTTTGCGTCCTTTGCGATCTTGCGGTTAGAAGGCTTTGCTGCCAGTCTCCGCGCCCTCGTCGTTTTGAGGTTTAGCTTTTCAGCCGCACGATCCTCCGCCCCTCCACCCGAAAATGCCCCGCCAGCACCATATTGATCGCCTCCGAATACGCCATATGCTCCTGCTCCAGGATGCGCGCCGCGAGCGAGTGTTCGTCGTCGCCCTCCAGCACCGGCACCGCCTTCTGCACGATAATGGCGCCGTGGTCCAGTTCTTCGTCAACAAAATGCACAGTACACCCGGAAATCTTTACCCCGTAAGCAAACGCCTGCTCCTGCGCCTCCAACCCGGGAAAAGCCGGCAAGAGTGAGGGATGAATATTCAGAATCCGCCGCGGAAACTGCCGCACAAACCACGGCGAGAGCAACCGCATATAACCCGCCAGGCAGACCAGATCAACTTCCTGCTGCCGGAGCGCCGCAACCACCTCGCGGTCATGCTCCTCGCGGTCTTTTCCTTTCGATGGAATCGCCAGCACTGTAAGCCCCATGCGTCGCGCTATCTCAAGCCCTCCTGCTTCCATCCGGTTGGAAATAACCGCCGCGATGCGGGCATCGGCAATCTTGCCCGAGGCGACGTTCTTCGCGATCGCTTCGAAATTCGAACCACGCCCGGAAATCAGAATTCCCAGATTTTTCATAGGTTCCGGCCATAGCTTCTGGCCAGGGCCAATTATTTACCAGTGCAGCGCCGGCTACAACTGATCTCCGGCCTGCGCCGCTGACTCCGCCAAATCTCCCGCAAGATATAATGGCGCGCCATGCCCCTCACCGCCGGCACAACCCTCGGCCCCTACGAAATCCAATCGCCGCTGGGAGCCGGCGGCATGGGCGAGGTATATCGTGCCAGGGACACCCGCCTCGATCGCACTGTAGCCATCAAAGTTCTTGCCTCCCATCTCTCGTCTTCACCCGAACTCAAGCAGCGCATGGAGCGCGAAGCGCGTGCCATTTCTTCGCTGAACCATCCGAGTATCTGCCAGCTTTACGACATCGGATCACGCGACGGCACAGACTACCTCGTCATGGAGTTTATCGAAGGAGAAACTCTGGCCGAGCGCCTTCGCAAAGGGCCGATGCCGCTCAACGAGACTCTGAAAATCGGGATTGCCGTAGCCGAAGCGCTCGCCGTGGCCCACCGCCAGGGCATCGTGCATCGCGATCTGAAGCCGGGAAATATCATGCTCACCAAAACCGGCGCGAAGCTAATGGACTTCGGGCTGGCGAAGTCCACCGCCGCCGGCGTTTCTGGAGCAGCATCGAGCGCCCCGCTTCTGTCGGCCGCCATGACAATGACAATGACTGAAGCCAGCCCTGTTTCTCCCCTGACGACCGTAGGCGCGATGATCGGCACCATCCAGTACATGTCGCCCGAGCAGATTCAGGGCAAGGAGGCCGACGCCCGCTCCGACCTCTTCGCCCTGGGCGCCGTGCTCTATGAAATGGCAAGCGGCGCCAGGCCGTTCGAAGGCAAGAGCCAGCTCAGCGTGGCCAGCGCGATTCTGGAAAAGGAGCCGCAACCGATCTCGCAGGTGCAGCCACTCACACCGCCCGCTTTCGAGCATGTCATCTCCGCCTGCCTCGCCAAGAATCCAGAAGACCGCTTCCAAACCGCGCAGGACGTTGCGCTGCAACTCAAATGGATCGCGCAGAGCGGCACGCAGGCTCTCCCGCGAACGGCAGGAAAGAGAACCAGCCGCGAGCTGCTGGCCTGGCTGATCGCAGCCGCACTCGCGCTGGCGCTGATCGCCCTGGTCTTCTTGTGGAGAGGATCGAACTCCGCGGAAAAAGCGACGTACTTCTCTGCGCCACTCCCATTTGCCGCCCGCGATGTTGCAGTCGCTCCCAATGGCCACACCGTGGCCATTGTTGGCCATCCGCAATCTACGCGAATTGATGTCCTTTGGATTTATGAACCCGGCAGCGAACAGGCCGTCAGCCTAGCCAACACCGAAGGCGCCAGCTTTCCTTTCTTTTCTCCCGACGGGCGCTCCCTCGGGTTCTTCGCCGATGGAAAATTGAAGAAGTTGAATCTCGATGGCGGGCCGGTACAAACGCTGTGCGACGCCCCCAGCGGCCGCGGCGCCACCTGGAACCAGAACGGCATAATTCTCTTCACTCCCAGCGGACACCTGGGCGTCGGCCTCTATCAGATTTCAGCCGCAGGCGGAACCCCGGCACAGGTTACGGTGCCGGATAAGAGCCTGGATGAGGACAGCAATCGCTGGCCGGTGTTCCTGCCCGATGGAAATCATTTTTTGTATTCCGCGGTCAATCTCTCTGGGCGCAACAATCTGTTTTCCATTTATCTGGGCGCGCTGAATTCGCATGAGAAACGGCTCATACTCCGGGCCAAGGGCAACGTCGCCTATGCCACGCCGGGATACCTGCTCTTCTACCGCGATCAGAGCCTCTTCGGCCAGCGTTTCGATCCGAAAAAATTCGAGCTGACCGGAGAAGCCGCCCCCATCCTCACCGGTATTCAATTCTGGCCGCGAATTTCCGAGGCCGTGTTTGCCGCCTCCACGGGGAACCTGCTGGTCGCCCAGAAGCGCGGGAATTCGGGCGCTTCCCAACCCACATGGTTCGACCGCAAAGGCCAGGAGCTGGGAATCGCCCTGACCCCGGGCATTTACGACAACATCATGCTGGCCCCGGGCGGCCGGGCTGTGGCCGCCGATACCGACGACCCTGCCAGCCAGAACACCGACATCTGGACTTACGATCTCGAAACCCAGCGTGCCAGGCGCCTGACCTTCGATCCCGCCATCGACTCTCTGCCGGTCTGGAGCCCGGACGGCCGCATGATTTTTGCGTCCAACCGTGGAGCCGTGTTCGACCTGTACTTGAAAGAGACCAACGGAGCGCAGGAGGAAAAAGTAATCCCCCAGGATGGCCCCGATCGATTTCCCACCGACTGGTCGCGCGATGGAAAATACGTCCTCTATGAGCGCGGCGCAGACCTGTGGTTCTTGACGTTGCCGGACCTGCATCCGACACAATTCTTGAAAGCCCCCTCCACCCTCAAGAACGGCCAATTTTCACCCGACGGCAAATGGGTCGCGTACTCTTCGAATGAAAGTGGACGATGGGAGATCTATGTAACCTCTTTTCCCGAAGCGCAAGGCAAGTGGCAGGCCTCGAACGCGGGCGGAGATCAGCCCAGGTGGCGAGCCGACGGTAAGGAACTCTTCTATCTCTCCCCCGACAGCAAACTGATGGCGGTTCCGGTGAAAACCGGCGCCGATTTCGACGCCGGCACCCCGGCGGAGCTATTTCAGGCCAATCCGCGCGAAATGATCGCCACCTCCGAACAGTTCTCCTACGACGTCAGCAAAGACGGGCAGAAGTTCCTGATCAACTCGCAGGTCAAGACCGCCATGACGCCGATGTCGGTGATTCTCAACTGGTCCGCCGAGCTGAACAAATAGCTCCCCCAAATGCCACAACCCAGATTTTCCTGAGCCGTGACCGCCGTCACAGACGGGGATCGCCCTCCCAACCTACGATGGCGATGAATCGTCGAGGCGTCGTTATGAAAAACAAATTTACTCGAGCCCTGCTCGCGGCCCTGGCTTTCGTTCTTGTTTTTACGACAGTTTATTTCTCCGCTATTCGCCCTTGGCATGTGCGCTGGGGAGCCAGCAACGCGGAATTGGCCGCCGTGTTGCCGGGAGACGGCCTGTTCTCCGGCCAGCAGCCCGCGGTCACGCATGCCATTACCATCCACGCCCGGCCGCAGGAGATTTGGCCCTGGATCCGGCAAATCGGCCAGGATCGCAGCGGCTTCTACAGCTACACTCCTCTGGAGAACCTGATCGGCTGTGAAATGCCCAGCGTCCACCGCATCGAGCCGCAGTGGAAAGAGCGGGCAGTGGGCGAAACCGTCTGGTTCGCCACCCCAAAGCACTTCGCCGGCCAGGGCAGGATGATCGCGGCGATCGTTCAGCCCGAACACGCTTTCGCCATGGTCACCCCCAACGACTGGCAGCGCCTGCATGCCGGAGGCCATGCCCAGGAGGCGCTTTGGTCCTTTACTCTGGAACCCACCGCAGACGGTCAAACCCGTCTGATCGCGCGAATCCGCGC
>DATJXG010000004.1:0-5874 GCA_035500455.1 Terriglobales bacterium | reverse complement strand
TGCGCGGCGACGCCCTGGTGCGCGGCGTGCTCGATCTGGTGCGCGAGCATCGGCCGATTCACGTCTCGCTGGTAGGTGGCGAGCCGCTGGTGCGGCACCGCGAGCTTGACCGCATTCTGCCTGAACTTAACAGCATGGGAGTGTTTGCTATGGTGGTCACCAGCGCGGTGATTCCCATTCCCGAACACTGGATGCAGATTCCCCGCATGCGCGTGGCGGTTTCGGTGGATGGCCTGCCCGAGCACCACGATCCGCGGCGCAAGCCCGCCACTTACGAACGCATCCTGCAGAACATCGCCGGGCGCAAGGTGAACGTGCACTGGGTAATCACGCGGCCCATGCTGGAGCGCGCAGGATATCTGGAAGAGTACGTCGCTTTCTGGAACGCGCGCCCCGAGGTGGACCACATCTGGGTGAGCCTCTACACACCGCAGATCGGTGAGCATAGCGCCGAGATGCTGACACCGGAGGACCGGCAGCGCGTGGCAGATGAGTTGCCCAGGCTGCGGCTGCGCTTCCGCAAGCTGTTGATGCATGAAGGCGTGGGGCGGGCGTTCGTTGCGCCGCCGGCGAATCCGCAGGAGTGCCTGTTTGCCGCCATGTCGGTGAATTATTCCGCCGACCTGCGCACCCGCGTGGAGCCCTGCGTCTTTGGCGGCACGCCCGACTGCTCGCAGTGCGGATGCGCCATCAGCAGCGGCCTGCACTGGATCAAGGACGAGTCCGTAGTGG
The DNA here is from genome assembly GCA_035500455.1 of Terriglobales bacterium. Classification (GTDB taxonomy): domain Bacteria; phylum Acidobacteriota; class Terriglobia; order Terriglobales; family Acidobacteriaceae; genus DATJXG01. The sequence goes on along the minus strand of DATJXG010000004.1, from coordinate 5,142 downwards.
GGCCGCTCAAAGTCGGCCACATGGTGCGCGCCTCGATCAAGATCGGCCGCGCGGTGGCGCGCCTCTCCGACAACTCTGCCAAAGTGCGGCGCTGGCAGCCGGGTTCACGCCGGAGGGAGAAACAGCCGCTGGTGCAAATCGGCTGACAGCGCTTCGCGGTACTCCACTTATCCCAGATTGACTACGCCCACTTCTTTCCCAGCGCGTCCAGGTTGGCGCGGCCCAGGTCTTCGGGCGTCATGGCGACGCGGAACTTCACTTCCGCATTGAAGGTGAGAAACCAGGGCTCGGCCAGCACCGGAATATCGGAGGAATCCTTCATGTCCACCACCAGGACGCCGCCGCGGTGGCCATCCTGCTCACAAAAATAGACAGCCTCCGGTTTGAGGGCTTCAAGAATCTTCTTTATTTTCGGCCCGGCGCTTCCGTCGCGAACGGCGCTGTTGAAGGGCTCGAGGGGAAATTGAATCTGCACGAGCATGCGCATCACTTGCCTCCAGATATTTCGAAATTGGTTGTGAACCCGCTGAAAATCCGCCGAGGAGAATATCACAGGGGGAGGCGGCCGAAACGCGGGCGATAATAATAAGCGGGTAAGACAGAGGGAAATTTCATGCCTCAGACGCAAGCCGAAAAGGCGGCGCAGTTCCGAACTCTTCACAACGGCCCCGGAGTTTTCCTAATTCCCAATCCCTGGGATGTTGGCTCGGCGCGGATGCTGGCGGGCCTTGGCTTTCCGGCTCTGGCCACCTCGAGCGCCGCCTCCGCCACGGCAGTGGGAAAACGGGATGGCGGACTCACGCGCCAGGAAGCGCTGTCGCACGCGCGGATGATTGTCGAGGCGACGGATTTGCCGGTTTCGGCCGATCTGGAAAAAGGCTTTGGCGACTCGCCCGAAGTGCTGGCGGAAACGGTGCGGCTGGCGGCCGGGGCCGGCCTTGCCGGTTGCACGATTGAAGACGCGACCGGCGACGCGACGCACCCACTATATGATGCCGGCCTGGCGGTAGAGCGAATCGCCGCCGCGGCGGAGGCGGCGCACGCGCTTCCATTTCCGTTTCTTCTGACGGCGCGGGCGCACAATTTCCTGTATCCCGGCGCGAGCCTCGACCACACTATCGCGCGTCTTCAAGCCTTCGAACGGGCGGGCGCCGATGTGCTGTTTGCTCCCGGCCTGCCGGATCTCGCCGCGGTGCGCACGGTGTGCGCGGCGCTTGGGAAGCCCTTCAACTTCATGGCGGGAATCAAGGGCAAATCATTTTCCGTGAGAGAACTGGCGGAGGCGGGAGTGCGCCGCATCAGCCTCGCCACTTCGCTCTATCGCGCGGCCATGACGGCGCTGCTCGATGCTGCCGCCGAGGTGAAGGACGCGGGCCAGTTCAGCTTCCTGGAACGCTGCGTCACCACTCAAGACCTCAACCAGCTGATGGCGATCTGAGGGCGCGAATGACGCCGCGCTGAGAGCCCGGCTTTCCACCAATGCAGAGGCCGAATTCTTGGCGTCGTCCAGGCTGGGCGGGTGGTTGCGGATGCCGAAGGGCGACGGGCCGACAGAAGCCGGCCTTCCCCACTTCTCGCGCCAAAGGCGCGCGAGAAATGGGGCACCCGGTGAGTTTTCCGGTGCCGCCCCGCTCAGCACGATGCCGCCCGGCCGCCTAGGTCCCGCAGCGGATTTGGCTCGGATGGTTTCCTGGAAGATTTCCAAGGTACATGTCCATCTTTGTCACTGCTATGTCCTGAATCGGGGCCGCAAATGGCGCGTTCTCCGCCAGAATACTGGGGGAGCGTGCCGATGCAGCGGTTTCTTGCGATCCTCAGCATATTTGCCTTGATTCTGGCCCTTTCCGCCTGTGGCGGAGGCGTGGGCGGGACCACGCAACAATCCGCCGGCGGCGGCTCGGGGAGCGGCGGTGGTTCGGGCAGCGGCAGCGGCTCCGGAAGTGGTGGTGGCTCGGGATCCGGCGGCTCGGGCGGCAGCAGTCAGCCCTGCAACAGCGGAATGAGCGTGGGCGTGGGCGCCAGCCTGAACGGATTTCTGCCTTTCCCCTCGGACAGCCTGTGGAACAAAGATATCTCCATGTCGCCGGTGGATGCGAACTCTACAGCCATCATCAATTTCATCGGGGCGTCGATTGGGTTGCATCCTGATTTCGGCGCGGGCGAATACAACGGTTCCGACATCGGCATTCCTTACTCCGTTGTGGACGACACCCAGAGCCTGGTGAACATCAACTTCACCGCCTACGGCGACGAAAGCGATCCCGGCCCCATGCCGATTCCCGCCACCGCGCCGATTGAGGGCGATCCCAATCCCGGCTCCGGAGATCGCCACGTGCTGGTGCTCGACAGCAGCAGTTGCTTCCTCTACGAGCTGTACAGTTCGTATCCGCAGGGCAATGGCAGCTGGAACGCGGACTCAGCCGCGGTGTGGGACCTGCTGGCCGATGAGCAGCGGCCGTGGGGCTGGACCTCTGCCGACGCCGCCGGCCTGCCGATTTTCCCCGGCCTGGTGCGTTATGACGAAGTGGCCGCGGGACACATCTCGCACGCGCTGCGCTTCACCCTGGCGCAGAGCCGGGAAGCATTTACGCCTCCGGCTTCGCACTGGGCGGCCAATTCCACCAACGCGCTGGCCGCGCCCATGGGCATGCGGCTGCGGCTGAAATCGAGCTACGACATCTCCACGTTCCCCGCCAGCGTGCAGGTGATTCTCAGCGCGCTCAAGAAGTACGGCATGATCATGGCGGATAACGGCAGCTCGATGTACATCAGTGGGGCACCCGACGACCGCTGGAGCAACGATGACCTGCATACCCTCTCGCAGGTGCCGGCTTCAGCATTTGAAGTGGTGCAGATGGACCCGGTGTACACCTCGGCCAACGTCCCCCAGGGCAGCCCGCCGGCGATCGCAAGCTTCGCCGCGACGCCATCGAGCATCGCGCTCGGCGGCAGCACAACTCTCGTGTGGGATGTAAGCGGCGCATCGTACGTAATCATTTCGCCGGGAGTGGGCGCGGTGCGCGGCACCAGCGTGAGCATCTCGCCCGCGCAAACGACCACGTACACGCTCTACGCCACCGGCCCCTACGGCCGCACCACAGCCACCGCCACAGTAACGGTGCAGTAGGCAATCCTCCGTATCTGGAACGGGCACAACCCGTGTAGGGACGGGGCTTGCCCCGTCCAGCGAAGGCCGAAGGCCGAGCTGCTTTCCAAGCTCATCCTCCAGGTGTACTCTTCTTCCGAAAATGACAGATCAAGCCAAGCGGCCGGCAGGCGTTACGGCACTCGCGATCGCTCTGGGGCTTCTCACAGCCTACCTCTGGGGGCGCGGCGCGCTGGCTCTGGCGAGTCCCAAAGTGCGGCCTGCGATAGAGGGGACCACGTTGAGGTACAGACTAACAATGGATGTTTACGGCCCATTCCTGATGGGTGGAACCTGGGGAGTGATTGGCTGGGGGCTATTCCGGCTGCGCGAATGGGCGAGGCAAGCCGCGATGATATTCATAATCGTTGGAGCGGGACTCCTGGTGCCATATTTTGTCTTTGCCAACTCACTGTTCCAGTGGTCTGTGCTTCTCGCCGCGCTGGAGGTTGTGATCCGGCTGACAATAGTGTGGTACCTGTTCAGGGGTTCATTGGCGCAACACTTCTCAAAGCCAGCCCGGCCCGTGTAGAGCCGGGGCTTGCCCCGTCCAGCGAGGCCGAAGGCGGAGCCCAAGCGAGGCAAGGCTTACCGCAGTGTTGTGCTGGCCGAATTAAGGCGCAGGCGGGGCGCGGATGTTTCCTGGAAGATTTCCAAGGTACATGTCGATCTTTGGAAGGCGGGTGCTGCCGTGGAAGCGCGGCGCTTCAGCGCCGCGATAGGATCCAGCGAGAGATAGAGGCGCTTTAGCGCGGGTGGCGCGCCGGAATGGCACGCCACAGGGGCTGAAGCCCCGATTTTGTTGATCGCCTGACGCCGGGCTGAAGCCCGGCTCTTCCACGAAGGTGCAGGCGGAATTAAAGTGCAGTCCGAATTAAAGTGCCGGCCGAATAAAAATGCTGGCCGAATAAGAGCGCAGGCCGGATTAGCTGCCCTTCATCTTCATAGAGGCCGAGTTTTATACGGGGCGCCCGAGGGTGATCCAGAAGGCTTCGATGGCGATGTAGGCCAGCAGAACCAGAATGTACGGGCGCGCTGCCAGCCGGCGATGCCTGTCAAACGCGATGAGGGCAAGCAGCACGGCGTCGATCAACCCAAGGCAGACAGTCTGAGACGAGGCTTGCCGGACGTGGAACCAGTATCCCATCGTCCTTGCCAGGCCCGCCGGCAGCAGAACCAGCGCAATGCAAATCATGTATCGCATGTGGGTCGCGACGTCGCGCCGGCGAATTGATGCGATCGCAACCGCGTATAACGCGCCGAAAAGCACAAGCTGGGCAGCAGAGAGGAACTCTGCGTTGCGCGCCGCCTGCAACGTCGCGCCGTCGGCCAAATGCTCGTGGTACTCCTTCCACAACATCGCGGCAGAGAAGACGAGGGCGAGGGGGACCAGGATGTTCGCCACCTTTCCAAGGATGCGATGGGTGGAAAACGCCTTGTGGCGGATGGCGAGCGGCTGCATAATCAGCAGGATGAGAAAGCAAAACAGCAGCACCGCATGTATGTGGACAGCAGTGGTAATGGATTCCTCGAAATGCGGGATCTCGGAGAAATAAGGAATCCAGAAACCCGCGATGAAGATCGGCAGAAGAACAATCAGGACATAGCCGAGATTGCGATAGGCGCGCTCCATTGCGGCTGACTGCCGGATTTTAGTAGGCCGCATCCGACGTTGCAACGGGAAGGCGCGGTACGGTGGCGTTTGATTCCACCTGCGCGGTCGAAGTAACACAGCCTGGGACGCGATTTGACGAGCTGCGCTCGTCGGGACGGGGCAAGCCCCGTCCCTACACCAGCCTGCCCCGCGCACCCTTCCCGCTATACTGCTCGCGATGACCTCCGCGCCATCTTCCCGCCTGGCTTACATCGACTGGATGCGCGGCCTGGCCTGCGTAGTAATGTTCCAGACGCACTGCTACGACGCCTGGCTCGGCGGCGAGGCCCGCAACAGCCGCTTCTTCATGTACTCGCAACTGGGCGGCACGCTGCCCGCGCCG
>DATJXG010000003.1:0-18132 GCA_035500455.1 Terriglobales bacterium | reverse complement strand
GGCGGGTGGCGCACCCTTCCTCGCTTGCGCCAACATTCTAATCCGCGGGTGCCCTACCCTTTCGCGCTTTTTGCGAAAGGGTGGGCCCGGTTGAGCGCCTACCCATTCTCGTACTCTTCCGCAATTTGTTTTCGCGCTGCTGAGCTGTTATTCGGCCTCCCAGAATATATTTCTAGAGTTACCTACCGCCTGGGACGCTACTACGGCAATCGGCACCTGTATTTCATAACCTGCAGTTGTCATCGTCGCCAGGCCTGGCTGGGCAGATTCATACGGCGGCATGGCGGCGTGCCCAGTCCCCGGGCCCACCCTTTCGCAAAAAGCGGGAAAACGTGGGGCACCCATCGTGGTTAGAGCGCCTTATGTCTCGGGCTGAAAGGGTGCGCCACCCGCCCTGGGTGGCGAGGTCAATCGAAGGATGAAGATTCGGAGGGAGTAGTTCCAGATTGGGAAGCGGTACTTGCGCTGCACGGAGTGACGAGCCATCACTATCCGAGTCGAACTGCCCCACTCAAGTGAAAACCGCGCTTGAGTGGGCCACCCGCCCTCGGATTAGAATATCGGCGCGAGGGAGAAAGGGGCGCCACCCGCCGGTTGGGAGTCGGAGATGGGCCGGGGTTCTGCGTCGGATTATGTATCGAATTTCGGGAAGGGCAAATTACAGAGGTAACGGATTAGCTGGCTCTATCAGTTGGCGGGATTATGCCCAAACGACGCTCTTTTTCTTCGAGCAGTTTGTTGATTTCCGTAACCAGTTTGAGGAGTTTTACGGGGTCTTGCTCTTTGGAAGCTTGCTCTGCGAGCTGCATCCAGAGTTCATGATTTTTCAACGTTTACCTGATTCCTTCGTAGTACCAGTCTACTCTTTTATGAGTAGGGAGGGGTTTTTGTGCAGAGGGTCGATTATTTGTGCAGGGGCCGTTTAGTGTGCAAAGCCGGGAGGGGATATATCCGAATTTATCCACCTTCAGCCGCCGGCGCGGACTAAAATGGGCGCCTGGTGCATGCTGGAGGTGAACCATGGCAGTCGCGCCGCTGAATGCAAGCAATCCCGACCCAAGCAATCCCGGCCTGAGCAATCACGACGTACGCAATCAGATCGTCGCGCTGAAGCGTAAGCTCGTGCCGCGTCGCGAGGCATTGAAACGCGCCTATGAAGACGTAAGGGACCACGTCCGGCGAGCCGTCGAAAAGATTCTCGGCGATGTCGATGCCGGACGTCCCATCGTGCCCGAACTCACCTACCGCGACATTCAGAACAACACCGTCCCCGACGCAATCCGTCAGCAGATTCGGGCAACCGGCTGTGCCATCGTCCGCGGAGTGTTTCCCGCCGAGCTGGCGCGCGACTGGTTCGCGGAAGTCGGCGAATACCTGGACACCAACCACTATGAGGAGCGCGAGGTCGAGAAAAGGAGCCTGGACAAATACTTCTCCGGGCTGAAATCCGGACGGCCGCAGGTATTCAATGTTTACTGGTCGCGGCCGCAGGTGGCGGCGCGTCAGCATCCGAATCTCGCCGAGGCGCGGCGTTTTCTCGATTGCCTTTGGAAATATGAGGGTGTATTCAATCCCGACCGGCAGTGCACCTATGCGGACCGGGTTCGCCGGCGCCAGCCCGGTGACAAAACGCTCGGACTTTCTCCCCACATGGATGCGGGCACGGTCGAGCGCTGGATCGACCCCGGCTATCAGAGGGTGTACGAGAGCATCTTTGCCGGAGACTGGCGCGGCTATGACCCGTTCGATGCCACGCATCGTCTCGAAACCCAGGAGATTCCTTCCCCCGCGGTGTGCAGCATGTTCCGCACCTATCAGGGTTGGACCGCGCTGACGCGGCAGGGGCCGAACGATGGCACGCTGCGCCTGATTCCGATCGCGGCGGGAATCGCCTACGTTCTGCTGCGCGCGCTGCAGGATGACGTCGATGAGGCCGATCTCTGCGGCGCCGCTCCCGGCCGCGCTCTCGGAGTCAGCCCGGAGTGGCATTCCGATCTCATTCGCGGCCTGGTGTCGATCCCCGAGGTCATGCCCGGCGACACCGTTTTCTGGCACACCGACATCTGCCACGCGGTCGCTGACGAGCACCGGGGAAGCGAATGCGCCAGTGTGATCTACATCGGCTCCGCGCCCGATTGTGCGAAGAATCGCGCCTATCTTCCCAAGCAGCGGCAAGCCTTTCTGCAAGGACGCTCCGCTCCCGACTTTGCAGCCATGGACTTCGAAGTCGACTTCCAGGGCCGCGCCACCGAAAGCGATCTGACGGATCTGGGGCGCGCTCAAATGGGGTTCTGAGGGCGGGCCGCGCCATGTCTCGCGCGCGGGTTACTACGGCAACCGTTGCTCCGATGACTTGTAGCCAGGCAAGCCGCCAGGGCGCAACCTATTATCAGTGGCCCGACATGACTGCGGCTTTAGGGTTGCCTTCCTTGAACTTCTCCAGAGCATACCCGTAGATATAGTTTCCGCTGCGCATGAAGCGAACGGAGGCCGAAGGATTGCTGGAATTCAGAATGGCCTTCATGATCGAGACTCCGGAAAGCAAATCTTCACGCACGAAAACATTTTGCACATCGTCGCGCTCTTTCGCCGCCTTGGCGCGGATGGCCTGCTGCATTGCCGACGGCATGTCCTTGGGAAAGGTGAACACCGGCTTGCGCTGGTTCCAGGTGTTGTCCCTGAGGTGGGCGAGAAATTCGTCCAGGTCATGCCGCGTGATCGTCACCCAGCCGCTCATTTCCTTTTCCGGATGAGTGAACGTCGCGGTCGCCCAGGCGGCGCCGCCCGTCCAGTAGATGCGCTCCCGGTTTCGCAGGCAGGGGATATCGCGGCTCTGGTTTTCGTACATGTCGCTTACGTCGACCATCAGGGATGTGACTCCGGCATTGATGTCCTTGGGATTTCGCTTAAGCGCCTCATTGCGGCCCGAGACCGAGCCGTAGGGAATCTCGGTGCTCTTGAAGTTGCTCAGCTCAGTGTCGCCGACGAGGCAGCCCAGCTTGGCGTTGCCGCTCCCGATATCGATGTACATGGAACTGGGCCGCCGGCTGAGCGGCACGGCGGAGAGCATGCCGTAATAGCCTTCGCGGGCGGGATCGACGAAGTCCATGTCGATGCCGGTTGCTGCCTTCACCGCGGCCGCCAGATCGTCCTTATTCTTGCCCTTGGCCACGCCGCTGCTGCCGACCACATAAAAAATATCTGCCTTGACGCTCTGCTTCTCCGCCTCGGCCTTCATCGCATCCACAACCTGCTTCACCGCGCTGGCGGCGTCGGCGATGCCTTCCTTGCTGAACTCGCCGTCTTTCATCGAACTCACCAGCGTGGTGTTGATGGTCTTGGCGAAAATTACTACCGGATTCAGTCCGTCTTCTTCGGTGACGAAGGAATACAACGCCGCCTTGGTGCCCTTCGAACCGAGATCGACGGCGCCATAGTAGTGGGCCGGCGAAGCCGCTCTTGTTCTCGTAGTCGAGTCAGCGGCGTTGTGCGTCTGGGCGATTGACGAGCCTGCCAGCGCGAGCACAATGAGGAGTGTCTTTACCAATCGCATCAGTGCCATGTCCTCTTTAAAAAGCGTGTTTTCTTTGCGTCCTTCGCGATCTTTGCGGTAAATCTCGATGTCAAGCGTCCAGCAAGCCGCTAACAGCCCGTGGTGAAAGTGAGAATCCTTTATTCGTCCCTCAATTCACTAGACCTTGTCACCCCGTCTCTCATTGTCGTCCCGAGCGAAGCGAGGGATCTAGGTTCTTGCCCGTGCGGCCACGCTTTCGTGTCTGGCACAAACCCAGATCCCTCGCTTCGCTCGGGATGGCAGTTCATGAAAGTGCCGCTCGCCCGCTGCACTCCGACTTTCACCACGGGCTGGCGTAGCGCCGCTGCCGCCGCTAAGGATTCTGGAACACTCCCACACAATCCGCCAGGTTCTCTTTCTTCTTGCACGCCAGGCAGGCGGTGGGGTTCGAGTAATCGCGGCAGCAGGGATAAGTTTCTGCGATATCGGCGCAACTCATCTGCTGCACGTGGGGCTTTACCGGCATTTTGGAGGCCAGCACACAAGGCTGGTAGTCCATGCAATCGCTGAGCAACGGTTTTTCATCCGGCTTTCCCCAGTCGGAAACCGCCTGCAACTTCTCCGCATGCGACTCCCGGTCGAGGCAGGGCTGATAACCCATACAGTCATTCAGCAGCGGGCTGTCGTACTTTACCTGCTGCCAATTAGCCGCAACCAGCTTCTCAGCCTGCGCCTTCCTCTCCTTACAGGGCTGAACGTCCATGCAGTCGGAGAAATCGGCATTGTTGTACTGCACCTTCGTCCAATCGGTCTTCAGCAGGCGCTCGCGGCGCGGATTCCTTTTGGGCATCAGAGAATAAACCGCCCCGGCGATTAATATGACCGCAAGCACTCCCGCAACCAGATATTTCGTGAGTCCACTTTCAGGAGGCGCTGAAACTTTTCCGGCAATCGCGTCGTCCAGAGCGGTCATGACCTCCGCGCAACTCTGGTAACGCTTATCCGGCTCTTTTTCCAGGCATTTGAACACGACCCCGCTCAGCGCCTGCGGAATGTCGGGATTGCGGTAGACCAACTGTGGCGGCGCCACCCGCACGTGCCGGTCCTGGATGAAAAACGCGGTCGCTCCCTCGGAACCAAAAGGCGGGTTGCCGCTGATCATGGCGTAGAGCACGCAACCGAAGCTGTAAACGTCGGAGCGGGCGTCCACATCCTTGGGGCGCACGATCTGCTCCGGGCTCATGTAATCCGGCGTGCCCATGGCGGTGCCTGCGAGCGTGGCGGTACGGTCCTCGCGCAGAGCTTTGGCGATGCCAAAGTCGGTGAGCAGAGCCTTGCCGTGCTTATCGATCAGCATGTTGGCCGGCTTCACGTCGCGATGAATCACGCCGAGGGAATGCGCATAACTCAGCGCGCTCAGCATGGCGGAAGAAATACCCTGAATTTCCTTCAGAGTGAGAGGAGGGTTTTCTTTCTGCAGCCTCGCCTCGAGGTTGGTGCCCTCGATGTATTGCATCACCAAGTAGCTGCGCCCTTCCACCTGGAAAAAATCGATGGCGGGAACGATATTCGGGTGCTGCAGCTGGGCCTGGCGCTTGCCTTCGTTCAGAAAGCGCTCTTGCAGTTCCTGGTTGGTGGCGAATTCGGGGAGGAGAAACTTTACCGCCGTCCGGTTGCCGAGGTGGACGTGCTGCGCTTCCCACACTTCAGCCATTCCACCCTTCCCAATCTTGCGTAGCAGGGTGTAGTGGCCGATTTTGAGTTGTTCGTGCAGACCCTTTCCTCGAAACCGCGCGGTTGGAGCGGTGAGCCGCTCAAGTCCCCAAGAATAACATTGAGGCGAAGGCTGGCGTATCAGGCAATCTTGTGGGCGGTGGCGTCCTAATTTGGTTTTTTCACCACGGAGTCACCGAGCCACAGAGAAATCCAAGTGCTCAGCAAGCCACCTTGCCTCCAGCTCTTGCAGGCGCAGATTTCTCTGTGGCTCAGTGCCTCCGTGGCGAAAAAAGCAAATTGACACACTACGTGTGGACAAGAGTTCCGTGATTTTGGGAGGACGCCGCCACCGGGCAGGATGTTGATCCTGCCGGTCGCGACGAAGACTGCGGGCGGAGGCTGCCTAAACCGCAGCTTCGGCCGGCTCAGAATAAGCAGGTTCGCTCTCTTCCACTTCCCGCGGCGCGGCGTGGGTCCGGGCCACAAGCATGTAGATGGAGGGCACGACGAACAAGGTGAACGCAGTTCCGATGATCATGCCGCTCACCAGCATGATACCGATGCTGTTGCGAGCGCCTGCTCCCGGCCCGGTGGCCAGCACCAGCGGGAAGTGCCCGCAGACGGTGGCGGCGGTGGTCATCAGGATAGGACGCAACCGAGTTTCAGCCGCCTGGATGATCGCATTCAGCTTGCCGATCCCTGTCTCTTGCAAATGATTGGCAAACTCCACGATCAGAATTCCGTTCTTGGCGATCAGCCCTACCAGGGTAATTAACCCGACTTCGCTATAGATGTTGAGCGTAGTCAGTCCAAGAAAGGAAAATGCCAGCGCTCCGGAGATGGCCAGCGGCACCGACCCCGCCAGAATGATGAAGGGATCGCGGAAACTCTCGAACTGCGCCGCCAGCACCAGATAAATCAGAATCGCCGACAGCAGGAAAGTCCCCAGAAATTTGCTGCCCTCCACTCGCAGCTGCCGCGACTCACCTGCGTAATCCACGGTGAAGCCCTGGGGCAGGATGGTCTTGGCCTGATCCTCCAGGAAAGTGAGAGCTTTATCCAGCGGCACTCCCGGCGGAATCACGCCCTGAATGCGGACCGCGTTCAGCTGCTGAAACTTGTTCAGCGACCGCGGTTCGGTCGTGGTCTTAAGGGTCGCGAAGGTCGAGAGCGGCACCAGCTTGTCATTCGAGCCCTTCACGTAGATCTGCGACAGTTGATCGGGCGTCAGGCGCTGTGCCCGCTTCACCTGCGGAATGACCTTATAGCTGCGGCCCTGGATGCTGAACCGGTTCACATAGTTTCCGCCCAGCATCGTGGACAAATCCTCACCCACCTGGCTGAGGTCCACGCCCTGGGAGCGGAGTTTATCGCGATCAAACACCACTTCGGTCTGCGGCTGGTCGAACTTCATGTCGGTGTCGGCATAAATGAACATGCCGCTCATCATGGCCTTCTGTACCAGCTGGTTGGCGAAGGCATTCAACTGCTCCGGTTCGGCCGCCGAGGCGATCACGAAATCCACGGGAAAATTTCCCCCGCCCGGAAGCGGCGGCGGAGTCAGGGGAATGACGCGAATGCCCGGAATCTTCGACAGCGGGCCGGTCGATTCCAGCAGCAGCTGCTGCGTGGTCTTCTTCCGCTGACTCCACGGTTTGGTCACCATGCCGCCAAAGCCGCCGTTGGGCGAGATGAGCTGGAAGATGCTCTCGCTCTCCGGGAAGGAGTGATAGACGTCGTAAACTTGCTGCGAGAACAGGTTCGTCTGCTCCAGAGTCGCATTGGCGGACGACTGGATCACGCCAAACACCACGCCCTGGTCCTCCGCCGGCGCCAGTTCCCGCTGCGAGAACATGTAGAACGGAATCATCAACACCGCGACGATCGCCCACAGCGTGAGCACCACCGGACGATAGCGCAGCGTGCCGGAGAGCGACCGCCCGTACCAGTTGCGTACCTTCTCGAAGTGGCGATTGATCATGCCGGCGAAGCCGTGCTCGGCATCTCCCGCCCGCAGCAGCTTGGAGCCCATCATCGGCGAGAGCGTCAACGCCACGATGCCGGAAACCACCACTGCTCCAGCCAGCGTGAAGGCAAACTCACGGAACAGAGCGCCCGTCAGGCCGCCCTGAATTCCGATGGGGGCGTACACCGCCGCCAGCGTGATGGTCATGGCGATGATCGGGCCTACCAACTCGCGCGCGGCGTCGATGGCAGCGCGAAACGGCGGTTTGCCCAGCTGCAAGTGCCGTTCCACGTTTTCCACCATTACGATGGCGTCGTCCACCACCAACCCCACCGAGAGCACAATGGCCAGCAGTGTCAGCAGGTTGATGGTGAAACCTGCCAGCAGCATGAGGAACACCGCCCCGATCAGTGAAATCGGGATGGCCACAATCGGAATCAGCACCGAGCGGAACGAGCCCAGGAAGAGGAAGATCACCACGATCACGATGAGCAGCGTCTCTACCAGGGTGTGCAGCACTTCGTTAATCGCGTCCTGGATGTAAGCGGTCGAATCGTAGGGAACACCCAGCTTCATCCCCGTGGGCAGCTGCGAGCGGATCTCGGGAAGTACCGCTCGGACATTGCGGATCACTTCCAGCGAGTTGGCCGTGGGCAATACCCAGATGCCCATGAAGGTCGCGGTTTCGCCGTTGAAGCGCACGTCCTGGTCATAGTTCTCTGCGCCCAGCACAACGTCGGCGATCTCGCCCAGCCTTACCACCACACCGTTTTCCTGCTTCACCACCAGTTGCTTGAACTCTTCCGGGGTGCGCAGATCGGTATTGGCCACCAGGTTCACGGAAACCATGGAGCCTTTGGTGGCGCCCAGGGCGGAGAGATAGTTGTTCTTGGCCAGCGCGTCGTGCACCTGCGAGGGCGAAACTCCGCGCGCCGCCATCTGGTCAGGCTTCAACCAGATTCGCATGGCGAAGGTGCGGTTGCCGAGAATGTCGGCCCGCTGCACTCCGCTGATGGCGCTCAGCTTGGGCTGCACCACCCGAGTCAGGTAATCGGTGATCTGGTTCTGGTCAAGATTGGCCGACGAGAATCCCAGGTACATCGCCGCGAACTGCGTGTCCGCGGTCTGCAGGTCGATGACCGGCGCTTCCGCTTCCGGAGGGAGGTCGTTGCGCACCTGCGCCACCTTCGCCTGGATCTGGGTCAGCGCCGCGTTGGTGTCGTAGTTGAGCTTCAGGTGCACCGTGATCGTGCTCAGGCCCTGGGCGCTCGACGACTCCATGTAGTCGATGCCGTCGGCGCTGGCGATCACCCGCTCCAGCGGCGTCGTAATAAAGCCGCGGACCAGGTCCGCGTTGGCGCCCACATAAACGGTCGAAACCTGCACCACCGCGATGTCGCTGCGCGGATACTGCCGCACGCTCAGCGAGCGGATGGCCTGCAGGCCGGCGATCAGGATCACCAGGTTGACTACGATCGCCAGAACCGGGCGCCGTACAAATAGATCGGTGAACTTCACGGGTGCATTCCTCCCTTAGTTATCCACGGGGTTAGGGTTGGGATTGTTCTCCGGCTGCACCTTGTTGTTCACCACTACCGCCGCGCCGTTACGCAGCTTGAACACGCCTGCGGTCACCACCTCGTCGCCGGGGTTGATGCCGGAGATCACTGCCGCCTGGTCGCCGCGCGAGCCGTCCACTTTCACGAACTGCTGGCGCACGCCGCGAAACGTCTTGCCGGTTTTGTCTTTGAGGTCGGTCACTACATAAACCGAATCGCCGTAGGGCGCGTAGTTGATCGCCGACGCGGGCAGCGGAATGACCTGCCGGTCGGCACCCAGGGAAAGCGCCACCTCAACAAACATCCCTGGCCGCAGTTTGCCTCCGGGATTGGAAAGCGTGGCCTGGATTTGAATATTGCGGGTTTCCTCACTGATAACGGAATCCACCGCCGTCACCCGTCCGTTGAAAACCACTCCTGGCAGCCCGTTGCTGGTAATCCGCAGGGTGCGGCCGGCCTTCACTTGCGCCAGGTTCTGCTGGGGCACACCAAAATTCACGTACACCGGGTTCAGCGCCTGCAAGGAGACCACGGGCGCCCCCGCCGCCAGATACTGCCCCAGGTTCACCTGGCGAATTCCCAGGACCCCCGAGAAGGGAGCGCGAATCGTTTTCCGGGCAATGGTTGCCCGCATCTCGCCCACTCTGGCTTCCGTGGCTTTCTGCTGGGCCTCTACGTTGTCGTACTCGTTCTTAGCGACCACACCTTGCTTTACCAGTTCCTGGGTACGGCCATAATTGATGTGGGCCAGGTCCCGGTCAGCCTCGGCGGCCGCCAGTTGAGCCCGTTCCTGCCGCGTATCAAGCTCAACCAGCACATCACCCTCGTGCACCCACTGCCCTGAATCGAAATGAATTTTGTCGACGGTGCCCGCCAGGTCGGCGCTCACCGTTACCCCCTGGATCGCCGCCACCGTACCAATCACGCTCAGAGTGGTCGGCCACTCTGCCCGCTGGGCGACAATCGTGGTCACCGCCGTCGGAGGTGGCTGAAAACTCGAGGCATGCGCGATCGCCGTCTTGATTTGGTTGAACTTTACGAATCCCAGGCCGGTCAATACCATCGCTACCACGGCCAACATCAGAATCATCCGTTTTGCCATAGGTCCCTATACTCCCTAAACAAGACGCTCCCAGAGCGTCGGCCAAAGCTTGTGAAATGAATGATGTTCCGCCAAACCGCCCCACAGCGGCTGCGTTTCAATATCAGATTTGCCCCGCACTAAAAAGGATTCAGAGGTTCACATGCCAAAGATGAGCCCAAGGCCGGGGTCAGCCCGTTTTCGGCCGCCGGGCGCGGAAGCCTGCAAAAATCCCCTCAGTTTTCGTAGGGACAGCTAGGTGAAGGATGAATAAGAGCGTAAGTTGATTGTCCTGGAGCCGGCCGCTAAGAGCTTGAGGAAGAAGGATCTAATATACGTTGCAACGAATATCGTTGTAACGCATCTAAACCGGTGAAAAGGAGAAACGCCAATGACCACACTCGCTGCAACCCAAACCGCCACAACCACATGGAGTATTGACCCGGCGCACTCGGTCGCCGAGTTCAAGGTAAAGCACATGATGATTTCGAACGTGAAGGGGCAATTCGCCAAGGTCACGGGAAAGCTGACGCTCGACGAATCCAGCCTGGAGAAGTCGCACGTCGAAACCTCCGTCGATGCCTCATCGATCGAAACCCGTGATCCCCAGCGGGATGCTCACCTCAAGAGCGCCGACTTTTTCGACGTTGAGAAGTTTCCCACTCTTTCTTTCAAGTCTGGGAAAATCAAGGTCGTAAGGAACGGGGAACTATCAGTCGAGGGCGACCTGACGATTCGAGGAGTCACCCGCAAGGTGGTCTTCGATGTTGAAGGGCCGACGCCGCCGGCGAAGGATCCGTGGGGCAATACCCGGATCGCGATTTCGGCGACCACGAAGATCAACCGCAAAGACTTTGGCCTGGCCTGGAACGCGGCCCTGGAAACGGGCGGCATTCTGGTTGGCGAAGAGGTGACCATCACCCTGGACGCAGAATTCGTCAAGGCCTGACGAGCCGCGCGATTCGAGGCTCACGTAATCAGCAGAAAGGAATTTCTATGTCACTCCGCCCAGTGAAGCAGATCATTCAGCCGAAGCCGACGCTGGAAGGCGCAGGCGTCAAGCTGCAACGCGCCTTCGGTTTCGGCAAGACCAAGGAATTCGATCCATTTCTTTTGCTGGACGATTTCCGTAACGACAACCCGAACGACTACCTGGCGGGATTCCCATGGCATCCGCACCGCGGCATCGAGACGATTACCTATGTCCTTGCGGGCTCGGTGGAGCACGGCGACAGCCTGGGCAATAAAGGCAAGATGACCGCCGGAGACGTGCAGTGGATGACGGCGGGCAGCGGCATTCTCCATCAGGAAATGCCCAAGGGCGACAACCTGGGCCGCATGCACGGTTTCCAGCTGTGGGCCAACTTGCCGGCTTCGCTGAAGATGACCGATCCTCGCTATCAGGACATTCCGGCGAGCGCGATTCCGGAGGTGACCGACAGCGACGGCACCCGGGTGCGCATCATTTGCGGAGAGTTCTGGGGTAAGAGAGGTCCGGTGGAGGGCGTGGCAGCCGATCCGAACTATCTCGATATTTCGATTGCTCCGGGGCGGCAAAAGCGGCTGAAGGTCGAGACTACTCGCAACGCCTTCGCCTACGTGTTCGCCGGTTCGGGGACCTTCCGCGACTCCTCGGAGCCGCGCCCGGTTCTGACCGAGCAGGTGGCGAAGCCCGATGCGCCGCCGGTGTATGAGGCGGGCAATCACTCGCTTGTGCTCTTTGATCGCGGCGATGAAATCGTGGCCCAGGCGGGCGAGCAGGGCCTTCGATTCCTGCTGGTGTCAGGCAAGCCGATTGAAGAGCCGGTGGCGTGGTACGGCCCGATTGTGATGAATACGCAGGAGCAGCTTCGCCAGGCGGTTTCAGAGTTGCAGGCTGGGACGTTCATCAAGCACGGCTGAGTTGCGTATTATGTTGCGTATTATTAGGGTGGTTTCAGTGGCTTCGTTTGGAGCGAGGGTCGGCATCGCAGTGGCTGCAACGAATGCGGATCCCTCGCTTCGCTCGGAATGACAATTTCTTAATCAATGCAGTGGTTCAGGAGCTTTTGATGAAGCGGGTCTTGAATGCTCTTCTAGGCGCGGCGGCTGCATCAACCCTTCTTTTCATCGCGTCCACCCAGGCGCAGGCGCAGCCTGCCGGCAAAACGATTGCTTCGCGCACGGCTGAAGTTGATGGCGTGAAACTGCATTACCTCACGGCCGGCAGCGGCCCTACGCTCATTCTGTTGCATGGCTATGCGGAGACGTCGCGCATGTGGAGGCCGATCATTCCGGCTTTGGCTGAGCGTTTCACGGTGATCGCGCCCGATCTGCCGGGAATAGGAGACTCAGACATTCCCAAGGATGGGCTGGATATGAAGAATGCCGCGGTCCGCATTCATGATCTGGCTAAGTCGTTGGGCGTCGAGAAGGCTGAGGTGGTCGGCCACGACATCGGCCTTATGGTGGCCTATGCTTATGCAGCGCAGTTTCCCGCAGAAGTAACGAAACTTGTCCTGATGGATGCGTTTCTCCCTGGGGTTGAGGGATGGGAGCCGGTGTACAACAATCCCAATATCTGGCATTTCCGCTTCAACGGGCCTACGCCCGAAGCCCTGGTCCAGGGGCGGGAACGCACTTACTTCGACTACTTCTGGAACGATTTTGCCGCCGACAAGAACCACTCCATCCCGGAGGCGGACCGTAAAGCTTATGTGGCGGCCTATTCGCGTCCGGGACGCATGCACGCGGGCTGGGAGTATTTCGTTTCCTTCCAGCAGGCGGCCAAGGATTTCGCCCAGCTTGCCCAAACCAAGCTGTCCATGCCGGTGCTGACTATCGCCGGCGAGAAGTCCATGGGAGACGTGCTGGGCAACCAGGCCAAACTGGTGGCGACAGACGTCACCGCTGTGGTCATTCAGAATGCCGGCCACTGGGTGCTGGAGGAGCAACCGAAGGAAACCAGCGAGGCTCTGGAAAAATTCCTGTGACGGCGGCCCCAGCCCGGGAGCCCTGTTGGGCATAGCTGCCATCTAAGGGCAAGGCGGAAGGCGCCTTGACTGACAATTCGACCGTTCTGGATGTAAAAAGGTGACCTCAGTTCAACCTTCGTCGCCCCGACGCCCCAAAATCAGAATGACAGGCGGCGACTTCATGAAAACGACGAATCACCAAAAGGAGAAGCTTCATGGCGAAAAAGCACATTGACCCGAAACCGACTGGAAACATCAGTGCCCAGCCCCGCCTCCACCAGCGCGCCCGCGAAATTCAGGCGTACGGGACGGTCAGCTATCTGCTGCCGCTTGAACTGGAAGAACCGGTCCGGTTGGAGATGACAGAACAACTGAATCAGCTGCTGGCGGATACGATGACGCTCCGCGATTTATACAAGAAATCACACTGGCAGGTAGCCGGTCCGACCTTTTATCAACTCCATCTTCTTTACGATAAGCATTACGAAGAGCAGGATGAACTGGTGGATTCCATCGCGGAACGGATCCAGTTGCTGGGCGGCATCAGCATCGCGATGGCGGCGGACGTGGCTGAGACCACACAAATCGAGCGCCCGCCCCGCGGCCGGGAAGAAGTTCCGGTGCAGCTCTCGCGTCTGCTCGACGCCCACCAGATCATCATTCGCCAGGTGCGAAAGCTGGCGCAACGCGCGTCTGAACTGGGCGATGACGGCACCAACGATCTGGTTGTAAGCGAGGTTCTGCGTAGAAACGAGCTGCAGACCTGGTTCGTGAGCGAGCATCTTGTCAATGTGCCGCTGGTGGAGGCGAAAGAGCCGCCGGCGACTGCGGGAGCAGCATAAGCCGAAGAAGGGAAGCGGCGCTCTTGTAACGGTTGTGAGGCAAGGGGCGTGCGCGGGAAAGACCTGCGCGCGCCCCTTGTGCGTCAGAACTACGCGGGGGTTTTCTTCGCACATCCAGCCCCTGTAGAATCGGCCCTTGTAGAACCGGTAGCGGCTTAAATATGCGAGGGAATCGGCGCGACTCTCGAAGCGGAATCACTGCGGACTGGAAGCGCAATGTCGACGTATTTACGTCTTCGCTCTCCAGGTTCCGATCGATTTTCGTTTTTCTCCTTGCCTGCCTCCTCCTCGTCCTGGGCGCGGCGGCTGAATCTGCTCAATCTAAGAAGACAACTTCCGCAAATGGGCAGAAGGAAGCGGCGCCTTCCATCGCTCAACTCGAGAGCGCGCTGAAGCGCGAGCCTGACAATCCAAAGCTTTACGTCAAGCTGGGTTTGGCCTACTGGGAGCGCCATGATTATGGCCACGCGCTGCAGGCCTTCCAGCAGGCGGTGAAAGCCGGTCCCAATTCTTCGGAAGCGCACAACTGGCTGGGCGTCGCCCTCATGGGAAGGGGCGATCTGCCGGTCGCGATCGACGAACTGCGAAAAGCTGTTTCTCTCGATCCCAAATATGCTCGGGCCTATACAAACTTAGGATCCGCGCTGGCCAAAAGCGGAGAACTTTCCGAAGCGGTCGAGATGTTTCAGAAAGCGCTCGCGCTGGAGCCGGGCAACATGGCGGCGCATCTGAATCTCGGGATTGCGCTGCGCGAGAATGGCCAGACCGAAGCCTCGCTTCCACACCTGCGGCGGGTGGCCCAGGCCGAACCGAAGAATGCCGCCATCCATTGTGAATATGCCAAAGCGCTTCGCCAGAATGGCGACGTAGCGGGGGCGGTTGGGGAATTTGAGCATGCGCTGCGCATCGATCCTGGGCTGCCTCAGGCCTACTACGGCCTCGGGCTGGCGCTGAAGCAGCAGAGCGCAGCGGCGTCGAAAGGGCCTTTGCCGCCTCCCAGTCCTGCGGATGAGTCTTATAAACGTGCCCAGGAAGCGGCTGACAAAGGAGATTTCAGCGCCGCCAAGGAACAACTCGACCAGGCGCTGCGCGCCGACCCAAATCACGGGAACAGTCAAAATCTGCTGGGATACATTCTGGGGCAGGAGGGCGACCTGCCTGCCGCATTGCAACATCTTGAGCGCGCGGCTGCGCTGCGGCCTGATTCTGCCGAGATCCACTACAACCTGGGCGCGGCCCTCTGGTATAGCGGATCAAAACCCAAGGCGATCTCGGAACTCAAAGAGAGCGTTCGTCTCGACCCCGCCAGCGGCGGTGGTTATGCGCTGCTGGGATTGGCGCAACGTGAGTCGGGCGATTTGCCAGGGGCTCGCGCGAGCCTGGAGCGGGCCATCGCGCTTCTGCCGCCGAGTACTGCAACGCATGTTGATCTCGCCATCGTTTTTCTTCGCCAGGGCGAACTCGATGAGGGCTTGCGGCAGCTGGAAGCCGGCCTGAATGCTACTTCCACCGCGGTTCCGGCGCCGGACTGGGACGGCGCCATTGCCGGGCTTCGCGATCTGCTTGCGAAGAATCCGGCGCGTCCCGAAGTGCACAACATGATCGGCCTGCTGCTTGGTCGAAAGGGTGCGGACAGCGGCGAGGTGCTCGCCGAATTCCGCGAAGCGGTTCGAGAGCGTCCGGATTACGCCGAAGCCCACAACAATATCGGGCTGGTCCTGGCCCAGGGCGATGATGAGGAGAAAGCAATTGCGGAATTTCGCGAGGCTGTGCGACTGCAGCCGGATTACGCCGATGCCCATGCCAACCTCGGCGCCGCGCTGATGCTGACCGACGTCGAGCAGGCCGTTCCCGAACTGGAGAAGGCAGTGGCGCTCGATCCCATGCTGGTGAAGGCCAGGTTCAATCTGGCGGAAGCTTATGCCGGCGCTCCCAACGGAGCGGCCAAGCAGATTGAACAGTTGAAGAAGGTTATTTCGATCGCGCCGGATTTTGCCCGGGCGCACCTGGCGCTGGGCAAGGCTCTGCTGCATGGCGGCAAGGTCGATGAGGCGGTGGCCGAACTGCAGGAGGCGGCCCGGCTGAATCCGCAGAGCGGGGAAGCGCATTATCAGCTTGGCCTGGCTCTGGTGCGGGCCGGCAAGCAGGCGGAGGGAACTGCCGAAGTGCAGAAAAGCCGGCAGCTCTCAGCCGCCGATGAGCGCAATCAAAACGCGTTGCTTGATCTTTCCGAGGGCCGCGCAGCTCTCGCCAAGGACGAACTGGAGGAAGCGGAAGCAAAGTTCCGGCATGCCATCAAGCTGCAGCCGGATTCTTCGATCGCCCAGCGATATCTCGGCGTGGTCCTGGAAAAGCAGGGCGACTCGGCTTCCGCGGCGGCGGCGTATCAGAAGGCAGTCGAATTGGATCCGGCGGACTTGGCGGCCCGGCGGAGCCTGGACCAACTCACGCTGCAAGGCAGTGCCGCTCGCGCCGAGCAACCTGCCGCCAGTGAAGGGGATGATCGGCAAAGGATTTCAGAGCTCGAAGAGTACATTCGCAAGAGTCAATTCGTCGAAGTCGAGCCTTTGCTCGCTGACTACGTCGGGAAGCACCCCGACTCTTCCTGGGGATGGTACGCGCTAGGCTACAGTCAGTTTGCGCAGAAGAAAATCGGGGAGTCGATCAAATCACTCTCCCACTCCCTGATGCTGAATACACAAAATGCCGAGGCACATAAAATCCTCGGACGCGACCTGATGATCATCGGACGATTCGATTCGGCCCAAACCGAGTTTGAACAGGCAATCCGCCTGAGTCCGGCTTCGGCCGAGAATCACTATGATCTCGGCAAGTTGTTATCGCTGCAGGACGACTGGGGCGACGCGCGCAAACAGTTTGAGGAGGCCGTTCGACTGAATGCCTCGTACCTCGAGGCGATCGATGCGCTGGGATTCGCGCAGGAAGCCTTGGGGGAGAATGCCGGCGCGGTTCAAAGCTACGAGAAGGCAATCGCGCTGAACCAGCAGCAGCAAGGAAATTTCGTTGGTGCTCATGTGAATCTCAGCGCTTATTACAATCGCACCGGCGCTCCCGCGAAGGCGCTCGACTACGCTCAGCAGGCGCTGGAACTCGATCCCAAAGCCGATGCCGCTTGGTTCCAGAAAGCCAAGGCTTACGAGCAGCAGGGACAGTTGCAGGAAGCGGCTGATGCGCTGAACCACGCGACCTCGCTCAACCCGCGATCCTCCACCTACTTCTACGTGTTGGCCAGCGTTTACCGCCGTCTGGGGAAAGCCGAGGATAGCCAGAAGGCGCTGGACACTTTTACACGTCTCGACCGGGAGAACAGCGAACTGGAGAAAATGCGGCGGAACATGTCACATCCCGGCTCGACTGAGCATCCCTGAGTTACGCCGGGCTTCTCAAGTTTTCCCCTCACCCTAGTTCGCACTCAATCAAGACGAGAGCTTGTTTCGGCATGCGAAGTTCGAGAGCATCGGCAACGACTCTGACCGGATGGGCAATCGGCTTGACTTCGTCGGGATCCGCGAAGGTGTTGGTGGCGCGCATGTCCTGGTGAGTGAGCAGCGAGCCGCGCGCTTCGGTCGCGCGAGTGCCTCCGGCTAACCGGATTCGAAGAGACAACGCCGCATCCAGCGAAGGATTGACGAGCGTCACCGCCAGCCGGCGGCCGCGAATCGATGCCGAGGCCGACAAGCCGGGCAGACGGGCTTGACCGGCCAGCACGGGAACGTTCAGCTCCGGAGCGGGGTTGCTGAGCGGCACCTGGTGCGCTCCCATGTGCTGCCGATACATGTCGAAGACGTGGTAAACCGGAGTGCGGACAAACTTATCCCCCTGCGCGCGAAACAGCGAATGAATGCAATTGATGGACTGCGCCACATTCGCCATCGCAATCTTCTCGGCGTGCCGGTTGAGGATGTCGAAGGTCAGGCCGGTGTGCACGGCATCGCGCAGGGTGATGGTCTGGCTCAGGATGTAGGCAGGAGTGATCTCGGAGCCCGGCGGATACCATACTCCCCATTCGTCGAGCACCAGCCTGGTGCGATGGGTGGCGTCGAACTTGCCCATCTCGCTCCAATGGTCTTCGATGACTTTCTCGAGGCGCAAGCCACGCAGCAGAACTTCGTACCATTCCAGCGCGGTGAAATCTCCAGCCTTCACCTTGGTGGGCCGCAAGTCGGTGTAGAAGTGGAGCGAGAATCCGTTGGGAAGAGTGGCTCCGCGCATGGCCTGGAAAAAGCCCGTGGTCCAGCCGATATCGCCATCGGCGGAATGGCCTCGCGGCCCGGTCGCTACCAGAAACGGTTCAGTGTAGGCGGGGAATTGGGTGACGAACTGGCGGTACTTCGCAGCGTATTCTTCGGGCCGCATCGTGCCGCCGCACCCCCAGGATTCATTGCCGACTCCCCAATAGCGCACGCCGAAGGGCTGCACATCGCCGTTAGCGGCGCGCTCCGCCGCGAGACTGAGGGTGCCCGCGGGCGCGTTGCAGTA
>DATJXG010000002.1:0-7274 GCA_035500455.1 Terriglobales bacterium | reverse complement strand
GTGCGCACATCTTTCGCCAACTCGTCGGCATAAGCCGCGATGGAAGCGGTTGCCCCCGCCGCGCTCGGCTCTTCCCAGTTCCCGGCCTGGTTACGCACCAGCGCCACCGGCAGATTGTTTTCTTTGGCGTAATTCAACTCGACATAGCCGATGGCTCCCGGCGTCTGCTTTACCACTCCGGTGACGCCCTCGCTGCCCTTGCCTCCCAGTCCGGTAGGCCAGCTCACGGAAATCCCTTTGCCCACGTTTTTCTCCCACTGAGCGTCAACCTTGGCCAGGTAGGTGGTGAAAATGTTGGTCGTGCCGCTGCCGTCGGAGCGGTGCGCCACAAGGATGCTGTACGACGGCATATGCACGCCCTCGTTATCTTTCACGATCGCGGGATCGCGCCAGGTCTTGATCTTGCCCAGAAAAATTCCCGCCACCGTAGCAGCGCTCAACTTCAGCGGCTCCTTCAGCTCCGGCAGATTGTAGGTGATGCACACCGGCCCTGCGCTCTCCGGTATTTGAATGAGCGGCGGCATTTCCTTCAGCTTCGCATCGTCCAGCGCAGCGTCACTGGCGCCAAAGTCCACCAGGCCCTGCTTGAGCTGCTGGATTCCGCCGCCGCTGCCAATGGATTGATAGTTGATCTGCACGCCCTGATGCGTGCCCTGGAAGGCCGCAATCCAGCGCGTCATGATCGGGTAGATGAAGGTGCTGCCCGCACCGATAATCGCACTGCTGCTGTTGCCGGCGGCAGGGTTTTGATTTGACTTGGAACATCCAATTGCAGCCGCCAGACCCAGCAGCGAAACAGCCAACCACAGGGAGGTCTTTCTGAAACTGCGCGGCATACTCGTTCTCCTTTCGACCGATTTCACTACAACTATTGTGAGATTCCGCAAGTTAGCCCCGCGGGAACCCGGCGATTGTTAAAAGTTCATGAAAAAATAGGGAGGCAGCAGGAAGTCTGCAGGGAGGGGGTATTTCTTTGCGGCCTTCGCGTTCTTTGCGGTTAAAAATCCTCAGCGAAGATACCAAAGAACACAAGAAGCGCGCCGGCATTGCTGCTGCTTCCAGCCACTTGATATAGTCAGAGTATCCACATGTACCGCGATTTCCACGCCATCGACCGCTGGACCAAGAAAGAAGTTCACTGCATCTATCAGGCGCTGATCGTCGCCATCGCCACCCGCCACGCCGACGCGGTGGACGTAAAGTTCCTGGTGGACGGCCGCCCGGTGTGGGTGGCCCTGCCGCATCCCGCCTGGGTTGAGTACAAGAATCAGACAGGCAAGATGATTACCGATCCGCTCACCATCGAAATTGCCGGACACTATCTGAAGACCGCCCTGGAATCGGGCGAAGGCGTAGGCCGCGAAATGTACTCGCTGACCGTCCAGGAGACGTTGCATCACCTGGACGCCGTAGTCAACGAACCGGCTCCCCAACCAGCGTAAGCACTCCCGCGCAGCGACCGTAGCGCCGGCGTCCCGCCGTCAACCCGACCACGTTCAGACGACTAACCTTCGCCGTTGGACACGCGCGCCGTTGAACACGCGACGACAGATCGGCGCCGCAACTTTGCCGGCGGGACCGCCGTTTCTGCCCTACAGCCGGCAGATCAGCAACTCCCGCTCGTAGATCATCTCCGGCGGCAGGTGCGCGTGCAGGCGAATGAACAACTCCTCGTGGCCGATCACTTCCGAACGCCACGCCGGCCGATCCACAAACTGTAACTCTTCGAATTTCTCTTTGGTGAAGGTCAGGCCCTTCCAGTTCATGTCTTCGTAGTAGGGCGTCCAACCGATGGGCGTTTCTTTACCCTGGGCGCGCCCGTGCACGCGGTCCACGATCCATTTCAACACCCGCATGTTCTCGCGGTAGCCCGGCCACATGAAATTGTCGCTTTCGTCCTTGCGAAACCAGTTCACGTGGAAGATACGCGGGGTGCGGGTGAGCGAGCGCTGCATCTTGATCCAGTGGCGGAAATAATCGCCCATGTGGTACCCGCAGAACGGCAGCATCGCCATGGGGTCGCGGCGCACTTTGCCCAGTTCTCCCGCCGCCGCCGCGGTCATCTCCGAGCCCATGGTGGCGCCCACATAAACCCCGGCGCTCCAGTTGAACGCCTGGTAAATCAGCGGCATGGTGCTGGCGCGGCGCCCGCCGAAAATAATAGCGGCGATGGGCACTCCCTCGGGATCCTCCCATGCAGGGTCGATGGTGGGGCACTGCGAGGCCGGAGCGGTGAAGCGCGCGTTGGGATGCGCCGCCTTGGCGCCGGTCCTCGCGGCCAGCTCTGGAGTCCAGTGTTTGCCTTGCCAATCCTGGCATTCCGCCGGAGGATCGTCGCTCATGCCCTCCCACCACACACCGCCCTCGGGCGTGAGCGCCACATTGGTGAAGAGCGTGTTGCGGGAGAGCGCGGCCATGGCATTGGGATTGGTCTTCACCGAAGTTCCCGGCGCGACCCCAAAAAATCCCGCTTCCGGATTGATCGCCCGCAACCGTCCCTCGGCATCGGGCTTGATCCAGGCGATATCATCGCCCACCGTCCACACCTTCCAGCCTTCAAATCCCTTCGGCGGCACCATCATGGCGAAGTTGGTCTTGCCGCAGGCGCTGGGAAACGCCGCCGCCACGTAGGTTTTTTCGCCCTGCGGATTCTCCACTCCGACAATCAGCATGTGCTCCGCCATCCAGCCCTCGTCGCGGGCGATGTTGGAGGCGATCCGCAGCGCGAAACATTTTTTCCCCAGCAGCGCATTCCCGCCGTAGCCCGAGCCGTACGACCAGATCTCGCGCGTCTCCGGAAAGTGCACGATGTATTTCTCTTTGTTGCAGGGCCAGGGAACGTCCTTTTCGCCGGGCGCAAGCGGCGCGCCCAGGCTGTGGATGCACGGCACCACGCGGCGGAAGTCCTCGTCGATCAGGTGGAATATCTGGGTGCCGATGCGCGTCATGATGCGCATGCTCACTACCACATAAGGCGAGTCGGTAAGCTGTACGCCGATCTGCGACATCGGCGAGCCCACCGGCCCCATGCTGAAAGGCAGCACGTACATGGTACGCCCGCGCATGCAACCCTTGAAGCGGTCTTTCAGAATGCGGCGCATCACGTAGGGATTTTCCCAGTTGTTAGTGGGCCCGGCGCTGTCCTTGGAAAGCGAGCAGATGAAGGTGCGGTCTTCCACGCGCGCCACATCGCCGGGATCGGAGCGCGCCAGAAAGCAGCCCGGCCACAACTCCTGATTCAGCTTGGTGAGCGTGCCGGCCTTGACCATCTCGCGGCACAGCTTGTCGTATTCCGCCTGCGAGCCGTCCACCCAGTGGATTTTGTCCGGCTGAGTCAGCTCCGCAGTCTTTTTCACCCAGCGGACCAGGTGAATATTGCTGGTAGGGGGTGCAGCCGAACGGGCAGCTTTCATAGAAATCCTGAAATTAGAGTATGAATTGCAGCGTCAAAGCGAGTGAAGCCACACCGCAGCCCGGCAGATTTCCAGGCAGCCCTGACGCAAACCGGTACACTCTATTGTGCCAGAGAAGCCCGCTTGATGTGGTGAGTACCAGAGTTACCGGCGAGTCTCCGCGCCCTCGGCGATTTAAGGTTTTGCTTTTTGTGGGGGGAAAGGGAAAACCTTAAACGCCGAGAGCGCCGAGCAACGCCGCCGAGGGCACGGAGGTAAAGCAGCAACCCGTCCCCTTCCTTCGGTAACTTCGGCCTCCTCGCGAGCCATAGTAGAATCGCTCATATGTCTCTGAAGGCCGCCGTGGCAGCCTCCACCCGCGCCGCCCAGCTCGAGTCCGCGTTGCGCACGGTGATCCGCGGTAAAGACGAAGTCGTCCGCCTCGCCCTGGTCTCCATCCTCGCCCGCGGCCACCTGCTCATTGAAGGCGTCCCCGGAGTGGGCAAAACCACCCTCGGCCAGGCGCTCGCCCGCGCCCTGGACTGCAGCTTTCAGCGGGTACAGTTCACCAGCGACATGCTGCCCTCCGACGTGCTGGGCATTTCCATCTTCTCCGCCATCGAGCAGCAATTCGAATTCAAGCGCGGCCCGGTTTTCGCCAACGTTCTGCTCGCCGACGAGATCAACCGCACCACCCCGAAGACCCAGTCTGCCCTGCTTGAGGCCATGAACGAAGGCCAGGTCACCGTGGACGCTCACTCTTACCCTCTGCCGCAGCCATTTCTCGTTATCGCCACCCAGAACCCGGTAGAGCACCATGGCACTTATCCCCTGCCGGAGTCGCAGCTCGACCGCTTCCTGATGCGCATTCGCATGGGCTATCCCGACCAGAAAGCGGAGCGCGAAATCCTGCGCTCCGAAGGCGGCGCCTCGAAGCTGGAAAATCTGCGGCCGGTGTTGACCGCCGCTGACGTTCTGGAGATGCAGGACTCCGTCACCCAGGTGCGGGTGGACGACTCGCTGGTGAGCTACGCCCTGGAAATTGTCCGCAAGACGCGCGAGTCAGAACAGCTCTCGCTCGGAGTTTCCCCGCGCGGCTCGCAGATGCTCTACCGCGCCGCCCAGGCCATGGCGTTTGTGGAGGGCCGAGATTTCTGTGTACCCGAAGATCTCAAGCCCCTGGCAGTCCCGGTCTTCGCCCATCGCGTGGTGGTAAGCGGCCTGTATTCCTCCACGTTGAAAAAGGCTGAGCAGGCCGAGCAGGTGATGCAGGAAATCGTCAACAGCGTGGCAGTGCCGGTCTGAAAGGAAGCACTCAGCATTCAGCAATCAGCACTCAGAACTGCCCGACTGGGTGCTGACTGCTGAGGGCCGACCGCTGAAAGCTGTCCCCTCAATACTTATAAAACCCCCGCCCACTCTTCCTCCCCAACCACCCCGCGTCCACCATCTTGATCAGCAGCGGGCACGGCCGGTACTTGGAATCGCCCAGCCCATCCTGCAGGACGCGCATGATGTCGAGGCAGACGTCCAGGCCGATGAAATCGGCCAGGGTCAGCGGCCCCATGGGATGCGCCATCCCCAGCCTGAAGACCTCATCCACCGCCTCAGGCGTCGCTACACCTTCCATCACCGCGTACATCGCCTCGTTCAGCAGCGGCATCAGCACGCGATTGGAAACGAACCCCGGCGCATCGTTCACCTCCACCGGCGTCTTGTCCAATTTCACCGCCAGATCGCGCACCGCCTCAAACGTTTTCTGTGACGTCGCCAGCCCGCGGATCACCTCCACCAGCTTCATCACCGGCACCGGATTGAAAAAGTGCATGCCGATCACTTTTTCCGCCCGCCGGGTCAAGGCCGCCAGCTTGGTAATGGAAATAGAAGATGTGTTCGACGCCAGAATGGCTTCCTCCCGGCAGATTCGGTCAAGATCGCGAAAAATCTCCCCCTTGATTCCCAGTTTTTCGGTTGCCGCCTCCACCACGAAATCGCATTCCGCAAGCGATGCCCGGTCCACCACTGGCCGGATGCGCTTCCAAGCAGCCTCTCGCGCCTCCGCGCTCAGCTTGCCCTTGCTGACCTCGCGGTCGAGGTTCTTGCCGACGGCCTCCAGCCCGCGATCCAGAAACCGCTGCTCAACATCGCACAAAACCACTTCGTACCCGCTGCGGGCAAACATGTGGGCGATGCCGCTGCCCATGGTCCCCGCACCCACAACTCCCACAAGACGTATTTCCATCATTGGCTCCGCAAAAACCCCAAAGTCTAGCACCTCAAGCAGTCCAGAAATTCTCCGCGCCCTCGGCGGCGGTTCCTTTGCGGCCTCGGCGATTTAAGATTTTCCAGCGCCTCCCTCCATCAACAAAAATCAAAATCTTGAAACGCCGGGAGCGCCGAGAACTTCCGCGGAGATCACGGAGAAGACAGAACATTCCTTCGCCCTGAATGGTAGCTACCAGCAACCCCATTCTGCTATAGTCGCGAACTTGCATAATTTTCACTTTCATGTAGGAGATCCATGTTCCAGCCTCCACCCCGCCTGCTGAATCTCGTTCTGGTCGCAGCTGCACTGATTTCATCCAACTCTTTCGCCGCCACCAAGCCCGCGAAAGCCCCGCCCCGGGGCACGCCCCCCACCATTACTCTCGCGGTCGACGCCAGCGATGCCCCGCGCAAGATCTTTCACGCCAAGCTCCACATTCCGGCAGCCCCGGGCACCCTGACGCTCTACTACCCTAAATGGATCCCCGGCGAGCATGGCCCCACCGGCCCCATCGAAGATCTTGCCGGCCTGCACTTCACCGCCAACGGCCAGGAACTCAAGTGGCGCCGCGATCTGCTCGACGGCTGGATCTTCCACGTAGAAGTGCCGACCGGCGCCACCGCGATAGACGCGGCGCTCGACTTCATCTCCCCCGCCGGCGCGGCGGGCAAGTACACCGCCGCTGAATCTACCACCGACAAGCTCGCGGTGCTGGCCTGGAACACCTTGTTGCTCTACCCGGAAGGATGGACCTCCGACGAACTGACCTACGAAGCCAGCCTCACTCCTCCTCCCGGCTGGAAGTTCGCCACCGCGCTGCCCGTCGCCTCCACCAGCGGTGTACAGCTCGAAGGCCGCCAGTACATCACTTTCAAGCCCGCGTCGCTCACCACGCTGGTGGACTCCCCGGTGCAGATCGCCGAATATCTGCGCGTCGTGCCCCTGGCCGAGGATCCGCGCCAGGAGTTGGACATCGCCGCCGACAGCGCCGAAGCCCTCGATGCTCCCGAGAATGTCCTCGATCACTATCGCACCCTCACCACGCAAGCCGAGAAATTATTCGGCGCCCACCATTTCCGCGACTACCACTTCCTCTACACGTTGAGCGATCACGTCGCCCACTTCGGCCTCGAGCATCATGAGTCCAATGACAGCCGCCTCTACGAGCGCGCCCTGGTCGATGCCCATCTCAGGCTTCTCGGCGCCGGCCTGCTCACCCACGAATACGTCCACTCCTGGAACGGCAAGTACCGCCGCCCCGCCGACCTTTCCACTCCCGACTACCAGAAGCCCATGCAGGATGATCTGCTCTGGGTATATGAAGGCCTGACTTCGTATCTGGGAGACGTGCTGAGCGGGCGCAGCGGCATCCGCACTCCCGAGCAATACCGCGACGAACTCGCCGCCATTGCCGCCGACCTCGACCACCGACCCGGCCGCACCTGGCGGAATTTGCAGGACACTGCCGACGGCGTTCCTTCCATGCAGGATGCGCCCCGCGAGTGGATGTCATGGCGCCGCCCTCTCGATTACTACGAGGAAGACGTCCTCAACTGGCTCTGGGCGGATACCATCATCCGCGAGCAGACCCACGGCGCCAAAACTCTGGACGACTT
>DATJXG010000001.1:0-5688 GCA_035500455.1 Terriglobales bacterium | reverse complement strand
CTACCCGTTAGCCTTCGCCACCAGCAGAATCGCCAGGCCGTAAAACACGAACATCAGCACCAGATATAACTTCGCCTTGGGCCCGGCACCCGCAAACTCCTTCCACGCCAGCACCCCCCACAGTGCCGCTACCATAGGCGCCGACTGGCCAATGGCGTACGAAATCGCCACCCCGGTAAAGTTGGCGGCCACAAGGTTGAATACCATCCCCGTGCCCCAGATAACGCCGCCCAGCAGCCCGAGCATGTGCGCGGAAGCCGGCCCGCGGAAAAATCCGCTGAAACTCACTGGCTCACCCACCAGTGGTTTCTTCATGAAATAAATGTTCCAGATGAAGCACGAGAGCAGCGCTCCCAACGTTAAAAACACCGCCGTGCTGTAAGGCCCGAGAGCTTGGCCCTGCGCCAGTCCATGAGTCATGCCGTGCGCGACGAACGGAGCCCACAAACCCATCAAAACGCCGGATACGATGCAAACCACAATGCTCTTGCTGGAGACTTTACGTCCTGCGCCCGCCAGGCTGCCGTAGGCCTTTCCATCCAGGATCACTGCGACCACGGCGCAAGCCACACCGGCCGCGAGCAGGACTATGTTCCCCTTGGGCTGCAGGCCATAGCTCAACACAACGCCCACTACCAGCGCGATCCCGATGGACACCGGAAATGCAATCGCCAGCCCCGCCATGTCGATGGCCGCTACCAGCAGCAGATTCGCCAGATTGAAGATGCCTCCACCCACCATCGTCCAAATCACGTTGGAAGCGTCGGCCGAATGAATGTTGTTGATCAGGCTGTCAGGAGTATTTCCGGTGCTCCCCATGGTGTGGCCCAGGACCAGCGAAATCAGAAAAATGCCGATCGCATAATCCCAGTAGAACAGCTCGAACCGGTAATTCTTCACGCCTTTGAATGTGTTCGCCCAAGAACCCCAGCACACGGCGCTGGTAATCATCATCAGCAGGGCAATGCCTAAAGTATGCGGTGTAAACATTGCTTCTCCTTAGCCGAGGAAATCTGGACCGAAACGCGGGCCCATTCCCGACGACGCAAACTGAGTCACTTCCCGCGAATACGCGAAACAAAGAGTTGCAGCAGGCGGTCTGCATCCACATCTACACAAACTTTCGTGTTGGGCTTCACCCGATCCAATCCCTCAATGATGTAGCGGTCCCCGTGAAGAACATTCCGCTCCACCTCTCCGCGGCGATTCCCCACGGTTTCTCCCCGGGTAAACTCGCCGCGCGTCTCCACGTCCACGTGCATCTCCTGCGTTTTCACCAGCGTCGGATCAACCGCCACCGCCACCGCCGAGGGATCATACATCGGCGATCCCGAGCCGCCGAATTTCTCCGCCAGCCCCAGCAGGAATTTGTTCACCGCATAGATAAAGTCGTTGACTGGCCCGTGCGTTGCTCCCAGCTCGTCAAGATATTTCCGGGTGAACAGCGCCTTGTCCCCCACCTCGAGGCCCACCATGGTGAGCGGCCATCCTGCCTGAAAAACGACCTGTGCCGCCTCGGGATCGTTGTAGATGTTGGCCTCTGCGGCGGCGTTCACATTGCCTCCGCTGATCGAGCCTCCCATCAGGATTACCTCTTTCACCAGCGGCACAATCGAAGGATCCTTCTCGATCGCCAGCGCGATATTGGTCAGCGGCCCCACCGGAACCAGAGTGATCTCATGCGGATTCTCGTGGACCAACTGGATGATGAGATCAGGTCCGAAGCGTGGGTCAGCCTTGCATTTGCTGGGTGGCAACTCGATATTCGCCAGCCCGTTCTTTCCATGCCAGAATTCCGCGGTGATCAGCTTCTGGAACAAAGGATGCTGCGCGCCAGGGGCTACCGGAATGTCGCAGCGGTTGGCCAGCGAAACCATGCGCAGCGCGTTTTCCAGTCCCATTTCCGCCGTAACATTTCCCGGCACCACGGTGATGGCGCGCACGTCCAGTTCCGGCGAGTTCAGCGCCAGCATCAGGGCCAGCGCATCATCGGTGCCCGGATCGGTGTCGAAGATGATTTTCTTGGCGGCCGATGCCGGCAACACGCACACCAGCAGCAGGAGGATAGAAAGAAAGGGAAGAGAACGAAGCAAACGTCGGGGGCCCGGTACTCCAGCCGATTCAGCAGTTGTCATGTGGTTCGCGAAAACAGTCGGCGATGTAGCCTAGCTTTGAGGGTTGCAGGTGTCAAGTGTCAACCTGCCGTACAATAGCCGCTAAGCCCGGATGCAACCCTGGGTCATCGCCGGGAAACTTCAGGAATCACGGCGCAATCAGCCGGCATCCATATGTCGTTGGAACGCACGAAACACAACGGAATCGAAAGTGACGGCAACGCTGCTTCCGTCACGCCTGTGCAGCATTCTGACGCGCCTGTGGCGACCCTCGGCGGCCACCCGCTTCTTTCCAACCGCGGCATCCCGTTAAATCTGGACTGGTTGCAGCAGGTCCGCGTCAACACCAGCGCCGTAGAGCGCCGGGCGCAATCTCACGTCGCCCGCCGCACCGTAAAGAAGGATTGGCAAGCCGCCTGGCTGCTGCGCGCCATCACCTGCATGGATCTCACAACTCTTTCTGGCGATGACACCGATGAGCGCGTTCGCCGCCTTTGCGCCAAAGCCCGCGCGCCCATCCAGCAAGAACTCGTCAAGCGCCTGGAAATCGAAGATCTGAACATTCAGGTCGCCGCCGTCTGTGTGTATCACCGCTTCGTGGAGACTGCGCGTCGCGCCCTGGAGGGAAGCGCCGTCCGCGTAGCCGCCGTCTCCACGGGATTTCCCGCCGGACTCTCCCCACTTCCCGAGCGTGTAGCAGAAATTCGCCGCTCGGTGGAAGCCGGCGCCCAGGACATCGACGTAGTAATCACCCGCACCCATGTCTTCGGAGGCCGCTGGCAGGAACTCTACGACGAAATCGCCGCCTTCAAGGCGGCCTGCGGCCCCGCGCACATGAAAGTCATTCTCGGCACCGGCGATCTGCTCACGCTGCGCAACGTCGCCCGCGCCAGCTTTGTGGCCATGATGGCCGGCGCCGATTTCATCAAGACCTCCACGGGAAAAGAGCCGACCAACGCCACCCTCCCGGTAGGCTTCGTGATGACCCGCGCCATCCGTGAATACGCGCAGGAAACCGGCATGGCGGCAGGCTTCAAGCCGGCGGGCGGCATTCGCACCGCCAAGCAGTCGATCGAATGGCTGGCGTTGATGAAAGAGGAACTCGGCCCGCCCTGGATGCGGGCGGAACTCTTTCGCTTCGGAGCCAGTTCGCTCTTAAATGACATCGAGCGGCAGTTGGAGCACCATGCGACAGGACGCTACTCGGCAGACTACCGCCACCCGATCGCGTGAATTGCTCGCGAATGCGCGATTGTTTTGCAGCTATTGTCATCCTGAGCGAAGCGAAGGACCTCATGCCAGTATCAAGCCGCAGCGGCCCTTCCAGGCATTTCCTCGATGGCGCAGATGGCCCGGCTAAAAGAATCCCGCGCGCTGTCTCTGTCCCCAGACGCGGACATGAGATCGCTCCGCACAGGATGGCAAAGATATCGACGCACCACAGAGTAATAAACGAGATCTGAAATGACCCTCGCCGAGAAATTCGCCACCCTGGAATACGGCCCAGCCCCCGAAGATCCGAAAGAAGCCCTCACCTGGCTGGACCGCCACCACCGCCGCTTCGGCCACTTCATCGATGGCGCCTGGATGCAACCTTCTGCCGGCGAATACTTCGATACCACCGATCCATCCACCGGCGAAAAACTGGCCAGCATCGCGCAGGGCTCGCCCGCAGATGTTGACGCCGCCGTTAAAGCCGCCCGTGCCGCGTTTCCTGCCTGGCAGGCTCTGACTCCGCATGCCCGCGCTCGTTATCTCTATGCGCTGGCAAGGCAGGTACAGAAACATTCGCGCCGCCTGGCGGTTCTCGAGACCATCGACAACGGCAAGCCCATCCGCGAAAGCCGCGACATCGATATTCCGCTGGTGGCCCGCCACTTCTATCACCATGCCGGCTGGGCGCAGCTTCTGCAGCAGGAATTTCCCGAATACATCTCCTGCGGAGTGGTAGGCCAGATCATTCCGTGGAATTTTCCTCTGCTGATGCTGGCCTGGAAAATCGCGCCCGCTCTGGCAACCGGCAACACCGTGGTGCTCAAGCCCGCCGAATATACCCCGCTCACCGCTTTGGCCTTCGCGGGAATCTGTCACGAGATCGGCCTTCCCGCGGGGGTGGTCAACATCGTCACCGGCGACGGCTCGACCGGCGAAGCCCTGGTCAAGCATCCCGATGTCGATAAAATCGCATTCACCGGCTCTACCGAGGTAGGCCGCGCCATCCGCAGCGCCACCGCAACCAGTCACAAGCGCCTTTCCCTTGAACTCGGCGGCAAGTCTCCATTCATCATCTTCGAAGACGCCGACCTCGACAGCGCCGTCGAAGGCCTGGTGGATGGCATCTGGTTCAACCAGGGCCAGGTCTGCTGCGCCGGATCTCGCCTGCTCATGCAGGAAAGCATTGCCGAGCCTCTGATCGGAAAAATCCGCGACCGCATGGGCAAGCTTCGCGCCGGCCCGCCGCTCGATAAAGCCATCGACATCGGCGCCATCGTTGCCCGCGTGCAACTCGATCGCATTCAGCGACTGGTGGAGCAAGGCGTCTCCGAAGGCGCAACCTGCTGGCAGCCTCAAATCGAAATGCCCGCCCGCGGCCTCTATTTTCCGCCCACGCTGCTCAGTAACGTTCACCCCACGTCGATCGTCGCTCAGCAGGAAATATTCGGCCCCGTCCTCGCCGCCATGACCTTCCGCACGCCCAGTGAAGCAGTAGAACTGGCCAACAACACGGTTTACGGACTCGCTGCCTGCGTCTGGAGTGAAAGCATTAACGTTGCCCTGCATGTCGCCGCCCAGCTCAAGGCGGGAGTGGTGTGGGTGAACTGCACGAATCTCTTCGACGCCTCCTGCGGCTTCGGCGGCTATCGCGAAAGCGGCTACGGCCGCGAGGGTGGCCGCGAAGGTCTGATGGAATACCTGGAGCCGGCATGGTTCAAGAGCGCCCCGTCGCTCCCGGTCTCACAATCTGTTCCCGCGGAGAGTTCTCAAAGTGAAAACGGCGCTGGAACCCCCGCCATCGACCGCACCGTAAAGCTCTACATCGGAGGCAAGCAGGCCCGCCCCGATTCCGGCTACAGCATGGAAGTTCGCGCCGCCAATGGCGAACTGCTCGGCGAAGCCCCGCTGGGTAACCGCAAGGACGTCCGCAACGCCGTGGAAGCCGCCCGCAAGGCCGCAGTCTGGGCCAAGACCACAGCCCACAACCGCGCCCAGGTTCTCTACTACATGGCGGAGAACCTCGCACAGCGCCAAAGCGAGGTAACTCACCGCCTTGCGAAAGCGGTGGGCGAGAGGCAAGCCGCAG
Organism: Terriglobales bacterium; assembly: GCA_035500455.1. Lineage (GTDB taxonomy): Bacteria > Acidobacteriota > Terriglobia > Terriglobales > Acidobacteriaceae > DATJXG01. The sequence continues at coordinate 273 of DATJXG010000001.1, read as the reverse complement.
CTGAAGTAAGCGCCAGCATCGAGCGCCTCTTCTCCTACGCCGCCTGGGCCGACAAATTTGACGGCGCGGTGCACAACCCGCCATTCCGCAACATCACCATCGCGATGAACGAGCCGATCGGAAACGTAGGCGTCATCTGTCCGCGGGAAGCGCCGCTACTCGGTTTTCTTTCCTTGGTGTTGCCCGCAATCGCTGTTGGCAACGCGGTAATCGCCGTTCCGTCCGAGGCCTATCCACTCATCACCGGCGACCTGTACCAACTCTTCGACACCA